>NZ_CACWPP010000001.1 GCF_902762735.1 uncultured Ruminococcus sp.
GTTCAGAAAATCGCTGAAAGATGACTGGGGCATCGAGACCGATGACGAGGTAAAGGACGGTGCGCTGGTATTCCACACTGAGGGAATGGTGGTAGCTTGTTCGCTGATGCCAAACCCTGTACCAAACAAAGAGGCTGAGGAATGCGCTAAAAACAACATAATGTGGAAAGACGGCGCAGAGGAAGTCGCAAAACATCAGGCTCACGTTATGATGGCTGTTATGAACAAGTTCGATGCGATGGAACAGGCTCTTCTTTTTGCGAAGATAGCTTACAGTCTGCTTAAACTCGACAACGCCATCGGTATATACAAGAACCCCACTGTTTACGAGAAAAAGTTCTACATGCAGTTCGCTGAGAGCATAAAGCAGGGCGAGATGCCTGTGCCGATAATGCTCTACACTGGCATGTATCTGGCTAAGGACGGTCTTTGCGCTTTCACGCAGGGCATGACTTTCTTCGGTAAGAACGAGCTGGAAGTGGTTGACAGCAAACAGCAGCCCGACAAGGTCATCAGCTTTATGTTCTCGATAGAAGAGTATGTGCTGAGTGAAGATGTTGAGCTGAAAGACGGCGAAACTATCGGCTTTTCCGAAGAGCAGAAACTCCCCATCAGCGTTGGAGACGGCATAAGCGTAAAGGGCATTACCGCAAAGATAGGGTTCTGACATGAATATCACCGAATACAAGGCGGCTATCTTCGACCTTGACGGCACGCTGATACGCTCAAACGGTGTGTGGAGCGAGATAGACCGTGAATTTCTGGGCAAGCGCGGATTTGAAGTGCCTGCTGACTACTACAAAGCGGTGTCCACCAAAAATTTCCGCACTGCGGCAGTTTACACAAAGGAGCTTTTCGGGCTTTCTGACAGTATCGAGAGCATCATGCAGGAATGGCAGGATATGGCAGTCTACGAATACACCCATGTCATCGGTGAGGTAGACGGCGCGGTGGATTATCTGCGTTATCTTGCTGAAAAAGATGTGAAACTGGGGCTTGCAACTGCAAGTTCGGCAGCGCTGTATGCGCCTGTTCTGAAAAGGCTGGGCGTGTACGATCTGTTCGGCTTTTTTGCGACTACCGAGCAGGTCAAGCGCGGGAAAGGCTTCCCTGATGTGTATGAGCTTGCCTGCGAAAAGCTGGGTGAAATGCCCGAAACTTCGGTAGTGTTCGAGGACATCATTGAGGGCATACGAGGTGCAAAAGCGGGCGGTTTCAAGGCTGTCGCCTGCCTGAACGACCACTATGCCGCTGACCGCGATGCGCTGATAGCAGAGTCGGATATGCACTTTGAAAGCTATCGGGAATTGCTTAAAATGTGAACTTTTTGTTAAATGTCATTTTCCCTATTGACATCTCCGCTTATATATGCTATAATATCAGAGTTGTAAGAATTCAACACGCGCCAGTAGCTCAGCTGGATAGAGTGACTGGCTACGAACCAGTAGGTCGGGGGTTCGAGTCCCTCCTGGCGCGCTTGATGAATACAGGCACTTTGAAGTATTTCAGGGTGTCTGTTTTTTTATGCTTGCCGTTCAAATGCAAGTCTAATGTAACGGGCACTGCTGTATCATCATTGAAAATAGCATCGCGCATCTCCCACGTTATCAAATTCACAAATTCGAAATCTTATCATCCAAGCTGTCAGCCGTATGTGAAAGCGGGCATTATCGGGAGTTTACAGCAGTCAACTTTAATAACTGTCGGTCAGGTTTATTAACAATAAGTAAACTTTGATTTTTTGCAATAAAACCTATTGACAATCAGCAAATGTTGTGCTATAATATACAAGTACTCAGCGAGAGGACAAAACAAAAAAAACAAAATATCGCGGGATAGAGCAGCTTGGTAGCTCGTCGGGCTCATAACCCGGAGGCCGCAGGTTCAAATCCTGCTCCCGCAATACATGTTACGGCATCTGATAATTTCAGATGCCGTTTTCTTTTTAACAGAATTATTCTCAATGAAAGTGCCGCGCCAAACCTGCTGACAGTCCATGAGCATTTTTATCAACAGAGATATTCGTGAGATACCGACTTGCGCAGAACGTTTTGAAGTCGGGCGCTTATCGGAGAAAAAAATCGCACATCTATACACAGAGAAACGTTCAGCTGTTCCGGTACAACATCTATGCCCTCATGCCTGCGGACGACCCGCTGAGAAAAAAGGTATATGATATAATGCAAAAAAAGAGAAAGCCTGCATACACCGTGTATGCAGGCAATACCCTTTCATAATATCTATAAAAATCTTCACCCTATACAATATCAATAACCTGCGGGAGGACTCGGCCACAGCCTGTAACTCATGCCCGAGCCGTATTGACCGCTTGAATCTCCTGCCCAGACTTCAACAACATCAGTTGGCTTATTTTTGCTGTCAAGACGATATGCCACAAACCATCTGTCGGTATTTTTGCCCTTGAATTCAGAGCTTCTCATGGGCGCTATCAGAAGTTCCCTATCGCCGCCATTTCTGGTGTTGCGCTTGTTTGCGCCCATTATCATGTGTTTATGCGCATTCATAGCATCAGCAAAAGGTTCGGTCTGACGCTGAACGCCCTGCCACTTAGAACCGCCCAGACTGTTGCCCGACTTGTTGTTAACGTTTCCGTCAAGCCTTACCACCAGCCAGATGTCATATGTCTCTCCGTCCTGAGTAACTGTTTTCTTTGATGAGCTGCTGTGCATGTTGTAGAAAGATGCCTCAGCATCTGGGTCTTCCAGCATTATCTGCATAGCGCACTGCCCTATCAGCCTTGCTGTTTCTATATCGGCTTTTCGGTTCGCCTTTTTTACGTAATCAAGAACCGTTGGCACTATCACTGCCGCCAGCGCACCGATTATCCCGATAACAACTACAAGTTCAACTAATGTAAAGCCTTTTCGATTATAAGCATTTCTTTCCATCATAGTGATTCCCCGCCTTCACACACATTCAAATTACCATGTTTTGTAAACTATCGAAACTAATCCAACGATCATTTTTCTTTTGTTTTTTATTATAAACATATTATACACTTTTTGTTAGGATTTGTCAAGTATATAGCTTATATACACAAATTTAACTATTATTTTTGTATATCCGCACAAATACTCGTTTCATATTTCACGCCAACTATCCAAATATTTAGTTTATTTAACGAAACTAATCCATGCTTTCAGCACTTGGCAAAGCAGAACAGAACAATGTTCATATTGTAAAAACGATAAACAATATAAAACGGCGTGACTTTAAGACGTGTACCCATATAGAAGATTTGCCCCGAAGCGTTCAAAAGCGCTTCGGGGCATTCGCATTATATACAGTAGCTAAGCTGATCAGAATTTGCGGTCGCAACAAAAAGCGATAGAAATTCCAATTTATGAAAAATTTAATCTCTCACAGGGCATATCATCTGAAGGTCAAACGGTTCCTCTTCAGCAATTTCTTTTATAGGGTCACTTGCCAGGTTACTCCCCATTGCTCTGTAAAATGCGATCGTCTCCTCTGAAGAACAAGCAGATATGTACAAAGCTTCTGCACCGTTTTTTCTTGCTTCATCTTTCCCTGCTTCAAATAATCGTCTGCCAATGCCTTGTCCTCTGCATTCAGAAGACACCTGCATCATATCAAGGATCATGTACGGACCATTTAGCTGCTTTAACAGACCTATAAAACCAACAACTTTATCATTTTCTAATGCTATGTATGTAATATGATCATCGCTGCTTATTTGCTTTGCTACAGATCGCTTTTTGTTCAGATCCCAATCCTCGGTATATTTGCATTCAACCAATGAAAAGTCTCCGTCTATTCTGCGATATACCTTATTTACATCCTGTTTTCTGTTATATAAATCCAATGATTCTATACAGAAATTTGTATCTGATAATAATTCAATTTTAATCAAATGATAAACCTCCTTATGTTATATGCTTTACTTTTTGGATTCATTTGCATTATTATCGTTTTCATACGCAACACCTCTTTCACGTTCGTAGCCGATTTATGTTAGTGATGATTATAGCACAATAACGCTGCGATGTCAATAAAAACACCATAGTATTTCTGACTTGAGATCAGAAATACTATGGCTTAATACTTCTATATCAGCGCCGCATATATAAGCCACGCCGTTTTGCATTCAAAATATCTATCCGAATATCACAGTCTCGGGTCAACAGGCTCGCTCTCAAACGCAAGCACACCAAACGCACATTCATGTACACGGTAGAGCGGTTCGCCCTTGACAAAGCGTTTCAGCGACTCTATTCCCAGCGAGAACTCCCTAAGTGCCAGCGAACGCTTGCGGTTCAGCGAGCGGACACGCAGTCGGGTCAGGTGAGCGGGTTCAAGGTATTCGGGACCGTAGATGATACGCAGATACTCTCTTCCGCGACACTTTACCGCAGGCTGGAGCAGTCTGCCGCCCTGCCGTGCGGTGTAAGTCTCGGGCTTGACCACCATGCCCTCACCGCCCGATGATGTCAGCGACAGCCACCAGTCAACACCTGCCTGCACACTTTCCTCATCTTCGGTATCAACGCAGAGATAGGGTGTTTCCATAAAAACAGGGTCTATGCCCGTTATGTACTTTCTTATATTCTCCATGTGCCATACATGCTTTTCCTCCGAGAACACCTTGCCCTCGACTGCAAGAATGTGGAACGGCGCGATGCGGAAGTCGTCGATGCTCTTCACCGTCCAGCAGTACTCGCGGTATGCCTTTACATAGCTGTGCATGTCGGTCAGCTTAGTCTTGTAACGGTCAAGCAGTTCGGCGGGGTCAACGTTCTGCCCCGATACTCTGCTGTCGACTTCCCTTTCGAGGTTGACGCGCGTGCAGGCTTTTTCAAGAGCTTCAACCGCCGCCGAAAGGCTGTGTACGCCCGCGTTGCCTGTGGGGGCGTACTGCGAACGTATAAGCCCCTGCGCCTTCTCAGACCAGGGCATGAGTTCAGTGTCAAGGCACACCCAGTCGGTATCAAAGTCAGCCCAGAAGCCTGTCTTTTCAAGTACAGCGGCGAGCCTGTCCAGCAGAGCCGTTTCGATGGAGAGGTCATCAAAAAAGCGCCTGCCTGTGCGTGTGTAGATGATGCCCCTGCTCCCGTCCGTAATGCCGAAGCGTTTCAGCGCAGTTTCGGCAGACCTGCAAAGCACTGTCACCGAACGTGAGCCCATGTGCTTTTTCTCACAGACCACATTCCTTATCCCACGACTGCGGTAATACTCAAACGCTTTCAGCGGGTGTTCGAGGTATCCGTCAACATCGCTGGTTTCACACGGCGACATTGTGGGCGGCAGATATATCAGCCAGTGAGGGTCAGCCGCAAAGCGGGACATAGTTTCCAGCGCCGCCGCCGCATTGTTCTCCTGAATATCTATCGACGGGATAAGCTCGGTATTTATGTGGAGCTTTTTATTGAAGTCTCCTACTGTCAGCATATCGCCCATATCTTCATCAACAGGCTCATCAAGCGGTTTCACGGGCTCATAATACTGCGCCTGTGCGTCCACCGAGACTGTTTCCTTTTCGGGATAGCGCATAGCCGTCAGCTTGCCGCCGAACACACAGCCCGTGTCGATACAGAATGTGTTGTTCAGCTGTCTGACCTCTTTTCCTGCCACATGACCGTATACCACCATCGCTCTGCCGCGATAGTCAGCCGCCCAGTCAAGGCGCACGGGCAGACCGAAGCTATCCACCTCGCCTGTGGTATCACCGTAAAGGCAGAATTCGCGCACCCGCGCAGAACCTCTGCCGATATACTCCTGTTTAAGACCTGCATGGGCGATCACCAGCCTGCCGTCATCGAGGACATAGTGGCTTATCAGCCCGTCAAGAAACTCACAGACCTCATTTCTGAACTCCTCACTGCGTTCTTCCAGTTCAGCCACTGTCTTGTCAAGCCCGTAAGTCAGGTTTACATTCTTGCCGCGCAGGTACTTGACCAGCTTAACATCATGGTTGCCCGGAACTGCGATGGCATTTCCGCTCTTCACCATATCCATCACAATGCGAAGTACATCGGCACTGCGTTCTCCCCTGTCGCAGAAGTCGCCTAAAAATGCGGCTTTTCTGCCCTCAGGGTGAGAGTATACACCATCTGTTCTGACATAGCCCAGCTTATCAAGCAGAAGTTCCAGTTCGTCACAGCAGCCGTGAATATCGCCTATAATGTCGAAAGGACCATGTTCATCGCGCTTGTCGTTCCAGAGTTTCGTGCGCACCACTTCGGTATTTTCAAGCTGTTCGGGAGAGTTTATCACATACACAAACCGAAAGCCCTCGCGTTTCAGCCCTCTGATACTGCGTTTAACTTCGCGGCTGTGCTGGTGTATGACCCTTTCGGGCAGGTTTCTGTCGGGACGGGCTTTGTTGCGTTCAAGCATGACATCTTCGGGCATATTCAGCACTATCGCCGCCGCGTGTACATTCTGCGAACGCGCAAGCTCGATGACCTTTTTGCGGTCATTCTGCCTGATGTTGGTGGCATCTATCACAGTCAGCTTCATGTTGGCAAGACGCTTTTCTGCCGCATAGTAAAGCAGGTCAAAAGCATCGCCCGAAGCGTTCTGATCGTTTTCGTCATCGCTGACCATTCCCCTGAAAAAATCGGAGGAAAGCACTTCTGTGGGCTTGAAATGTTTCAGCGCAAAACTGCTCTTACCCGAAGATGTTCCGCCCACCATAGCCACAAGGCAGGTCTCGGGTATCTCTATCTTATATTTATCCATTTGTTCATTTCCTTCCGTTGTACTTCGGCTTTTCAGCACCGAACGCCGCGATGATTTCGCTTATCAGCCGAGTATTTATATATGTGATTATCCCGCTGATACACCAAAATAAACGATGTTATATCGGGAATTGAATACAGTTGGCGGTTATCTTTCCCCCGCCTGCGGCGGGGGAAAGATTGCGGCGGGGGAAAGATAACATCAACTCAGTTTTTCCTCATTGATAAAGGTATTTTGCAGTGGTGTGTTAAGGGGATAACCACATTTATATATCATATCGGTCCATCTGAGATGTGATCGGGGAAAATTCAGGAAACAGGCGCAAGATCGGCGTTTGCATCCGTATGCTCACCCCGCTTTTGTAAATACCGCCATCTGTGTCGGTGTACCGAGTTTTTCATCATTTGTACCTATCCCGCTTATCTCGCAGGAATAACCGAACTTTTCACAGATGTGCTCTGTCCATGCACGAAACTCTTCCCGCGTCCACTCAAAGCGGTGGTCGCCGTGTCGGAGGGCGTTTTCCTCCATATGTTCGTAATTTGCGTTATACTCGCGGTTGGGCGTGGTGAGTATGACAGTTCGCGGTGCGGCAAACTCAAATACCGCACGTTCAAATGCGGGTATTCGCATCGGTTCGATATGTTCTATGACTTCCACCACGCAAGCGCAGTCATAGCCCTCAAAGCGCTTGTCGCGGTAGGTCAGCGATGCCTGCATGAGCGTCAGCTTATTGCGGCGGGCAGGCTGCATTCTGTCGAGGTGCAGGCGCTGTGCCGCCTTTTCAAGCACACTGACAGAAACATCGCAGGCAGCCACACGCCTTATCTGCTGTTCATTCAGCAGCAGCGAAGTCAGTCTGCATTCTCCGCAGCCCATGTCGATAACGCTTGCCGCACCGCTGGCGAGAACAGCATCACGTACAGTCTCCATTCGCTGTGTGTTAAGGGGCGTGAACACTTCCTTTTCAGGAGTTTCCTGCTCTTCCCCGACAGTATCAGCGCCCTCGTTTTCATTAAGTATATCCATCGCGCGGCGGGCATAACTCCTGCGTGCGGTGAAATAGCGGCGGGTTATCTTTTCTTTCTGCGGGTGGTCGGCAAGCCAGCCCTCGCCGTGTTCAAGCAGCTTCTTTATCTCGTCCTCAGCCATGTAGTAATGCTTCTGCTTATCGAAAACAGGTATCAGCACATAGATATGGTTGAGCAGTTCGCTCAGCTTCACCTTGCCGCTGATGGTAAGGTCGATGTAAGGCGAAATTCCCCATTCGGGGAATTTTTCGTCAAGCTGTGTGCGGCTGACTGTGACTGTATAGCCCAGCGGCTCGAAAAGCTGTTTGGCAAGTTCAGCGTCGCCGTTGTCTTTAAGAGATGCCAGCCGCGCTGTCAGGTCGAGGGGTGTGTCAGCCAATTTCTGACGCTTATCGCACTTGCCGTTCATGGCTGTGCCGAAAATGCGCACCATCGCGGTACTGAGAAAAGATGTGGCTGCGTATGGGCGGTCGTTGACATAATCGAACAGCCCGCCGTCACGGCTGCCGACTTTGCCGCGTGCAAGGTCAAGGGGGTCAATATCGAGAAGCAGTGCTGCTGTGGTGCTTTCATCGCTGACCTCAGGGTAGAATACATACGCTTTGCCGTATGCCAGCTCGAACTGCTGTGCGCGGTCGGGGTTCTTATGCAGCAGGAAGCCGAGTTCCTGCGTGTTTTTGCCTTTATAAGTGATCGTCAGTAACAATCCTTATCTCTCCTTTCCGTTGAAACAACTTATCTGCGGGCTTTTCGGGCAGATAAGCACCGCCTCAAAAAAGCACAAGCTATATAACTTTATATTATATCATATTCTTTATGTTTTGTCAACCACATTTATAGTGAGAGATTTTGAAATTATTAGCATTATTACAACAAACTTTCTGTTAATAGCGCCGAAACGTTTCTTTCCCGAAATACAGCCTGTTCAGTCGCATATATTTTCTGAGAGAGCGTTTCACAGATTAAATTTAAAGTTAATATTAGCCAATTCGCAGCTTAATCTTAGCATGATATTGTAGGAAATCACAATAAAAAATCGTCAATGTGAAAGCAACGTGAAAAAAATTTTGTACAAAACGATATAATTTGCTAAAGGTGATTGACTAATCTTATCATTTATGGTATAATATATACAACATAGATGTGTTTAATTGTCAGTTTTTTATAACATATAAATAGGCTAAATCATTATACTATAATTGAAGGAGAATGAATATGCGATTTAATACATATGGCAACAGAAATAATCCCATCATAATCATGCTGACCAGTTCTTTCTGCTCTGCTGAATCTCTTTCGTACCTTTACGAGGAGTTAAATAACGAATACTTTATTATTGTACCCGAGTACAACGGTCACTATGAAGGCAGTGAAGATTTTACCTCCAGCAATAAAGAGGCTAAGGAGATAGTCGGCTTTCTCAAAGAGAACGGCATAAACGATGTCTGTCTGATATACGGTCAGGCTATGGGTGCTGAGATAGGCATGGAGATAATCTCACAGTCGCTGAGACAGCACATTTCCATCGGCTCGGCTTTCTTTGACGGCGGCACTTTCCTCAAACAGCCTAAGCTCTACAAGGCTATAATGGGCTTCAAACACAAGTCGATGATGAACAAGATGAAAAATCAGAGCGTTGATGAAGTTGTCAACTGGAAGTCTGTTGACCAGTTCACAAAAGACGACACCGAGACCATGCGCCCTGTTATCGAGTCTATGGTAAAGACTGCGCCCGTCATCACTGACGGCAGTATCAAGAATGAGACTGAGGCGAGATACACATTCAACTTCCCGCCACTGCCCGATGAGATACAGGAGAATATCTTCTTCGTCTACGCATCTGACGAGAAGAATTTCAAGTCATGCTTCAAACACCTGATAGACGCTTATCCTTCTGCGAATTTCAAGACGCTGAGGGGCGAGGGTCATCTGACCTACTCAGTCAGAAAGACAGATGACTATCTCAAAGTTATCAGAGCCATCTGCAACAGGAACAACGAAAGTTAAGATCATTTGAGCCGACTGTAAAATGTCGGCTTTTTTGTCTGCCGACAGCAAAAGCCCCCGAACTGCAAACGCGCGTTCGGAGGGCTTTTCTGAGTTTATCATGGAAAGACTGTTGCACTTAGTTTACTATGGTTTTCTCGGTCTCCTTGTCGAATACATGTATCTTGTTCGGGTCAAGGGCAAGGGTGATAGTGCTGCCGTAACGCGCAGTGGTAGCGGCATCTACTTTTGCCGTCCAGTGTACTTTCTTGACGTTTGCATAAGCATCATCGGTGAACTGGCGCTGTATCTCGGCAGGCTTCTCATTCAGCAGGTTGAAGTACAGCAGGACTTCCGAACCCAGCAGTTCATAACCGTTGACAGTCACCTCTATCTTGCAGTCATCAGGGAATACAGACATCGCGTGTTCGCTCTCGAATATCTTCTCGGGGCGTATGCCCATGATGACTTCCTTGCCGATGTAGCCGCCGTTTCTCAGCGCATCGCCCTTAGGCTTCGGCAGTTTTATGCTGAACTTGTCAAAATCAAGGCATACATCATCGCCCTCAGCGCGGCATTCAGCGTTTACAAAGTTCATCTGCGGCGAACCGATAAAGCCTGCCACAAAAAGGTTATCGGGCTTATTGTAAAGGTCGCGCGGAGATGCCACCTGCTGTATCACACCATCTTTCATAACAACGATACGTGTGCCCAGTGTCATAGCTTCGGTCTGGTCGTGAGTAACGTAGATTATGGTAGCCCCCAGCCTCTGGTGGAGCGCCGATATTTCGGTACGCATCTGCACACGCAGTTTTGCATCGAGGTTTGAGAGCGGCTCGTCCATCAGGAAAACTTTCGGCTCGCGCACTATGGCACGCCCCATCGCAACTCTCTGGCGCTGACCGCCCGAAAGAGCCACAGGCTTGCGGTCGAGCAGTTCGCTTAAATCGAGTATTGTTGATGCATCGCCGACTTTCTTCTTTATCTCATGTTTCGGGGTCTTGCGCAGTTTCAGACCGAACGCCATGTTATCTCTCACCGTCATGTGCGGGTAAAGCGCGTAGTTCTGGAAAACCATCGCGATGTCGCGGTCTTTAGGCTCAACATCGTTCATTATCTTGCCGTCGATCATAAATTCGCCGTCGGATATATCTTCCAGCCCCGCTATCATTCTCAGCGTGGTGGATTTGCCGCAGCCCGACGGTCCGACAAATATGATGAACTCCTTATCCTCTATCTCAAGGTTGAAATCCTTGACAGCTTCAAAGCCGTTGGGGTATATTTTATAGATATGTTTCAAAGACAGACTTGCCATTACAGACCCTCCTATTAGTTGTCGGTTACATTATCAAAGCTGAACACAGGCTTGCCATCGACCCATTTTATCGGCATCAGCATCGCGTGCCTGTTGGGGTCGTAAAGCGGGTCACCCACTATCTCAGCGTAAGTCCTTGCGTGGTAGACCAGTATATCTCTGCCCTCACTGTCGGTGGTAAAGGAGTTATGACCCGGTCCGTAGACTTCCCTGCTGCGGTCGGTCTTTAATACAGGGTATCTTTCCTTAGTCCAGCTTCTCGGGTCGAGCAGGTCGGCATTCTCGTCAGCCGTCAGCATGCCCATGCAGTATGCTTCGCCTGTATCACTGGCTGAATAGGTCAGGAATATCTTGCCGCCGCGCTTTATCACCGCAGGTCCTTCGTTCACCCAGAAACCGTGTCGCTCCCAGTCATAGTCGGGAGTGGTCAGCAGTACCTGTACGGTATCGAGAGTATATCCGTTCTTCATGCGGGCTATGTAGAGGTTTGAGATCATCTTGCCGACACCGACTTTCTCAGCCCATACATAGTAATTCACACCGCCGCATTCAAACACAGTAGCGTCCAGCGAGAACGCTTCACATGCGAACTCGTCCTCCTCAGCGCGGGTCATCTTGCCCTTTTCGACCCACTCGCCTGTCATCGGGTCATCACCCTGACATTCCAGCACGTATGGACGTATCTTCCATATATCCTCCACCTCGCCGCCTGCAAAGTAGATGTACCATTTGCCGAATACATAATGCAGTTCGGGTGCCCAGATATGCTTGCTCATAGGACCGTTCGGGTGGCAGTTCCAGATGACTTTTTCCTCCGCATCGGGCAGGGCTGAAAGGCTGTCTGCCCTGCGCAGCACTATCCTGTCATATTCGGGCACAGAGGCTGTGAAGTAATAATTTCCGTCAGTGTGGCGGTAAACATACGGGTCAGCCCTCTGCAATATCCAGGGTCTGTTGAAGATCAGTTTCTCGTCCATAACATCAAAATTCCTTTCGTGATCTTATCGTCGCGGTGTATCCACTTTTCGGGGGACATAAACAGCCTTTATGTCCCCCGAAAAGTGGGGCTTTTCAGCCCCACACGGCTATCAGCGTTATTCAGCTGCGGTCGGTGAAGGTGCGACCGGTGATTCAGGCGGATTGCCCTGCTCGAACAGTCCCTTTACCATGCCGTCAGTCAGCGCATCATCATATACATAGAACTCGTCTATGAAGCCCTTGTAAACGGTATCCCAGTAGTTGATGCCGATATGACCCTCAGTGTTCTCACCTGCGAATATCTCAGGCGAAAGACCCTGATAGTACATGTTATCAGCGTTAGCGTCCCACATCAGCTCGCCGTTGATATAGAACTTTGTCTGTATTCTCTCCATGCCGTCATCAGCGGTATATGTCTTGCCGTCAGCAACTACCGTTACCATGCACCATTCACGCTTGCCATGTTCCATATCGTCCATAGCGTAGATCCAGGGCCATACGCCATCCTCTGATACTTCTGTGCCGAGTGACGAGTTTCTGTTCCATGCCACAGGGAAGATAGCTGCGCTGTCAGTGCCCCAGTCAGTCTTGGTGAAGTTGATCCAGGTAACAGGTGTTGACTCGTTATTTGCCATGCCGATATTTCTGCCCATCTGTACAACAGGTCCGAAAGAAGCAACACGGTCAGCATTGAGCCAGAAAGAAATAGTATAGCTGTCATCGTCGATCTCAGGCATATCAAAGTCTACGCCGTACTTACCGTCAATGTACAGCGAGTTGCCGACAGCGCCCTGACCCTCTGCGATCATTATCTCATGTGTGCTGTCCTGGATACCGAAGCTGGCACCTGTCAGCGCACCGACCTGTTCTGTCTGCTCAACAGCTTTCAGACCTGATGCGTCCTCAAAGCCGAGATATACCAGTGGTTTAGCTGTGATAGCCTCTGCTTCGACAGCTGAGGGTGCATCTTCAGCAGCAGACTCAGCAGGTGCAGCATCGCTGCCTTCTTTCGCATCTTCGGCTTTGCTTGTTTCAGCACTGTCATCAGCCTGTGCAGCTGTTGTTGTGGTCGTCTTTTCGGATGAGCTGCTGCTTTCGTCGCTGCCGCATGCTGCCAGTGACATAGTCAGAACAAGTGCAGCTGTCATTGCTAAAAACTTTTTCATGGTAAACTCCTTTCTGTTTTGCTCATACGGCAAAACACAAACATATTATATATTACCGGCTCTGATGCGGCATATATACGTCCTTTCTCCTGCTGCCGCAGTCTCAGCCCATAGTGTTACTGATTGTCAGTCACCATCTGCTGGTACTCTGACTGCTCAGACTCACTAAGTACATTATAGCCTGTTGGACCGAAATAGTCAAGCATTGCCTGAGCATGATAGTAATTTGCCTTGCGATTTGCTTCATCAACATAGTCAGCCGCCTGTGCTGTGCCGTTGTCAACGAGGTCGTGGATACCGATGGAGTTGAAGTATTCATCGCAGAAATTCCAGTAGCCTGCAATATTTGTCCAGCCGTAGGAGATAGGCTGCATGCAGGAGTTGAAGTAATCTCTCCACAGCTGAACATGCTCATCGTCCATACCTGCGCAGAATACCTCTATATATGCGTCCCATACGCCCTGATCCTTAGTGATCGGCACAGGCATGACATCATATTTCAGTGCAGTGCCCGAAGCGTTGGTGATGCTCTCATCGCCGTATATCTCGCATCTGGTATGCCAGCCGTCTACACCGAAGGACATGAACTTCAGCAGTTCGTAAGCCTCACGGGGATATGCGCAGCTGGTGGTTATTCCGCCGTAGTCGATAGTAGCTATGGAGTGGTGATCTGAGCCCGCATCGGCATCTGATACAGCAGGGATAACATAAGGCACGATGTCCATGTTGAAGTTCTCCTTGTAGCCTGGAGTGTTCCAGGTATTCTGGAAAGTCCAGAAAGCCTCAGTGAATACTGCGCAGTGGCTCGATGCACCTGCCCAGCCTTCCCAGTCGCCCATCCAGTCCTCCATAGCCTGTGTCTCGGTCTGAGGAGCTATGTAGCCGCCGAGTTTCAGGTTTGAGAACTCCTGCTCGCCTATCGCCCATTCGCTCAGGTCGAAGGTCTTGCCTGTAAAGCCGAACTCACCGATAATATCCTGTCTTGCGGCTATGCCGTAGTATGAATCAAGTCTGTTATAATATCCCAGACCGTAGTAAGCCATACCGTCAGGCGAGTTGAGAACTGTTGCGTCCTTGATGAGCTGTATCATATCAGACCATTTCCACTGCTGTGTAGGTATCTCAAGGTTCAGTGTCTTTAAAACGTTTCTGTCAACGAACACAGCACTGGGAAAGAACTTTACAGGCACGCTGTAACGCTGACCGCCCTCAAGGTGGTATGTGCCCAGCTGAGCGGAATTGACTGTATCAGCGAGTCCTTTTGTCTCATCATCGCTGTTCCAGTAGCTTGAAATATCAGCCAGTAACTGGTTGGACAGTGCATAGTCGCAGTCAGAGTGCATGATGATGTCGGGAGTCTCGCCGTTGCTTACCAGTGTACCCAGTGTGGTGTTATAGTCAGCTACCTTCTCGAACTTGACATTTACGTGGATATTTGGATATATCTGCATAAATCTTTCAGCCAGCCGCTGAACGGTTTCGTCCTGATCGAAGTGGAAGTAGGTCAGCTCGATCTCCTGGTCTGTGATGTCCTTAGCCTTCTTGTACTCGTAGCTGCTGCCGTCAACAGTAACGCTCTCGTACTCGTTGCTTACGGTATCAGCAGCAACATAGCCCTCTACCGCAGGCTTTGCACCGCCGCCGCCTCCGTTGCCGCTGCCGTTTCCGCCGCAGCCTGCGAACGATGCAAGTGTCAGACAAAGTGCTGCGGTCATTGCAAAAATCTTCTTTTTCATAAGATCCTCCTTTGATAAACTCAGTTCATTTTCTGCTTTTATGTTTTCCTTTTTATATTTCGGTCTATTCGCCTGTGATACCTGTTCTGTCGATACTCTCGACGAAGTGTCTCTGGAGAACGAAGTACAGTATCATCAGCGGCAGTATACTCAGCAGAGTACCTGCCATATTTATCGACTCATTAAGATCAGTTGCCGCGTTGGTGGCTGTCTGCTGGTAGCTCGAATAGTTATCGGAGAAGTTATCCAGCTGTATCACCAGCGTTGTCCAGTTTGAATCGCCGTAGATGCCGTGTACGTACAGTTCTGTCAGATAAGACTCGTTCCAGTACCACACGAAAGAGAACAGCGCCACTGTTATGAATGCGGGTGCTGCGCTGGGCAGTGCCACTTTGTAGAATGATTTGAAGTATCCCGCGCCGTCAATTCTCGAAGCCTCTATCAGCACTTTCGGTATCTGGCGGAAGAACTGCCGGAATATCAGTATGAATATCGGTGCATTGAAGCCCTGACCGAACAGTGCGGGCAGTACGAACGCCCATATGGTGTTCTGTATGCCGAGATTTGAGTAAAGCACGTAGGTCGGTATCATAGTTATCTGGCTGGGCAGAACAAAGCTCAGTATAATGATGCCCATGACTATCTTTTTTCCCGGGAAATCAAATCTTGCAAGACCGTAGCCGATCACAGAACAGGACAGCAGATTGCAGATAGTCGGCACACCTGCCAGCACCACGCTCTGCCACAGTGCCCGCCAGAAATCCATGCTGGCGGCAGCCTGCCTGAAATTTTCGAGGTTGAAGGAACTTGGCAGCCATTTGATGGAAGAGTCGAGCAGGTCATCAAGGGTCATCAGACTGCTTGAGATCATGTGGAGTATTGGGTACAGATAGATAAACCCGATACAGATCAGCAGTGCGTAGACCGAAAACTGTTTCAGAAATCCCTCGCGGTCCTTAGTGCCCATCATAATGCGGCGTACCTTGTCTTTGGTAATGCGCTGAGAGAGGGGCTTAGTAGTCGCTTCGGCTTGTGGTATGTGTTGTGATCTTTCCTTTCGCTCTTTGCTTTTCGATCCTCTTGGCATTTCGGCTGTTCCTCCTTTCTATCCTCTTTAAGTTTCTCGCCTCTTTCTTCTTCAGCTTCTTGCTGCGCTTTACCTGCTTTTCGTACTGATCTTTTCTCGTCGTCAGCAGCAGTGTGAAAAGTCCCACCAGAAGCAGTACCACCACCGAGTACAGCCAAGCCATCGCAGATGCGTAGCCGTAGCCTTTCTCTTTTGTGCCTGAGAACATCGAATTCTGTATCAGCACTATTATGGGGTTCTGACTGTTTGAAGAGATGAAAACGATGGTATAGATGGTATTGAGCAGTATCATCGACTTCAGGTTCGGCAAAGTTATCTTCCAGAAGCATTCCCAGCCCGAACCGCCGTCTATCTTTGCAGCCTCGTACATCGACTTGTCTATCTTTTGCAGACCCGACAGGAAAATGAGTATCTGCACGCCCGAATACCAGAGGGTCGTTATCATGTTGCTGAAAACATCCGAGATAGGCTTTGCCAGCATCGAAGGCAGGACCGAACCTATCGCCGCAGTCAGCGACTGGACATCTATCGCAGAGATACTGCCTGCGCCCTCAGCCGTCAGCATTTTAAGTATAGGGCCGCTGACGATTATGACGGGCAGGAAGAATATCAGCCGGAAGAAGCCCTTGCCCTTTATCCGCATGTTCAGCATCATCGCTATCAGCAGTGCGAACACCACTATGATAGGCGTTGAAAGTATGGTCGAAGTCAGATAATCGACCAGCTGTACAAGGAAATCGGGGTCTTGTATGAGTATCTGTGTGAAGTTTCCCTTACCGACAAACGTGAACACTCTGCCGAGCGGAGTTATACGGATATTGTTCAGTGCATACCAGAATGAACTTATCAGCGGATATGCAAGAAATACGCCCGCACCGATAAACCAGGGTATCATAAACAAATATCCCATGCGGGCATATCGTTTTTCGAGCTTGCCCGATCTGAGATGTTTCATGCGCTCTTTCAGCGCTTTCTTTTCTTTTCGGGTCAGTTTAGTCGTTTCTGCCATGTTCACTCACTTTCCTCGTAGGACAGCGCCTGCACCGTCAGTCCGTCGGCGCTGAGCTTCGACTCGGTGTAATTTACATATATCTTGACACCGTTATCGTAGGTCACTTTAACAAGTCCGTTATCAAGTATCTCGTGATCGGTGATGCAGGCATCTCCTGTTTTCTGAGCCAGCGCTCTCAGTGCCGCATCATATTCCGCGATCGTTTCGCGGTAGCCCGAATATTCCAGCGAATAGAGATCGTTGGAATTGGTGTAGAACAGCTTTGAGGGATCCTCAGCTGTAACATAGAACGAAGGATATACGCCCGACTCCACCATTTTAAGGAAGTTCTCGGTCTTGTTAGCCTCGAAGTTCACATACTCCGAATAGGTGGGGACGATGCCTTTGAGCACCATAGACAAGAACGGTATCTCCTCATCGAGGTAAAGGTAATCGGAAGAACTCAGCGGCATATCAAGGAAAGCGTCCGCGCTGTTCCAGAGATATGCGTTGGGCTTTTCAGCCAGCAGCGAGCAGTTCTCATCTGCCATGCTTATCGCATCGCTGTAAATATCCATCGTATCGGTGCGCGAATAATAATTGCCTTTGAAGCTGTATGAGAACAGCGTATCTGTTATGCCTGCCACCGCTATATTTCCGATCTCGTCATCGTTCATATCATCGGTCAGTCTGTCAAGATCGGTACTGCTCCTGCCAGGCATCAGGTAGTAGAACAGGTCATAGACCTCGCCGTTCACCTCATTTTTAAAAGTCCTCTTGTTGACCATCTTCATCACGTTGTAGGTGGTGCTGTTGGTATCGGCATTTACAGACAGCGCATCATCATAAAGATATATGCTGTTGCCGTTCGCCGCCTGATCCTTTATCAGACTTTTCAGTGCGCCGTCGCCGCCTATATGACTGTCGGCATTGTAAGAGGTTATGGGCACATTGTAAAGACCGCCCTTCTGCCAGCCCTTGTATACCGAAAGTATACTGCCCACGCCGTCAGCATTCAGCTCTTTGAGAATGCTCTCCGCCTGATCGGTGTCAGTCATGGTGACGGCTTTTGTGCCCATCAGGAACTCCTCACGCTCAGTGCCGAGAAAATCGACCCTTGTGTTATAGCTGAGATCGCGCTTGCTTATCCTGCCGCTGTCCAGCAGATAGTTCCTGTAAGCATTAGCCATGCCCGAATAGTCTGCGTCTTTGCCAGAAAGCAGGCAGTATCTCACCGAAAGGTCTGAATGCAGCCTGTCCGCTTCGACTGCGGGCACAGTACCCGAATTAGACTGATTGAGCGGCTGAGTGAAAACATCTCTCAGCAAAAATTTAGCGAAGCATCTGTTGTAGTTTATCATTACGCCGTTGGGCACTACTTCGATACTGCATCTTTCATCGCCCGACTCAACTATGCCGAGATAAGCCAGTTCATCTTTAAGGTGTGCCATACCGAAAACAGGTGCAAGCACGCTGTTCGATGCGGTGACTGTCTCATACTCTTCCCAAAGTGTCGAGGAAGCTGTGCGGTTGGTCATGCCGTCGTCGATGCCGTAGATAAGTCCCGAAAAGCCTGTGGCATATCTGCCCTCTTTGTCATCGAGGCAGATAAGTGCGCCGTTTCCGTCAGGTACCAGCATGTAGCCTTCCTGTTCATCGAGATAAGTACTGCCCATCATCGGGAAGAGGCTGACTGTACTGATATAAGTTCCTTTTTTGTTCTCTTTTATGGACTCATCGGGAACTCTTACCACCAGTTCATCGCCGTCGAGTTTTACCTCAACGCCTATCTCGAAATTATAATTGCCGTTAAACTTTATCTCGGCGTAGATGCCGTTGTCTATGCTGTGTGTGGTTATGGTGTTAGGGACAGTCAGCATATCCACCTGATAGGTGTTGACTGTTCCGATGACAGCACTCAGCACGATGCCGCTTTTCATGTAGCCTGTCCATGCTTCATTGTTCTTGCCATCGTCCTTGTCATCACTGACCACCGACTCGATGACCTTGCCCGTATTCTTGTTTTCAAGCCTTATGGCGAACTGCGGCTCGCAGTAGTAGAGTTTGTAAGTGTCGCTCTCAGCTATCTGCACATAATCTTCTTTGGCGTTTACTGCCGCACCGAGAGTCGGTATGGCGCTTGTGTGCTGATGTGTGCCTTTAAGCACATCTTTTCCCGAACCGCCCGACAGGAGTACAGCGACCAGCACCACAGCTATCACAAGAATGACCGCGCCCGCTATGATGAACGGCAGTGCTCTTTTCAGCTTTTTAGTTGCCAAGTCTGTATACCCCCTCACCGAAGAGTGCGTAGATGAACTCAAATACCTGAGCCCACAAAACGTAGATCATGAATATCAGCAGTGCCAGTATCAGCGCCGCGAATGCTGTCAGGAAGATTACCTTGAAAGTCTGCCCCATCGTGAAGTTATTGACCTCTTTAAGACCGATGACTGCTATCACAGCTATCCAGCCGTAGGTCAGTATGCTGACCATAGTGGTCAGGAATATCTCATTATTTGTCAGCACATGTGACAGTATATAGACTATGGGCATGAACACTATGTAAGGCATAAGGCTGTAACAGAAGAATGTGTATATCTTCTTGACAGTGCCCTCGCCCTCGTTTATGGTGCATACCAGATAGGTGCAGGCAGTCAGTGCGATGATACCGATGATGATAGTGCCTATATCGCTCATTATCTCGTATCTGCCTTCCATGACTGTCTTTGCGAGGAAGCCGCAGGTGTACTTGCCTATAACGAATTCAGCTATGAATATCACAAGCAGGAATGTGGAAGCCGCCCAGTTGTCACGCCCCTCAGCGGCGATGCCGTAAGCACCGTCAGAGGGCTTCTTCATAAAGTAGCCCGCATACGCCACATCTGAAACGAAACTCTTTTTCCTGAACTTCTTTAACGCCTTTTTCTGTTTTTTGAATATCTGTTTTTTGCCGTCCAGCGTTTTCAGCACCCTGACAGCTATGACCAGCAGTACTATGACCAGTATCAGCGTCATTACATTGTTTTTCAGCCAGACGTTCCTTATCTCCCAGAAAGCGTCGGAATAGCCCGAATAGTCCTTAGCGAGCCTTGCATAGCGGAGTGCTTCCTTGTAGTTCTCCTCCCGAAAAAGGCATCTGCCCATCGCTTTGTTGGCGTAGTCGAACATCGAGTTCATTTTGAGTATCTTTGTCAGCGGTTCTTTCGCATCTGTATATCTGCCCTTTGAGTAGAGGTACAGTGCGCTGTGGAGCAGATCGGTGAACTCTGTCGGTTCATAGACCTGCACCTGTGCCTTGTCTGAGTCGAGAACGAAGATCCTGTCCTCAGAGTCTATGGCGATACCGCTGACCATCGTTGACAGCCCCACGCGCTGTGTGCCGTCATCAGGTCCGCCGAACACGAAAAGCATCTCGCCCTCATTGTTGTACTCGAAGATATAGCCCTGCTGGTCAGCCACATACACGTTATCGTGGTTGCCTGCCGCCACAGCCGACGGAGTATCGGCGTATGTCCTGTCGTGATTGCTTATCATGTTTGTGCCTGCGATATTCAGGCGCTTGAGGGTATCTGTTTCGTTGCCGCGTGTGACAGTGAATATCAGACCCTTTTCATCTATCGCCAGATTTGTAGGCGTTGCGGGGATATTGCTGACCATCTTTGCACGCTGCTCATCGGTCAGGATAGCCCTGTAAATTACAGTTTTAAGATCAGTCGCCGCATAGTTCGTACCGAAATAACCGAGAAATGTGCCGCCGTCGGTGGGCGAGATCTCAACTATGCCGTTGGTGTTCGACTCGCACACCACGAACATTATGCCCGCGTCGTTAACAACTATCTTTATGGGCAGAAAGGAAACTTCGTCGCCGTAAAGAGGGCTTTTCGGCTTGCCGTACTCGTTTATAAGAGCGCCGTCACTGCCGAAGATGAATATCTTGCCCGCATCACGGTCAGCCACATAAACATCGCCGTTTTCTGTGACATACACTCCGCGCGGATCTTTAAGTGTACCCTGTCCGATGACTTTCACCAGTCCACCATCGGGTGTGCCTACGACTATCCTGGCGTTGCCCGAGTCGGCTATGTAGATAAGCCCGTCCTCTGACAGGCATATGTCGCTCGGTTCTGCCAGCGCTTCGTCATCGAACTTTGTGATGGTGGCATAAGCGAGGTAAGCCGACTGTGTCTGCCTTATCTGACCGTAGCCGTCGATGGTGTAGGTCACATATGGGGTGTCTGCGAGGGCTGTGACAGGCAGCATCATTATACAGATGACTGCAAGCACCAGCGCCGACGCAAGGCGTTTCAGCTTTTGCATATTCCCGATGCCCCCCTTACTTGATGCCTGAACTTGCCATCGTGTTCATTACCTTATTCTGTAAGATTATAAAGAGTATCAGGTTCGGCAAGAACATTATCAGCGAGGCTGCGGCAGACATGCCCTGACCTGCGACTGTATTGTTCACATTGACAAGGGTGTTCATGTAGAATGTCAGCGTTTTCATGCTGTCATCGCTGAAGAAGTAGCTGGAAGTTTCCATGTTAGTCCACACCTGCTGGAATACCAGTATGGATGCTGTCGCAACTGCGGGTCTTATCATAGGCATGATGACTTTCAGGTAAACATCGAGGTCGGTCGCACCGTCCATGTAAGCCGCCTCAAGCAGTGAATCTGGCACCTGCTCAACGAACTGCTTTACCAGAAACAGTGCCACAGGCATCGCCACCAGCGGCAGAACGTGTGCCAGCAGGTTATCTATCAGCCCCAGCTGACAGATAACGAGGTATCTCGGTATCAGCACTGCGGTGCTGACGAACATGATAGCTATCTGGTTTATACGGGTCAGCATATTGCGTCCCTTGAACTTTATCTTTGCCAGCGCGAATGCCGACATCGTGGTAAGCAGCAGTGCCATGCCCACTGTTAAAAGTGTTACCACTATGCTGTTGAACAGGTAGCGGCTCAGCGGTATGCCGCCTGAATTTGAGAAGCGGATCAGCTTGGTGAAATTTTCAAGCGTTGCTCTTCTCACGAAAAATGTTGGCGGGAACGCGAACAGCTCTTCCATCGGCTTAAAAGCGTGGTTGATGATAAAAACTATCGGCATGCCCATGAATATGACCAGCGGAAGTATCAGAAGAATTATCTTTAGCTGACCTATCTCAAATTTCTTGGGATTTATCTTTCTGCCCTTATTCATCTTCCTCTTCCACTCCTTTCTTGCCGTAGGGGTCTTTGTCGGTGAGCAGCATATCAGCTCCCTTGCTGAAGAACTGCACTATAAGCAGCAGCACAACAGATATAGCCGCCGCATAACCCATCTCGTAACGCAGGAAACCGTAGTCCTCGATGTGGTTGACAAGCAGCTGTGAGGCGTATCCCGGTGAGGGGTTGCCCACCAGCATCGAAGTTATCATACCGTTCTGGAAAGCGCCTACTATCGCCATAACTGCGGCGAAGAGCATCTGCGGCTTCATCTGGGGTATGGTGATATAGATCATCTCCTGAAAACGGTTTGAAACGCCGTCGATAGATGCCGCCTCGTAAAGCGAAGCATCTGTGTTGAGTATACCTGCTATCATGCTGAGGAAGCCGATACCCATTGACGACCACAGACCGATAATAATAACTATCGGCAGCAGGAAGCGGGTGTCTGTCAGCCAGATGACAGGTTCGGTTATAACGCCCAGTTCCATCAGCCAGCTGTTGAGAAGCCCCGACTGGTCGCCCGAGAAGATGACCTTCCACAGAACCGTCATAGCAACGCCCGTTGTCATACTGGGCGAATAGAGTATCAGCGCAAAGACAGTCCTGACGGGCTTTGTCAGGTTGCACAGCGCCCACGCCAGCAGGAAGGACAGCACATAGCCGCCTATACCTACGACCACCGCATATATTATCGTGTTGGGCAGCACATACTTCATAAATTCCGCATCATTCGTGAGTATGGTTATGTAATTTAGGAAACCCACGAATTTCGGGAACTGTATGGCATTGAAGTTAGTGAAGGACAAGATGACCGCAAGGATAACAGGGATCAGTATGAAGATCGAAAAGATCAGCGCATAAGGTCCGATGAACAGCCAGCCATGCCAGTTGTTTTCGCGGCGGGAGATCTTGTTCCGCTTCCTTCGTGTTTTTATCTTATTTGTTTCTTCTGTTTTATTAGCTTGTAATGCCATTGATTTTCACCTGATCAATTTCTACCAAGTATCACCTTGATGCTTTCAATATCGGGGATAACGTAATCTTTAACTGTGTTGCCCTCGCTGTCGGTGTAGCCGAATTCTTCCAGCTTTCGGTCGATCTCGCGGTTTATGACCTTTACCGCTTCGTCTATGCGCGAGCGGGCGTTGTCACCGTCAACGACTATCGAGTTGAATGCGTTGGACATCTCGCGTTCCAGCATGTAAGTACCGGGTACGCGGGCAACATCAACAACGTTCTTTGCAAATTCAAGCACTACCTGCTTGTGGGCATTGTCCATCGGCAGCTGAGCAAAGGCTTCCACATTCGCGGTCGTCCACATATACTCATCGCCGTAGGTTATCTGAATGGTCTGACCGAACTCAGCCTGAACTTCGGCAGATGACCACCACTTCACGAACTCCCACGCTTTCTGCTGGCGCTCATTATCGCTCTTGAAAATGACTGTCGATTCAGCACAGCCGCAGGTGCTTCTGTCTATTGTGCCGTCAGCCTGTTCTGTACCAGGAACTACCTTTATATCCCACGAACCTGCCAGTTCGGGAGCGGCGTTGCTTATAAGGTTATATGTGCCGTAATCGCAGATACCTATTGGTATATCGCCGTTTCTGAAATGCTGATAGAAGTTGTCGATGTCAACGGGCATATCATAAACGGTGAACAGGTCGGTCAGCTGAGTGAAGCCGTTTACAGATGCCTCACTTCCCAGCGTAGTGCCTTCCTGCGCAGTACCTGAGTAGAGCGCACCGCCGTTCTGCACCAGCAGGGGTGTCGTGCCGTGAAAGTTCCTCATGGCTCTCATGCCTGCTGTGGGGTAGTAGAAGTTCAGACCTCTCATCTGGAGTTCGGGCAGCATGTCTATCACGTCCTGCATGGTGTCGGGTGCTTCGATACCCAGCTTATCCAGCACATCTGTCCTGTACACCAGCACCCAGAAGTTCATTGTTTCGGGCATCGAGTACACCGAATCACCGATAGTTCCCGTCAGGAAAAATCCAGGCTCGTAGGCAGATGCGGTCTGCCTGAAATCATCATACTGTGCCATATCTACCAGAGCGCCTCTTATAGCCAGCTCATAAGGGATAGTGTAGTTTATGCCCGTAGCCACATCGGGCGCGTTGCCCGATGAATTTGCCAGCACCAGCTTATACTGGTCGGGCATTATGCTTATATCGACATCTATGCCCGTTTCGGGGGTAAAGTATTCGTCTATCATCTTCTGCATCACCTGAACGTACTGGCTTGAGCGGTTGACCCACACCTGTAAATGCTCAGGCTCGATATTCGATGCAGAGTAAGATCTGTCAAAGAATGATGCAAAGAAGCGCCTAATGTTCAGCCATATCGTTTTGAAGAATCCAGGTGCTTCGGGAAGTTGGGCATCTTCCTGATACACCCACACCCTGTCTATCGAAAGACCGTTTTCAAGCAGCAGGTCGATGGTGTTGGCGAGATACTGGTTAACGGAGTTTGTGCCCGAAGTCAGCTCACCGATACGGTAGGGTATCTCATCGGGGTTTTCTGCCAGCGACTTCAGCTGATTTGCCGCTATCAGCATCGAAGACATCACCGCAACGTTCCTGTTGTTCACAGTGAAGTGCCTAGCGCTCGATTCAAGCGCTGTCAGTTCATCGGCGTAGCTGTTTAGTGTATCCTCCAGACCCAGAATGTATCTTGACAGTTTCAGATCCCTGTACTTGTCTGAATTTGTGCCTGCGACTTTTGTTATCTCCAGCGAGAGGTCGTTGACACCTGCCATTATCTCTTCCACCGACTCGATGACATAGCATATCGGGTCAAGGGTGATCGTGTAAGTCAGTGTATGCTGACCTTTTTCAAGATACACCGACAGCTTTTCATGGCTGTCATCTGTCATGGTGCTTACCTTGTAGTTGCTGCAATAATCCAGCTGATAAGCCTGATAAGCGGTGTTTGGTATCTTTCCGTCAACCGCCACATCAACAAAAACAGGGAAATCGTTCTTGTCGGACTGGCGGTAATTCATCGCTATATAATAGTTGCCCGCCTGCTCCACATCAAAAGTGTAGCTTACGCTCTGCCCTGCCGTGTCGAATGCTTCATGGTCGATGGTATTGAGTTCCGAATCCTGCACCTTGTAGGGTGTTACTCTGGGGTCTACCTCCGCGATGGCGTGTACCGATGACTCGTTGGAAAATGAATAGTCCTCACCCTCGATCTCTATCAGCGCACTGCCAGATGCCGCAGACGTACCTTTGTATTCTT
Source organism: uncultured Ruminococcus sp. (assembly GCF_902762735.1). Lineage (GTDB taxonomy): Bacteria > Bacillota > Clostridia > Oscillospirales > Ruminococcaceae > Hominimerdicola. The sequence continues at coordinate 25,465 of NZ_CACWPP010000001.1, forward strand.
CAACGCTCTCAGGTGAAGAAAGTGTCATGCCGCCCAGCAGGAAACTGCCGCTCTTCACCGAGATGCCTATATCGTGGCTGCCCGCTTTCAGCTGTAACAGCAGCGCATCCGAATGACGGTAGCTGCTGTCTTTGAAATAGCTGTGTTCCCACTGTATCAGCTTATCGGGTACTGTCACCACTTCATCGTTATATCTGTCAACTGAGGTCTCCGCTTTGGGCACCCATGTTGATCTCAGTTCAACGCTGCGGCTTTCGTAGAAGGGGTATTCACCGTCCACCGACATCGCAAACTCTATGGGCAGCACCGAATCATCGTATGAAAGATGATCAAAGCTGACCGCATAAAGACCGTCCTGCGGCACATTTAATTTAAGTGTGATCTCATCGCCCGCCGCTGCATCTATTACGCATTCAGCCTGCGTGAAGCCTTTTGTGTCGGAAGTCAGTTTTCCGCCGCTTGCTGAGGAAAATGGGAAGAACAGGTCGCCGCCCGAATATTTTGACAAAGTGTAGCCGCTGCTCACGCCCGTATAATTATCGGATATACGGTCGCTCTTGAACTGTGTATAAGCCGCAGATGTTCCCACTGCGGCAGCATTATCCGCCGTTACAGCAGCATCGGGTATAGCTGCAAGCAGTGTCACTGCCAGCGCCAGAGAAAGGATCTTCGTCAGCCTTCTCCTTGTATTCCTTGCACCCATTGTGTCCTCCTTAGAAAATGTGGTCATCCCGCTGATACACCATAATAATAGGTGTTATCCGGCACTTACAGTCGGTGTGCTAAAGAGATGACCATATAGTAAAATGCTCAGTAATAGAATTTTCTGTGTACCAGTATGCCCGCATAAGCGGCTGAACTGATACCGCAAAGAACGCCCGCGTAGATAAGCAGCCTTACCAGCGTGACTTTCCAGACATTTAGCAGAAGTATCGAAAGCAGGAGCAGCATAGCCGCCCAGTAAATGTACAGGAAAGCCGTCCCGCAAAGCCACTTGAACACCGTCTTTGATGTGTCAATGGCTATCTCCTTTTTTGTCATGCCTGCGTAGTAAGGATTTATCCTGCGCCTGAACCCCTCGCGGGGCGGCTTTCTTTTAGGGGAAACTTCCTCATTCGGCATATTTAACACCCCACACGCTCTCATTCTTGCCTACCGCCGAGAAAGACATGACAGGTGTACCTGCTTCGTCCGTCATCGCGCAGAAAACTCCGCTGTAAGTGGTATCTCCCAGTGTGACTGTCATGTAGTAACTGCCATCTGTCATTTCCCATGTGCCTGTTTCCTTTTCGGTAACAGCATTTCCGTTCGGGTCGAGGTAGAGTATGACAGGCTCTGCGATCTCAGCATTTATCTCAGTACCCTGGTTTATAAAATAGTATCTGCCCGCGACTTCGTCCATCGAGTAGCCTGTTTCGCTGACAGTTTCGCCCTGCGTCTGATAAGGAAGCATGCAAGGCCAGCCCTCAGCATTCACAATAAACTGGTGAACTCTCGGCGAGTGCGCCTCCGAGCCATTGTCGAAACGGGTGTGATATACCACGTATTTCTTTCCGTCATCATCGACCAGCGCCGAGTTATGACCTGTTGCCATGTAAGCCTGTTTCAGGCTGGGCAGCATGTAGTTGCCCGAAAGTTTCAGTCCGAAGTAGGCGTTGTTCACCTTCTTTTCCAGTTCACGGTCATACATGTCAACATACTTGCCGTCAGGCTTGTCACTGCGGAAAACTCTTATCTGATAGCCGCCCTCGCGGTTGAGTCCGCCGTAGGAAACGAACAGATAGTAATAACCGCTGTCCTCGTCCCAAAGGATATACGGCGCTTCCATCGACTCGTGACCGCCGCCCGCCAGCTTTCTGCCGAAATAAGGGTCAACGTTGTTGTCGGGGTCAGCCTCAGGGTGTATGACTCTGCCTGTTGCTTCATCGACTTCCAGCAGGAAAATGCCGCCGCTCCACGAACCGTAGACCAGCCACATCTTGCCTTCGCCGTCATAGAATATCGCGGGGTCGATGGCGTTGGGGCAGTCATCAAAATTGTACTTGCCGCCCTTTATGTAGTTCTTGGACGCATAGTCCTCATCAACATAGTCGTAAACATCGGTAGCTTCGATATTTGACATATCAAATCCCGAATAGATCAGCGCACCCTGCCACTCGAAAGGACCTTCGGGGGTATCGCTGATACCGTAGCAGAGATTAGATGCGTTCCATGTGGAAGTCGTGCAGTAGTACATAACGTACTTCCCCATCGCCTTATTATAGATGACATCGGGTGCCCACACATGTTCACCGCCGCGCCCCGCATCATCTGTCGGTATAAGGCTTGTGGGTGCGCCCGCGTAGGCGAACGCATCATCGTATACCGAATATATCTGTCCGAAAACCGAATTTTCAGCGCGGTAGCCGTTCGCCATGAACTTCCAGTTCAGCAGGTCATCACAGGAAGCCGCCGCCATATGAGAACCATATATATAGTACTTGCCGTCGGCTTTCAGTATCGAGGGATCATGCACCGAAGTGCCCGAAGATACCTGCCCGATGTCATAGCCGCTCATATCCACCGTAAAATCATATTCATAGGAAGGCTCTTTGCTGACCGCTGCACTGCTCTCGGTGGTGTCTGCCTTGCTGCTGTCATTTGCCTTAGCACTGCTGCAAGCCGACATCATCACAGTGACCGCAAGCAGCGCCGAAGCTGCCGAAAGAACTCTTTTACGCATATAATATCCTCCTCAGAATATGCCGATATATTTAAACTATCATTATGCTCCATTTGTATGCTCCATTCACGCATCATCAACATCAAAGCTGACAGCCTGCGGGTCAGAACCGTCCGTCAGACTTGCCGCACCGCCCGAAAGCGTCAGGTACATGCCAGGTTCAGCCATCGACTCAAAGGAAACGCCCTCGCCTGACAGCCCTGTGACCGTCCTGAAAGTCTGCGCCTGCGACATGCTGTTGTCATAGTCCTGACTCAGCACCACGCCGCCGTCTTTTGCCGTAACGTAAAGTCCCGCCTTGTTGTTCGATTCTATCGAGACTGCGTAAGGGTCGTTCTTATCGGACTTTCCCTGAACTATCGCCCACTGCTCATCAAGCTCACTCGTCTTTTCAAGACCGCTCCCCAACGCCACATCTGTGTAGGGGTAAGCATCATCTGCCAGAGAATTGTTGAACCACTTATGTGCCAGCTTTTCGCCGTTCTGCGCGGTAAGCACCGATGCTGTACCGAATGCGCCCGCCGCTGTTTCTTCCAGATAATCAACAGCGCCGTCATCGAAAAATTTTAGTTCTTCAACGCAGGCAACTCTCCTGAAACCGCTGCCGCCCGCCAGTGAGCCGTTATGGTAGATGAACCATGTTTTTCCCAGGAAATCGAACACCGCCATATGATTAGTATTCGAGGTCGCAGAGGCTTTCATTATAACGTCCTGATAATCGAACTTGCCCTCCATCAGGTCATCTGTGGTGGCGTATGCCATCTGCTCACGCCAGCCGTAGGCGTAGAACAGGTAATAATCGCCGTAATATTTGCCGTTCTCGTCCTGTCTGCGGTATATCCAGGGCGCTTCAGTGTATGATGCGGGCGGCATCTTCGCCACGACATCTTTTTTAAAGGTTATATCGCCGTCACCGTCATAGTCCTTGACCGAGATCATATCTTCATTCAGTTCGCATACATACAGCTTTGAGTTGCCCCACGCAAGATACCTGTGTTCTTCCCCATCATCGCCGTTTTCTATCCAGACAGTGGGGTCGATGTCGTTCCAGTCAGAGGTCTGTTCTTCTGTAAAAGAACCCTTGACCAGCGCCTGCCCGATGTTCTCAAAAGGACCTGTCGGGCTGTCAGCCACCGCAGCGCCGATGGACTGTTTGCCGCTGTCAGTGCTGTCCCACGAGCAGTAGTAGAAGTAGTACTTATCCTTCCCTGCCGTTTCATCATAGTGCCTCGCGACCTGCCCTGCCCATGCGGAATTTTTTTCAGCCCACTTGACATCTGCCATTTTCAGCACCGAGCCTTCATATTTCCACTCCTTCATATCCTTAGTGGAATAGCAGAGGTATTCGGGTATAACATAACTGTCATTAGTGGAGGTGTCATGCCCCACATACAGATATAAAGTATCACCGACCACCAGCACCGACGGGTCGCCGCCGTAGGTAAGCTCACCCTTATCATCAAAGCCCGCTATGGGATTTCCGACACATTTTGTCAGCTCAACAGGTGTACCGCCCGCTGTGTCCTCATCGGTGCTTTCGCCGCCGCTCGCCGTCTCACTCACCTGCCCTGCCTGTGAGCTTTGCGCTGTGTTTGCCGCCCCACCTTCTTGTCCGCTGCCGCAGGAGACCATCGCCGCCGCCAGCGCCAGCGAGACAGCAAGTGCCAATATCCTTTTCATTTTTACAACCCCTTCAGCCGATCCAAAAATGTCCGTACACCGTACAAAGTTGAAAAGACAACAAATCCGAGTAAAAAATAATCACATATCGTAAAATTTGTTATAACATTATTTTTCACAAAAGTAATGCCTTTAATTCGGGCTAAATCGAACATATTGTCTTTTGTCACAATATTGACCGACTTTCACAACAATCTTTACTTGAAATATTATACACTTTTTTCATTTGAATGTCAAGTAAAATATGGAATTTGCCTAGCTTGTCATTATTATACAGAATTTCCCCTTTTCTGTCAATGCTTATTCTGCACAAATTGTTAGAATATATAATATTAAACATTCACAAATTGTAATAACAAGTTTCCATATACTTCCAACTATAAACGATTTTATCTGTCATCTGCATAAAAAACAAACACCGCAGACAGCCCGAAAACGATTGTCATTACAAACATCTCCGCAATAAATGCAAGAGCATCTGCAAATTTGTTCTCATATAAAAATACCTGTATCGTTGATTTGACGAAACACTTTTCAAATGTCAGACAAGTATAATTATCCATGTCATTATGACTAACTTTAATACTCAGCTTTGACAGAAGTTCTGTACTCAGACGGTGACTGCCCCTCACAGCTTCGGAAACAGCGCGTAAAATAAAGAGGATCGCTGTAACCGACAGCATTTGCGACCTCGCGCACAGGCATGATGGTGGAGCGAAGCAGATAACAAGCCCGCATCATACGGCATTTTGTATGATACTGCTGCATCGTCTCACCGCGCTCGGATTTGAACACTGCCGCCATACGCTTGTAGCTGAGAAAAAATTCCTTTTCCAGTCTCGCCGCAGAAAACGGCTCTGTACAATGTGCGCCAAGCCATGCGCAGATGCGATCTGACAAGCGCGGAGAGCTTTTATCGCTAAACCTGACCAGTGCTATCTCAGTAAGCAGGCTCTGGAGCATGGTGTTTATGCGAAGCCTTTTATAAGGGTCTTTACCGCAGCTGTAACACACCATCTCTGTGAACAGCTTGTGTATCTGTCCGTTTTTTGCCACACTTATCTGCTTTGGCAAAACTGTTTTCAGCTCAACTCGCTCGTCCGTGCCAATAGGGTCAGCATCGGGCATAAAATCAGGCTGAGCTTCATCAGGCTCATCTAAATAAAAATGAGCATAGTACCACTTTGTCCCTCGTGAGATCATCTTTTTGCCAAAATGGTGCATCCCCTTTTTCAGGAACAGCAGTTCACCCTCGCCAACTTCATAGTCAATGTCGCCTTCGGTGACATACATCCTTCCCTCGACCACATATATAATGACATTGAAATCCGGTGTTCTTTCTATATGGCAATATGGTTCTGTCAGCGCGATATAGTCACAGCCGCACATAACAGGCTGTCTCATTGTTGATAAAACGATCTCGTTCAAGATAATCCTCCATATCATCAAGTGTATTGTCCATTGACTTTTTACTGATAACATTATAATATGTATGTATAAATTTGTCAAGACTTTTCTATTTGTAATTACATATTTTCTTTTGTTATGAGGGTCTGACAGTTGTACAGACGGTGTTTACAGCCGACAACATGTACGCACAATAGGTCTGCTGATACTTTTAGTCTGTATCATTGAACATCATAGTGAAAACGCTGAGTAAAGGCACACACAAACCGTATTCCGGAGGTAAAAAAATGAAAAAACTTAAAGCAGTTGTAAACACGCTGGACAAAAGATCGCATATCAACCGCGAGATATACGGACATTTCTCCGAACATCTGGGCAGGTGTATCTACAACGGAATATTTGTAGGCGAAAATTCTGAGATACCGAATACAAATGGTGTCAGGAACGATATAATCGAGGCTTTCAAAGAGATAAAGATGCCTGTTCTGCGCTGGCCCGGCGGCTGTTTTGCCGATGAGTACCACTGGAAAGACGGCATCGGTGAGAAGAGTGAACGTCCCAAGATGGTCAACACTCACTGGGGCGGCGTTACCGAAGACAATTCTTTCGGAACGCACGAGTTCTTCAACATGTGCGAAGAGCTGGGCTGTGAGCCTTATCTGGCAGGCAACGTGGGCAGCGGCACTGTCGAAGAGCTGGCTGACTGGATAGAGTACATCACTTTTGACGGCATATCGCCGATGGCAGACCTGAGAAGAAAGAACGGCAGAGAAAAGCCCTGGAAGCTCAAATATCTCGGTATCGGCAACGAAAACTGGGGCTGCGGCGGCAACATGCGCCCCGAATACTATGCCGATCTTTACAGGCGCTATTCGACCTATTGCCGCAATTTCAGCGGCAACGAGCTTTACAAGGTGGCAGGCGGTCCTAATGTTGATGACTACAACTGGACCACAAAGCTGATGGAGGGCATCAACGACTTCCACGCAAAGGCAATCTCACTGCACTATTATACCATACCTTCGGGTGATTTCTTCAACAAGGGCAGCGCCACAGATTTCACTGATGAAGTATACTATCAGACGATCAAGAACGCCATGCACATCGGCACACTGATAGAAAAGCACAACAATATCATCAAACAGCACAGCGACAACATGAAGCTGATAGTTGACGAGTGGGGCTGCTGGTTCGATGTTCAGGAGGGTACAAATCCCGGTTTCCTCTTCCAGCAGAATACCATGCGCGATGCGATAGTTGCGGCTGTCAGCCTGAACATTTTCAATGAGCATTCGGATATTGTGGCTATGGCTAACCTTGCACAGGCTGTTAATGTTCTTCAGGCGCTTCTGCTGACTGAGGGCGAAAAGCTGGTCAAGACCCCGACCTACCACGTTTTCAACATGTACAAGACCCATCAGGACGCTGAACTGCTTTACAGCTACTGCGAGAACGAAGAAGCAGGCGAAAAGATCCCCGCTGTCACGAAATCAGCGTCCATTGACAGGGACGGTCATGTGACATTGACGTTCTCAAACGCATCTCTTGAGGAAGATTTTGAGATAGAGTGCGAAATGGTGGGCGGCAGTTTCACTAAGGCAGAAGCGCAGGTGCTGACTTACGGCGATGTTCATGCTTACAATGACTTTGAGGACGGCGAGAGGATAGTTCCCGCTGAACACAAAGCTGAGATCACTGAAAAAGGCGTAAAATTCACACTGCCAAAGCTGTCGGTAGTAAGCGTAAGACTGTTTTAAAGCGGTCAATGATAAATATGCTTTTCCTTTAGCACGCAGGCTGAAGATCAGGTAAACAAAAGGATGCGCCAAAGATCTTCCCGTGCTGTGTCGTGAGGAAGATATGCGCCAACCACTTTATATCCCGCAAAAGCACCGTTTTTTGTTATGTTACGGCGTGATAGCCACGATGATAAATATAGAATGGAGTTCATTATGAAAAAGATTTATTTTTTAACAGGCAGTCAGGATCTGTACGGCGAGGAGACTCTCGCGCAGGCTGAAAAGGACAGCTTTGAGATGGTACAGTATTTGAACGAAAAGATCGGAGATATAGCCGAGATCGTTCACACTCCCATCGTCAAGACTTCAAACGAGGCAGAGGAACTTTGTGTAAAGGCAAGCGCCGACAAGGACTGCATAGCAGTCGTCATGTGGATGCACACTTTCTCACCCGCGAAGATGTGGATAAGAGCGCTGAAAGCTCTCAAAAAGCCCATGCTGCACCTGCACACACAGTACAACGAGAAACTGCCGTATGACAGCATCGACATGGATTTTATGAACCTGAACCAGTCGGCACACGGTGACAGAGAGTTCGGTTTCATCTGCACAAGACTTGGCATAAAGCGGGAGGTCGTTGCGGGCTATTACAAGCATGATGATGTTATCGCGCAGATACGCCGTTTCGCTCACGCGGCTGAGGGCGTGGACTTCTGCAAGGGTATGAAAGTCGCTATGTTCGGCAACAACATGCGCGATGTTGCAGTTACTGACGGCGACAGAGTTGAGAGTGAGATCAAGTACGGCTGGAATGTCAACTACTACGGTATAGGCGATCTGGTGAAGATCGTAAACACAGTCACCGATAGCGAAACAGATGCAAAGATGGCTGAGTACACCGACAAGTACGAAATGGACACCGAAAACAACGGCGCTGTAAGAGAACAGGCAAAGTACGAAGTCGCACTGGACAAGTTCCTTGCTAAGGAAAATGCGGCTGCTTTCACAGATACTTTCCAGGATCTTCACGGGCTTGACCAGCTGCCCGGCATCGCGGCACAGAACATCATGGCTAAGGGCATCGGATTCGGTCCTGAGGGCGACTACAAAACTGCTGCACTTGCGGCTGTCCTGCAAAAAATAGCCGCAGGCAGAGATGGAGCAACAGGCTTCATGGAGGACTACACCTACGACCTGACAGGCGGCGAAGAACTGGAGCTGGCTGCTCACATGCTGGAAGTTTCTCCTGTTTTTGCGGCTTCCAAGCCAAAGATACAGGTACACCATCTGGGCATCGGCAACAAGAACGATCCCGCAAGACTGGTATTTGACGGTATTGTGGGCGAGGGCATAGCAGTTTCGATGGTAGACATGGGCGACCGTTTCAGACTTGTGTGCGCAAGGATAGACCTTGTAAAGCAGCCGAAAGAGATGCCCAAACTTCCCGTAGCAAGGCTGATGTGGAAGATAGTTCCCGATTTCAAGACAGGTGCGGCTGCATGGATATACGCAGGCGGCGCACACCACGCCGTAGTTTCCACAGCGCTGACCACCGAAGACATCAGGCTGTTCGCGAAGCTGACAGATACCGAGCTGGTCATTATCGACGAAAAGACAGAGCTGAACGCATTTGAGCAGCAGCTTGAACTTCTTGACTTGATGGCAAAACTCAAAAAATAAGTGCCTCAGACAGGCAATAAGACAGAGCATTCCAGACAAACCTTTTCCAATACATGGTACTTTTACCGCAGAACAAAGCAGACAGCCTCACAATGAGCGCTGTCTGCTTTGTTTATATCCCAATTTGGTTTTGTATCATCAGCAATACACATCAAAATTGGGAGTTGTTTATATCTATCCGAATTTATGTACAAAAAAAGAGCGCTGATATGCTCAGCGCTCCGAAACAGCATGATATGGTTTACTTCTTCTTGCGAAGTACAACAGCAGCAGCGGCAGCCAGTGCGGCAGCAGCGAAAGCGCCCGCAGCAGAATTGCCTGTCTTGGTGTTGTCAGAGTCAGCAGCAGAGCTGTTTGCAGTAGCATCAGATGCCTTTGAAGAAGTAGTTTTAGTTGTGGTAGTTGTAGAAGCCTTTGACGAAGTAGTTGTACTTGCCTTAGAGCTGGAATTTGCAGCCTTAGACTCGGTATTGTTCTCCTGTGCACCGCCCTTGCTGGTGGAAATGCCTGTGATGTCGCAATTTTCACCCGTCAGGAACACATAAAGACTGTCAGGAAGAGACTTGCCTGAAACAGCGGTGGACTTAACGGTATAATTACCGATCTTGGCGCTGTAAGTCAGCTTATCGCCGTCCTTGCTCAGTGTAGCCTGAACATTGTAGCCGTTCTGTGCGCCTGCCTGCCACTCGTCCCAGTTAACGTCAGACTCGAAAGCCAGCTTGTTGCCATCAGCATCAGGTGCTACAAAGTCGGACATGCCGCCGCCCCAGCCCCATGCGTCAGCTCTGAGTACCAGAACTTCCTGGTCAGCACCGGTGTAATCCTCACCCGCTGCGCCTGTAACGCCCAGTATGAAGTTCTCATAGTTGTTTGAGCCGTTTGACTTGGCATTGAAATTAAAAGTAACACTCTCGCCGTTGTTGAGCTGAACAGCATCTGACTTACTGCTGAAGAACGAACCAACATTCAGGTCGCCCGAAAGGCTGTCTACCACTTTGAGACCTGCCTGAGTCTTGTTGTTTATGTCGTCCTGATTAGCGCCGCCCTTAGAAGTGCTGAAACCTGTCAGATCGCATTTTTCACCTGTAAAGAATATATAAACGCTTTCAGGCAGATCAACGCCCGATGTAGCGGTGAGCTTATCGGTGTATTCGCCTATCTTTGCGTTGTAAGCAAGGGTATTGCCTTCCTTGCTGACAGTGATCTCAACGTCCATACCGCTCTGGCACTCATCAGCCCAGAGATCCCAGTTGATGTCAGTCTCGAAATTCAGCTTGTTGCCGCTGGCATCAGGTGCAACGAAATCGGAGTAGCCGCCGCCCCAGCCCCAGTTATCAGCTCTTACGACCAGTATCTCCTGATCTGCGCCTGTGTAAGCCTCACCGACCTCACCTGCGACGCACATAACGAAGTTGTCCCAGTTGTTGGTGCCGTTGGACTTGTTGTGGAATTTGAATGTAACACTCTCGCCGTCATTCAGCTGAACGGCATCTGTCTTAGCGCCGAAAAAATCGGTAACGTTCAGGTCACCTGTGATGGCATCTGTCTGCTCTACCGCCAGAACTGCGGGGGCAGATGCCATCGCAACAGCAGCAGCAAGTGCAGCTGTAAAAATCTTTTTTTTCATGTAGATCATCCTCCTGAAGTATAGTTTGATAAAAAAATCCCAAACTAATCTTTCCCTAGCTTATTATACACATTTTTACATTCTTTGTCAATAGAAAACCACTGATTTTTTGAAATTTGGTAAAAATATCGCCGAAAATCAAACAATTAAATACAATCTGCCCAATACAACTTACACAATATTAACAGACCCGAGTTACCTTTATCTTTATGTGACATATATTAGCATTTACTGTTCATATTCTATAATATTTTATCAAAGATGGTTGAAATTATATTTATAATGTGCTATAATAGGCAGGAAGTTCATTGGTCGTATCGTTAGCGCAACGATTTCATATTTTAATAGGAGTGAATAAAATGAAAAACAAAATGACTGCCGCATTCATCGCGGCACTGCTGACAGTTTCGGGGGCGGCATCTGCATTCTCCGTTTCGGCTGAGACCTCTCCCGCTGTGCTTATAAGTGAGGTCTGCACAGGCAACACAGGTACAAACGGCAATCTTACCGACCTCAAAGACTCAAAAGACAAGTTCTGCGACTGGGTAGAACTTTACAATCCCACCGATAAGGACGCAGACATCGGCGGGCTGTACCTCAGTGATGACGAAGCCGAACTTGCAAAGGCGAAGATACCCGACGGCACAAAGATACCTGCGGGCGGCTGTTTGACAGTCTACTGCGGCAAAAACATCGAAGCTGTAAGCACTCCCGAAAAGCCCATAGCTCTGTTCGGGCTGTCTGCAAAGGGCGAAACTGTCATTCTTTCTGATGGCACGTCCGTTATAGATAAGGCAGAAGTCCCGGCGCTGGCTGATGACACAGTATACGCACGCATACCTGCCGACGGTTCGGGATTTGTTATCGCGAACCCGTCGCCTAACGCTGTAAACTCGGAGGAACAGCTGTTCTCAGCACCCGAAGCACCTGCTTTCTCCCGCGAGAGCGGAATGTTCGCGGACAGCTTTGAACTGGAACTGACTGCCGCTGACGGCGCTGAGATATACTATACCACCGACGGCAGTGCCCCCACCGAAAATTCCACAAGATACGAGGGCGCTGTGACCATAGAGAATGTGAGCGACGACCCCAATGTGCTTTCAGCTATGGACAGGTCGCTGTTCACCGACTGGTACACATGGGAGCAGAAGAGAAAGCCCTCCGTCAAAGTCGATAAAGCTGTGGTCATAAGGGCAGTCGCAATAAAAGACGGTCAGGCGAGCGGAGTGGTAACAAAGTCTTACTTTGTGGGCTATGATGACACCACTTACAACGGCGTAGGCGTAATGTCGATAGTTGCCGACAGCGACGATCTCTTCGACAAGGAAAAGGGCATATACCTTAAAGACAACGCCATGAACAGGGGCAAAGAGTGGGAGCGTCCCGTGCATATAGACTTCATCGACGGCGGAAACACCGTGCTGTCGCAGGACTGCGGCATGAGGATCCAGGGCGGCTATTCAAGGCAGGATTATCAGAAGAGCCTGCGTTTCTACGCACGCGAAGAGTACGGCGCAAAGAAGTTCAGCTATCCCCTGTTTTCAGGACTGACTTCCCGTGACGGCGAGGGCAGAGAGATAAACGATTTCGAGAATTTCGTGCTGAGAAACGGCGGAAATGATGCAAACTACACCAAGTTCAAAGACCAGCTCTTGCAGAGAATGAGCGGCGGTCTTGAACTTTCGACACAGACAGGCAGACCTGTTGTGGCGTTCATAAACGGCGAATACTGGGGTCTTTACACTATGCAGGAGGACTACTCGGACTCTTATGTAAAAGACCACTACGATGTCAAAAAGAAAAATGTGGTGATAATGTCCACCAATTATGAGGACAACAGCCCGAAAGTCGATGAGGGCGAAGATGCCGACATCGAACTTTGGAACGAGATGGACAGCTGGATAAGAAGTGCTGACCTCACCGACCCCGAACAGTACAAGAAGTTCACCGAGATGTTCGATGTGCAGGATCTGGCAAACTATCTGGCGGCTGAGATATATCTGACAAATGAGGACTGGTCTGTAAAGAACTGGCGCTTGTGGCGTTCCCGCGAGGCTGACGAGAACAACCCCGATTACAGCGACTGCCGCTGGAGAACAATGTTCTATGACACGGAAATGGGAGCTTATATGTGGGGCAACAAGGGCGAAAGCTCCACCAACAACAAGCTGATACAGATATACGAAACAGGCAAAAAGGGCGGTGACACGCTGGCTGTGATCACTTACAAGGCACTTCAGAACGAAAAGTTCAAAGAGATCTTCCGCAGTTCGATGGCGGCTGCCGCCGATTCTTTCAGCGGTGAGAACTACGACAAACAGCTCGCCGAGATAAAGGACGGCTATTACAAGAACCTGCCCAAGTACTTTGAGCGCTTCCCGTCGGGCTCGGCTATGTGGTCTGCCGACCAGTGCATCGGCTGGATGAATGAGTTCTTTCACGGCAAGGGCACTACGCCTTCACGCGAAGAATACTACCCCACCATGCTGAGGGCGCTGGAACTCTTGCAGAGATACGACAACGCCGATCTTGACAGCCTCAGCGAAGAAAAGCGCAACGCGATCGACAGCGCCCACACCAGAGCGCTCAGGAACGCAACAAACGGAGGCACAGGCATAAAGCCGCAGAACACCTCGCTGGACGCACTTGAAACTGCCCTCAACGATGCTTTCGGTTCAGCTGAACTGCCGCGCGGTGATGTAAACGGCGACGGAGCTGTGACAGTGACCGATATTTCCGTTTCCGCCGCTCATCTGAAAAATCTGAAACCGCTCAATTCACAGGCACTTGCACGCGCTGATGTAAACGGTGACGGCAGACTCAACGTCACTGATGTTGTTTCCATCGCGGCACATGTAAAGGGCATAAAGAAGCTCTGATAACAGGTCTATCCCGTCATTGTAATTTCAATGGCGGGATTTTTTGTGACTATCAACAAAATTTAGATTAATATTTCGTCGGTTTAACGAGATAAAAAAATCAAAATATTGCTGATTTATTTCACTTTTTATGTTATAATATAAATGCAATCAATTCTTTCATTTTTGTTAATAAAAATACCCATTTTGTATCATCAGTAATACACAACATGATCGGGACATTCAGATCAGAATAGAGAGATCAAATTGCAGAGCGCAGAAAATCCGAAAATAAAAAGGAGGATCAATACAATGAAAAATAAAAACAAGCGCCTGAAAAGCAGGATGCTCAGCGGGCTGACTGCATTATGCGTTACAGCAAGCATCGGTGCTATGCCCGTGTGGGCATACGAACCTGAGGAAGTGACCGCAGGTGACATAGTCTATGGCTTTGACGGCTACACTTCCGATGACCCTTCTACCGCATGGGTTGATGAAAACGGTGCGCTGAGGGCATTGAAAGCAGGCACTGTAACACTCAGGGCTGACGGCAGCGAAAGAACTATACCGATAAAAGAGTATGATGATGATTCTCAGGTAGTGGGTCAGCTGAAAATTCTCGCCAGATACAATGACAGCATGCAGTTCTATGACGGTCATGTATATCTGCTGTTCACTTCCTACAAGGATAATGTGGAAATTACTGTAAACGACCTGTATGCAGGATATGAGATAAGCGATGACTACTACTGCGATATAAGGGACAGTATCTCCAACGGCTCAAACCACACAGGAACAGATACAGAACCGTATTTCACTTTTGACGACAGCATGAACTCTGTCACTCTCGACAAGGGTGAAATAGTAACGATAGGCATGTACCGCGATTTTGACCTGACTGTTCAGCAGGCGGCTCTGGGCGCTCTTAAAAACAGCAGTATGTGGGGAAATATCAGCGATGCCGCAAAGACCGATATTATCAATACTATATGGTCAGTTGCGGACAAACGCGGCATCGGCGACGAAAGTGCGCTCGGCGAGCTGATCAAAAAGCTGGAAAAAGAAAATATAGACATATCATCTCTGCTTGACGGTGTTGTTGACGGCGGTGTTTGCTTCAACCGCGAGCTTTACAACCAGAAGCTGGAATGGGATCAGTATGAGAATGTCACCTATGAAGTCGATATAACCGAAAAACAGCTTGAAAACATGACAGCTTACCTTCAGGGCAACCTCAATAAATTCTCTATGCTGAAAAACAGCTGTGTCACCGTTGCACTCAGGGCGTGGAACGCCGCAGTCGGCACAAGGGACGGCGAAGATACCGCATACCATCTCAAACCGTCGGGTGAAGGCATTTTCAGTTACATAGATGCGCCTAAGACCGTCAAAGACGAGATCATAAAAAAGCTGCCCGGATATTATCTCAATAACGCTGACGGCGTTCAGGAGCCTGATGCAGGCTATCAGGACGAAACAGGCTGGGTATATGTCAGCGCACCCGAAGCCGATATTCCCGGCGGCATTGATACAAGTGCCGAGACACCTGCACTGACTGTGCGAATCACGGGCGATGCCATTCACGAAACTACCGTTTACCGCAAAAGCGAAAGCGGCGAGGAGATCATCATACCGACAGACAAAGTTACCGAGCTTGATGAGGGCACAGAAGTTTTTGTGCGCACTTCACTTGCAAATGAGGACTATTGCCACCTGTTAAAAAACATTAGTCTGGGTTCGGAGTCGCTGATGGACAGCTATGATGAAAAGGAAAATGCATACAGATTTGTGATGCCTGCTAAAAAGACAACGCTCAGAATATCGTATGCAGAAGCAAGGGTCGAAATGCTGAAAAATACCTTTATCCAGGCAGGCGCAGGCGACAAGCTCGATATTAAAGATTTTGCCGAGCTTTATCTGGACAGCGAGAGCGTCGGCTCTGATGACCTTAGCTGGGACGTTTTCTACACTGTTCCCGACGGCGCTGCCGTTATCGAAAATGATGGCAGGACGATCTATTTTACAGAACCTTGTCAAGGTTCATTGACAGTCAATTGCAACAGCAACAAAAATGTCAATAACCAGTATATTATCGAGGTATACGATAACATTGATAATATGGCGAATGTGAAATATAATGTTGAAGGCACTGTAAATGTAAACTTCAACAAATCGGAAGATGAGATGTTTGAGGACTGTCTCCCGTACTCCGACTACTTTGTGCCGAAGGGTACAAAGCTGAGAGTCGAGCCTGAGATAATGGAACCGTCTGTGCTGAGCAAATTCACTGTCAACGGCAAAAATGCAGACATCAGTGAGCCGATCTCGGTCGATGCCGATACCACTATCGACATTGCTTTCCGCCCCGCTGTCATAAAGGGCATGCCTGGCATGATAAGGTTAGACAGCAAAGATGACAGCTATGTGTTCGATGCAAAAGTCAAGTACAGCGAGCTTAAATACACTCTGCTGCCAGTATTCGACCCGAGCGTTACTTATGTTTCGTCCGACCCGCTGGTATCTGTTGACGCAAACGGCAAACTGACCGTAAACGGTGAGATACCCGAAGAGGGCAAGTGCGTTATCATCACAGCTTATGCAGGTTCGAGCTTTAACAGCGTTAAGGCGCAGACAAAAGTTATACTCGGTGACTACGCGGGTGCAAGACCTGTGGGCAGACTGACAATATCAGCCAGAAGACCCAGTCAAAATCAGCTTATAGCTCACGGCGTTGTGACATATACCGCTTATGAAGATACTGACTTTGATGTAAGCTATTACAACTTCTACAAGCCCGAACAGAAATACATCGACATGATGGAGGACTACAAAGAGCATCCCGAGAAATATCAGGGCGATCCCGCATTATTGAACGGCGCTGACGGCATCGAAAACAGACCGAGCTACTTCAGCGTCAGCCACAATGAGGAGGGTAAGACCTCTAAGATAAGCCTCCAGGCAGGTGAAGGCATGACCATTACCAACTACGGTTATTCATCTACAAATATCCAACAGGTGCTTGATTCACTCGAAACAAGTTCTATCGCACAGAATAATGAAAATGTCAGCAAGCTGATCGAACAGATGAGATACTATATCGAAAACGGCAGGATCGACGATCCGACGGCTTTTGACAACACGTTAAAGGTGCTGATGCAGGCTTATATGACCGTCAGCATAACAGGTCATAATCCCATTGACGGACATGTACCCGGCGGTCTTGATATAAACCGCGAGGTATACAACCAGTTCGTCAGAACGGATACACAAGTACCAAATAACTATTACACCGTTGAGGTCACAGCTGAGGAACTTGATGCGCTGAAAGCATATCTTGCCTCGCCTGAGAACAATTACTATTCGGTATTTGACAAGAACTGCGCAACAGGTGCAGTTGATGCATGGAATTCGACTTTCTTTGACAGACCTGATCTTCAAATCAAAGGCAATTACACCAATTTTTGCGTTGACCCTATCTCGCTGTACATCGAACTCGGTCTGATGAGAATGGGAACAGGCAAAACTTTCAGCGGCACAGGCGAGGGCGGCGGCGTTGATTTTGTTCCGCATATCGCATCTGCTTATGATCCTGCTGAAAATTCTGTACCGATGCCTAAGCTGGGCATGATCTACAACGGTGAAGCTATGGAACTGGCATTCCCGCCCGCAGAACCGAACGGCACTGTCATATATGCACTTTCCGACAGTGACACTGCCCCCGCTGACGGCTGGAGCGAAGAGATACCCACTGCTGTAAACGCAGGCACATACCGTGTGTGGTACAGGATCACTGACGATACAGGCTATTCTGAATATGAAGGCGGTGCAAGATACCTCGAAACTACCATAGCGCCCGCAGAGATAACTGCAATCGCAGAAGATGTCACCGTAAGCTATGACGGCGCATCTCACGGTATAAACGTCAGGGTCGATGAACCTGCCGCAGGCTTCACCGTGACATACGGTACGGAAGAGGACGACTTCACGATGACAGAATGCCCTGTATTCACCGAAGTCGGCGAATATGTGGTATACTTCAAAGTAACAGCCGACAACTACAACACCTACATAGGTTCGGCGGCAGTTACCATAACCGAAGCTGACATTTCCGCTTCCACTAAAGGCGATGTCAATGCAAGCGGCAGAATAGACGTTACTGACATAGTTCTGGCAGCTGCACATGTCAAGGGCATACGCGCACTTGATGCTGATGCGCTCGCACGCGCTGATGTAAACGGTGATAACAAGTTGAATGTTTCTGACGTTGCACTTATTGCGGCACACGTAAAGGGCATCAGACCCCTCAAATAACGCGAATACACTAAAACATAAAAGCCCTTTCTTCCGCTTATCGGAAGAGAGGGCTTTTTGTGCAGTTTCAGATGATCGTCATGTCAGCTCAAAACCGTCACTGCGCATGCCGTCTATCAAGTCGCCCAATATCTGTGCGTTGGTGGCAGACACCGAATGAAGCAGATATACCGCACCGGGATGAGCCGCCTTTTTCAGCTTTTCAAGCGCCGCTGACGGTTCGGGCTGGTCGTCAACGTTCCAGTCGGCGTAAGCAAAGCTCCACAGCAAAGTTTCGTAGCCGCAGTCAGCAGTGACCGCCAGCGACTTCTCCGAAAACTCACCCATCGGCGGACGGAAAAGCGTCATCTCCACCCCGAAATTCTCTTTCATATATTCGTGCAGACCTGTTATCTCAGCGCGGCATGTCTCCTCAGTCAGCGACGGCATGGAGTAATGGTGTACCGAGTGATTAGCCACCGTATGCCCCTCATCTATCATGCGCTGCACCAGTTCGGGATTTCGCTCGGCATAGTCCTGCACCAGAAAGAACACTGCCTTTACGTTTTTCTCTTTCAGCGTATCGAGTATCTGCGCAGTGTAACCGTTCTCGTAGCCCTGATCGAAAGTCAGCGTTATCTTTTTACTGTCCTCTCTGATGGCTTTTGCATTATATTTTCCATAGGTGTGGTTGAAATCCAGCGCACCCAGAGTGCGGTTCTTTTCATCGACCTGTACGCCCTGCCCGTAACCGTGACACTCGTTAGACAGCGCCGAAAAGTCTGCCTTTACACCGTTTGCAGTTATCATAACAGGCTCAGCCGCCGCCGATGAAACGGTGATGTCGTCACCGCTTTCGCCTTTTTTTGATGACATGCCGCATGCTGTCAATACGCCCGCCGTGAACACTGCGGCAAATCTTGCAAGGATCAACTTGTTCATTCTGCATTCCTCCTTTTTGCATATTATTTGCAGTCAGGCGAAGAATAAACAAAAAAGGGGACGGAAATAAATCCCGTCCCCAGAAAATAGCATTATTATTCTGTTTTCAGATAATTTTTAACAAGCGCCTGCAGAAGCTCGTCCCTGTCGATATGACGGATCTTGCTCCTCGCATTGTTGTATGTGGTTATGTAGGTAGGATCCTCAGAGAGGATATAACCTACTATCTGATTTACAGGGTCATAACCTTTTTCTTTAAGCGCATCATATACCAGAGTCAAAGTTTCTTTCAGCTGTGTCTCTTTATCAACAGGCAGCGAAAACTCCTGAGTTCTATCTGTGATCATAAATGCTCAACTCCTTGCTAATTGTCCTTGATTATATTATACTCCATTTTTTCAAAAATAACAAGGGGTAGAATAAAATTTATCGGATTGCACAAATTTAGCAACACTTTTTTTACAATTTCTTTATCTGAGTTCAGCACCGATCGCGCTAAGTTCCTTAACAGCCTTCTCCATAGCCTTATCAGCCTGATCGTCTGTCAGTGTACCTTCGAGAGATCTCATGGAAATTGAGTAAGATACAGACTTCTTGCCTGCCTCTATCTGCTCACCCCTGTAAACGTCGAACAGTGTAACGCTTTCGAGAATGCCGCCGACAGCCTTGCGTATCACCTTTTCAAGAACAGCCGCAGGCACTTCCTCATCGCATACCACCGACAGATCTCTTGTGGTCGCAGGGAACTTTGGCAGAGGCTTGTAGGTCTTGGTATCGCAGGAAAGTTCCATCAGTTCGGGAATGTTTATCTTTGCAGCATAAGTCCTTGCTTCGATGCCGTAGTTCTCCATCACCTTAGGGTGAAGTTCACCGAATATGCCTATCTGTCTGCCGTCTACCTTTACAACAGCGCATCTGCCGGGATGGAAAGCGGAAACTTCATCGAACTCGCAGTCATCAGCAGGTCTTTCATACTCTATGTTCTCAGCGCCCACAGCATTCATCAGACCCTCTACCATGCCCTTGAGGGTATAGAAGTCAGCACCTGTTTCGGTATCATAGAAGCCGATGCCCAGTCTTACAGGCTCGTTGGGAAGAACTTCGCCCTCAACAGGGATATACTCGTTGCCCAGCTCGAACACGTAGCACTCAGGGTTGCGGTAGCTGTAATTTCTGCCCACAACTTCCAGTATAGAAGGAACTATTGTAGTTCTCATAACGCTGGTATCCTCACCAAGAGGGTTCATTATGGTGACAGTGTTTCTCAGCTTGCTGTCAGCGGGCAGAGCTATCTTGTCAAAGTATTTCGGCGAGATGAAGGAGAATGTTTCGATCTCGTTCAGACCCATCGAAAGCATAGCCGCCTTGACCTTCTTCTCGAAGTTCTGCTTAGGTGTACGCTGTGCATTTGCAACGCCCCTGATGATGGTATCGGGTATGCTGTTGTAGCCGTATATCCTTGCAACTTCCTCAGCGATGTCTGCCTTGCAGCCGATGTCAACTCTGAACCAAGGCGCGTAAACTCTGCCGTCCTTTACGGTGAACTCCAGCTTTTCAAGTATGCGTACCATCTCGGCTTCGGGTATATCAGTACCAAGGAAATTGTTTATCCAGTCAGCACTGAACTCAACATTAAGAGGAGTTTCGCTCTGATAATTCTCGTCGATAACAGTCTTTACTACCTCACCTGCGCCCAGTTCTTCTACCAGCTGGCAGGCTCTCATCAGTGCCTCATAGCACTCGTGCGGGTCAAGACCCTTATCGTATCTCGAAGATGCATCAGTCCTCATGCGCAGTTTCTTTGCGGTTGTGGCAACGCTTGCGCCGTCAAAGCAAGCCGACTCGAAAACAACGGTGGTGGTGTCGTCCATGATACCGCTGTACTCACCGCCCATAACGCCTGCTACTGCAACGGGCTTCTTAGCGTCGGCGATGACCAGCATATCCTCACTCAGTTCTCTCTCGATGCCGTCAAGAGTGGTTATCTTCTCGCCTGCCTTAGCGTTGCGGACATTTATCTCTGCACCCTCAACATAGCGCAGGTCAAAAGCGTGCATCGGTCTGCCGTATTCCAGCATTACATAGTTAGTTATATCAACAAAGTTGTTTATCGGACGAACGCCGCTTGCTCTCAGTCTTTCGCGCATCCATCTGGGTGAAGGACCTATCTTTACATTCTTAACGATAGCGCCGATATATCTCTTGCAGAGGTCGGTGTTATGTATCTTGACTTTGAGCATCTCGTTAACATCGCCGTCAACGCCTTTGAATTCGGGCTTAGCGACTTTCAGTTCCTTGCCGAAAGTTGCCGCAGTCTCCCTTGCAAGACCGATGACCGACATGCAGTCAGGTCTGTTGGAGGTTATCTCGAACTCAACAACAGTGTCGTTGAAACCTATTGCCTCGCGTATATCCTTGCCGATGGTCTTGTCACAGTCATCGCCGAGTATGAATATGCCGTCCTCGATGGCATAAGGGAAATCATGTATGTTAAGACCCAGTTCGCCCAGTGAGCAAAGCATGCCGTTTGAAGCCTCGCCCCTCAGCTTGCCCTTTGTTATCTTCACGGGCTTGCCGTCATGCAGTACGGTGGACTTGTGCTTTGCAACAGGCACAAAGTCGTCCTTTTTAACGTTCTGCGCACCTGTAACTATCTGCACGAGCGAACCCTCGCCAACATCAAGCTGACAGATGAACATGTGGTCGGAATTGGGGTGAGGAACTATCTCCTTTACCTGACCTACCACAACATTCTCCAGATAATCGCCCTCTTCATTATAGCACTCAACTTTTGAGCCTGAAAGGGTTATACCCGAAACAAAATCCTTTATAGGCATATCGCAGTCAACGTAATCTGCGAGCCATTTCATTGAAAGATCCATTTATTTATCCTCCGATCTGTTATTTTCCGATCAGAACATACCGCTGTTCTGCATCATCGCCGCCGCATGCTGCTGCACAAGTGCAGTGAACTCGGCAGGCGCTTTTAAAAACGTGCCATAGTCTTTGATATTTATGTCGATGCTCGGTCTGCCGTCAGTGAACTCAATGTTCACAAAAACGCTCTGCTGACCTGCCTTGCTCACCCTCACGGAGTTTGCGTGTATATCCTTTATCTTATCGTACCTTATAAGCGCATAAGCAGACGGTGCGCACAGATACCTCTCTGTGAAATAGAAAGTGCTGTAATAATATGGCTGAGGAGGGAAATTGCCCAGACTTGCAAAGTCGTCTGCCGACATTCTCTCCATCTGTTCTTTCAGCTTAGGCATGCTGAAAAGCATCGACTTGCCGCCCTGCACTATCATCAGCACACCGAACAGCGCCAGCAGTACGTTCAGCACGCTTATGACCGCAGTGAAAAGCATTATGCCCACCAAGACCAGCAGCACGCCCACCACGATAAAGACGATGTTCTTTCCGCCCTGTTTTGAGCATGTCTTATAAAACCAGTTGTTTTTGTAATCATTCATTTGTATTCACCCAAATGTCTCCTATATATACCGCATAAATATCAGTTCTGAGCTGTCATTGACAGTTCATCAGAACTGCTCCAGGAACCTCATATCATTCTCGTAAAGCAGACGCATATCGTTTATGCTGTAACGACCCATTGTTATTCTTTCAAGGCCGATGCCGAATGCGAAACCGCTGTATACCTCAGGGTCGATGCCGCATTCCTCAAGCACCTTAGGGTGTACCATACCCGAACCCAGCAGTTCTACCCAGCCTTCCTGCTTGCACATCGAGCAGCCCTTGCCGTGACAGTTGAAGCACATCAGGTCAACTTCCGCAGATGGCTCGGTGTACGGGAAGTGGTGAGGTCTGAACCTTACCTGAGTTTCCTCGCCGTAAAGACGCTTCATCAGCAGTTCAAGAGTGCCCTTGAGGTCAGCCATAGTTATGCCCTTGTCGATGACCAGACCCTCTATCTGATGGAACAGCGGCGAATGTGTAGCGTCCACCGCATCAGAACGGTAAACTCTGCCCGGTGAGATTATCCTGATAGGAGGCTTTCTGTTCTCCATAGTTCTTATCTGAACGGAGGAAGTCTGTGTTCTCAGCAGAACGTTCTCATTTATATAGAAAGTATCCTGTGTATCTCTTGCGGGGTGATGCTTGGGCATATTCAGCGCCTCAAAGCAGTAGTGGTCTGTTTCTACCTCAGGACCTTCAACGATGTCAAAGCCCATGCCAAGAAATACTTCCTCGACCTGTTCGAGGGTAACGTCCAGCGGGTGTGCCCTGCCTATCTTCTGCTTTTTGCCCGGCAGAGTAACGTCCAGCGTTTCTGCTTTCAGGCGCATCTCCTCAGCCTTGCTTTTCAGTTCATCGCGGCGTGCTGTCAGAGCGGCTTCAATATCGCCTCTGACCTTGTTAGCCAGCTGACCTATAACAGGTCTTTCCTCAGCGGAGAGTTTGCCCATCTGTTTCAGAATGGCAGTCAGTTCACCCTTTTTGCCCAGAAATCTTACTCTCAGTTCTTCC
The DNA here is from genome assembly GCF_902762735.1 of uncultured Ruminococcus sp. GTDB lineage: Bacteria > Bacillota > Clostridia > Oscillospirales > Ruminococcaceae > Hominimerdicola. The sequence continues at coordinate 48,898 of NZ_CACWPP010000001.1, forward strand.
AGCGTCTTGATGTCGCTGACCTTTGAAAGTTCTTCCTTAGCGCTTGTTTCGATGTTTTGCAGCTGTTCTTTCATTTCTTATCCTCCTAACAAAAATAAAGGTCTTGTCCTAAAATCAGGACAAGACCGACATTGACGTATCTTGTTACGGCTGTTTACACAGACGTTGACCACCCTAGAGAACCAACATTCCCCTTTCCCTTAACGCAGGCACAACGTCCGCGCTTACAAGCAAAAGCCTTCGGCACAGCCACTCACAAGTGAACTTCGGCACTCTGCGAAATAAGCCGCTTGCAGCTCACGAAAAATACGCGGCGGCTCTCTCTGTAAGTCGTATTGAATGCTTACTCTCTTGGTCACAGTGTTTATGTGATATTATTTTACTATATTATATTAGCACAGTTTTCGAGGAATTTCAAGGGGTTTACAGAAAGTTTACAATTATAATTCCATAGATTACTGCTCTTCCCAAACACAAGTTACATACATTCTCAATCCAGCCCAATTTTCCTCTTCGATAACTAATTTGAAATCATAGCTGTTGTATAAAGCGTTCGCTTCTTCGTATCCACTAGTTCCTAAACTAGCAAGGACAGTTTTGCTGCCATCTTCAAGCGTTAATTCAAATTCACCACTATTAGTGTTAAAATCAGCACCTATAATTTTAAGAGGTGTGTTTTCTCTTACTAAAGCGATGTAATCCTTATACAATGATTTTTCTTGATTTGCATCTTCAAAATTCGATTTATCGATTGGAGTATAATCTATATCATTATAATAGATTATATATCTGTAATCAAAACGATTTTCATATGCCACTTTAAAATATTTATCATTGGAATATAATGCCAACGCTTCCTCTTCTGATAAAAAGTGTGGTAATTCCAAAAAAATCACTTCATTGCCATCAACGGTTGCTTCATATCCACCATCTCTGTACGAAATACCTGTAACCTTTTTGTCTAAGTACTTTTCAATATAGCCAATAAAAGCCTCTTTTAAATCAGCGTACACAACTTCCGGTTCAGACACCTGCTCAACTGTGGAAACTTTTGTTTCAGCTGTACTCTCATCAGCTATTTCAGTGGTAGTCGTCGTGGTTTCAGCTTCTGTCACCTTAGTAGTTGTAGTTTCTTTTTCTTTGTGAGTTTCCGTGGATGTAACTTCTGTCGTTGTTGTTTCTGCGGCTGTGGTAGTCGTTGTGGTAGTTTCAGCCTTGCTTTCTGCGGACGGCTGTGCTGTTTCGCCGCATGAACCCAACGCGGTGCAGGTCATTATAATAGTTAGTGTCAGTGCAAGTATTTTTTTCATAAAAGAACTCCCCTTTCAAACTGATCGTTTCCCCCGCCTACGACGCGGAAAACAATTCACGACATATTAAGATAATGTTATTATAACACGTATTTTGTCTTGTGTCAATAGCATTATGCTGTTTTTAGTAAGTAAATGACTTGTGAGAGTAATATTATCACTTTTCATACAAGGTTTACACTTTCCTCTTTTATGCCTATACTTAGTTATATAACAGTAACGGAGGGTGAAAATGAAACCTGAGTACAAGAATTTATACGAAAAATTCGGGCTGAATGTGGCATATTACCGCAAAGCCAAAAAGATAACACAAATACAATTAGCCGAACTGGTAGATGTTGACCGCTCCCACATCAGCGCCATAGAACTCGGAAATGTCGGCGTTTCCTTTGACCTTATATTCAAGCTGTGTGAAGTACTTGAGATAAAGCCGCGCCAGCTTTTCGATTTCAGAGATTGACTCCTGCCCATCGTTCTGCAACGACGGGTATTTGTTTACACTTTGTTTACGTTTATCCGTCAAGCAAGTCACAAGTCACCCTTGACTAACAGGGGGTGCAGATGGTATAGTATATATGGTTAGAAAATACTAACTCTATAAGTTTGTTAAAGCTAACTATTTGCATAATGGGCAGTTTTTTGCCCATACTATACTTAAAAACGGAGGTTTCACAAAATGAAAACAGCAGTTATCTATTGGAGCGGCACAGGCAACACTGAAGCTATGGCTAAGGCAGTAGCAGAGGGTGCAGGCGTTGAGGCAGTTACTTTTTCCGAGTTTTCGGGCGATGTTTCCGAGTATGATGCAGTAGCACTGGGCTGCCCCGCTATGGGCGCAGAAGAACTGGAAGATACCGAAGTAGAACCCTGGTACACCGCTAACGAGAGCAAGCTCGCAGGCAAAAAGGTAGTTCTGTTCGGCTCTTATGACTGGGGCGACGGCGAATGGATGCGTATCTGGACTGACAGAGTAAAGAACGCAGGCGCTGAGGTAGTAGGCGGCGAAGGCTTCACCGCTAACAACACCCCCGATGATGATGCTCTGGCTAAGTGCAAGGCACTGGGCGAGCAGATAAAGTAAGCCAAGTCTTTTTCATTTTTCATAAGTCAGACGCGCTCTCATGCTACGGTGTGGGGGCGTGTTCTTTTTCTGCTGAGCGGCAAAGACCTTATCCTTATAAATGCAGGGATATATTCCGCAATATACTTTATGACTATCCCTTTAGCACACCACTGCAAAATACCTTTATCAATGAGGAAAAATATACGCCAAGAACCTTAAATTCTGTATAGCCGCTGTTTTTTGTGGTGTGTCAGCGGGATAATCACAAAATATTTTTGGGGCTGTTGACTTATTTACGATAAAGTTGTATAATCATTTATAATGGCAGTATTCAGCTTGCAGATAAAGAATCGTGACCGCAAAGCCGATCGGAGCAAAAAGCGTTATCGCCAAAAAAATATATCCCAATTTGGTTGTGTATTGTTCCCCAGCCGCAGGCGGGGGAACAATACGAAAGAACAGCCATTTTGTAACATCAGCAATACACATCAAAATTGGGAGAAAAATATCTGTATTTTGCAAAAGGAGAAATCAATGGATAACAAGGTGTTAGATGATTTTGAAAAAGTTAATGATGTAAGTCCCGAGACTATCAAAAAATATGAGGGCATGCTGCCGCCGGAATGGGTAGAGTTCTGGAAAGAGTACGGCTACGGTTCGTTCATGGACGGATATTTCAGGGTGATAGATCCCGAAGAATATGAGGGGTTTTATAAGGAAAGCGTTATAATGCTGTACAAAGAAGTTCCGATACCTGTTATGGTAACTGCTTTCGGAGACATCATAGCTTTTATATCCAAATTTAAAGATGGTGAGCTGAAGTGGAGTCTGGAGTGCGTATATTACAGATATATGCGCTACGAATTTTTTCTCCCATCGGTAGAGGATCTCTTTGAGGGTCTCAGCGAACCTAAAACTTATGGACGTGAAAGACAATATACGTTCATAAAGTATTCTGAGGCTGCTGAGAAACTCGGTAAACCAAAATACGATCAGTGTTTTGGGTATGAACCGATATTAACTAAGCGAAGCAAAGAAAAGCTGAAAGACCTTCGTATAGTTGATACTAAGGCTTACTTAAAAGCAGTTTTTGAGCAGAATGGGCAGGTAGAAGATCCTTTGCCCGACAATAAAGCAATAGAAGTCTCATATTTTGCAAAAACAGAAAAGAAGCCCAAGAGGGTGATCGTTGACAGCCCGTATGAGTTAAAGCCGATAAACGTACCTGCACTTAAATTCGATAATTTCAATTTCAAATTATGTATCATACAGGTGCTTATGTATGAGAAAGAACTGCTTAGCCCCAAATTCGATATATATGAGTTTGCCAAGTATTACCCGCCGCGTGAGATAGATATAGATGAAGAAGGCTATGATCCGATAAAGCCTGCCATTGATTATTTTAAGAAACTTGAGATACCCGCATCTCTTGCACCTGAAGTCGAAGAGATCATAATGGACGGCGGAAATGATATTTATGGTCAGATATATCCGTTCTGGGACGGAGAGGATGGGTATTTTGACCTGAAAAGAGTTTCGGATGAAGAGCTGTCGCAGTTTGCGGGTCTTAAACATATAGAACTTATGAACAGCCCTGAAAATATGGGCAAAACGCTGATAAACAGATTGAAGAAACACGGCATCGAAATATCTAATTTATGATCGGATGAACTATAGCAATCCAACTATTTAAATTCACAAAATCCAGTCGCAAAAGCTCGAATCTATGGGTTTGGTGACTGGATTTTGTCTGAATTTTAAGGCGGATTGCTATAAGATCCGGTTTTGCAAATAAACACTTTCCTGCGGCAGTGAGAGGCGAACTCTCTCTGCCGTTTTTTCATGCCGATGTTTCTTTCTCGGGACAGCCCGTCAGTTCTGCAAAGAAGGTCTGTCCATTGAAAAACCAACAACAAAAAACAGGCATGTTATGTCAGAACAGTTGAAAAATTCATATTAATGTGATATAATTGAATTTTTGTAAAGGGGGTGTCTTTAATGGCGCTTATCTATGAGTTCCCGCCAAAACTGTCACGCACAGAAAAGCAGGCTAAGGCGATAAACGACCTCGCTGAACACCGCAAAATGTCGCGGCAGATGTATAGGAACCTTATACTTGCGGGCATAATATTTGTGCTGGCGGTCATCGTCAAGGTCATGCTGATAAAAGTTCTGCTGATGGCGGTGGCAGTGGCAAACGCGGCAGTCGGAGTACTGCTGTATCGGTATTACAGCCTTTCGCGGGATACCCGCCTGTATACGCGGATATATCCCGACAGGACAGAACATCTGCAAAAGCTGGGTCTTTTGGGTGATATGCTTGAAGTCACCCTCTATTACGATGAAGTTGAAAAAAGCGAGCAGGACCCTCGCGGCAACATGTGCTTTCACCTTAAAGCGGCTGAAAAGTCGGCTTTTTACAAGATCGGCCGCAAGGGCGAACGCCGTGAATTTCAGCCAAAAGACGGCATTCTCGTGCTGAGATTTATCGACACCAAAGCCAAGCTGACGCTGATAGACAAGCTGCACGAAGAGATAAAATATCCCAAAAAGAATTACAATGTCATCACCGATGATGACGATTATTACAGTGAGGAAGATATGGAGTGGGACAAACTCCACAAACACGGATTATAGGAAGTGGTAAAATGAAAGCAAAGCTGAGTCCGCCCGCGCCGAAAACTGCGGCGGGCGTGAATATCTCGGAGGAAAAGGCGGCTGTCATAAGCGAGGTGATGTCTGCGCTGGGCGGCAGTTTTCAGGCGGCTGACAAAGACTGCGGCGCTGACAGCATCGGCTTCATATGCGGCATAAAAGGATACGCAAAAAGCGAACAGCGACTCGATGTTTCGGAAGAACTGCTGATCTTTTCGGGTCTTACACCGAATGAACTTAACAAGGCAGTCAACAAACTGAGAGATAAGGGGTGCAGTATCCCGCTGAAAGCTATGGTAACACAGCACAACCGCGAATGGACGGTCTCTGCGCTTGCTAAAGAACTTGCGGCTGAACATGAGTATATGACCAGCCGCAGAAAGCGTGACGGAAATGGTTAAAAAGAAGTACAAAGCCGTCATTTACATAGTTCTTTCGGCGTTCTGCTTTGCGCTGATGGGGCTTTTCGTGACAGAATCTGGCGACCTGCCCACCATGCAGAAAGTATTTTTCCGCAACCTTTTTGCACTGTTCATCGCCATTGTTTCGCTGAAAAAGAGCGGCACTAAGTTCGAGATAGGCAACAAAAAGAACCATGCAGTACTGTTTGTCAGGGCGTTTGGCGGAACTATCGGCATGATAGGCAATTTCTACGCGCTGGGCAGAATGAACCTCTCCGATGCGCTTATGCTGAACAAGATGTCGCCCTTTTTCGTCATCGTATTTTCGTACATTTTCCTGAAAGAAAATCTGACCATATTCCAGCTTTTAACTGTGCTGGGCGCATTCGGCGGAAGCCTTTTCATAATCAAGCCCACCTTCTCAAATGTCGATCTTATCCCCTCTATATGCGGTTTTCTCGGAGGAATGGGCGCGGGTCTTGCGTATACATGTGTACGCTATTTAGGACAGCATGGCGTGAAAGGACCTGTGATAGTTGCGTACTTTTCGGGCTTTTCATGCCTGTTCACACTGCCATTCCTGATATTCGGGTTCAAACCGATGACGTTGGCGCAGTTTCTCTGCCTGCTGGGTGCGGGCATCTCGGCGGCAGGCGGACAGTTCTCCATAACAGCCGCATACTCCCACGCCCCCGCAAAAGAGATATCAGTCTACGACTACTCACAGCTGATATTCACGACCATACTCGGCATGATATTTCTCGATCAGTTTCCCGATAAATGGAGTTTTGTCGGATATATCATCATCATCACGATGGCAGTGCTGGTGTTTATATACAACAACTTCAGCCACAAAGAAAGCGATGCCGAAAACAAGACTGCATAGCAAAAGCCGCTGTACCCACCGTACAGCGGCTGTATTTTTAGCTTTCTCTCTGCTCGCCGACATTATTGCAGCTGTTCATGCAGCCGTTCGTTTCAAGTCCTCTGGGGAAAAATTCGTTGGTGGGGAAATCTATCTGCTCGAACATCTCGCAGGGAGTACCGCTTGATGATGTGCATTCCTTGCCAGGCACGCAGTAGTCATAGACGGGCACCATCAGCGGAACGGGGCGTGAAAGCGAGATTATCGCGAACAGCCCCACCGTGACAAGCACTGTGCGCTCCCCTGTTTCGGGGTCTGCGGCGGTCAGCTTGGTGTCAAGGCACATGGGTTCGACAAGACTGACAGAAGCAGTCGGCAGTGTGCAAAGCGACTTGCAGCACGCACAGCCTGTTGTCGGCGACTCCTGCGTGGTGACAAGCCCGCTGTCGGAAACAAATCGCTGTGTGCCGCCGTCACTGCCGTAGAGTATCACTTTCTTCGTGAAAGGCGCAGTGCCGTACAACACCACAGGCGGCGTGCTGTCGCCGTTGTAGACCTCTATCTGTGCGCGGAAATTGTAAGTCACGTCCACCGAATAAAAACCCTGATTGAAAGCCACAGGGCTTATGCCGAAATTAACGTCCGTCACATCAATCGACTGTGTTTTGATGTAAGCCGCATCGTCGATGATCGCCTGATCCTCTGTGCTGAAAACGAATGTCAGGTCTTCGAGACAGTCCTGCGCACTGCACGAATCGAAAATGCGCATAGCGTCGATGCAGACAGCTTCTTTGAAACTGCCGTTTGGTCTGAAAATATTCTCGCTCATAAAATTACCTCCCGCGATGTGATATTGAAGTTTTGGCTTCACTACATCATATTCGCAAAAGGCAGACAGTGTGCAAAAAAGCTCTCCTTTTTATGGGAGAGCTTTCATTTTAAGTATTCTTGTCAACAGTCTTGAACTGCTTTAAGTTGCCGATCTTTTCGTTGCGCTCGTCAAGTACCTTCTCAACATCAGCCCAGTCAAGACCCTGATTTACTGCCAGCACCATCACATGGTACAGCAAATCGTTTATCTCGTTTTTCAGCTCGTCATTGTCGCCGTTTTTAGCCGCGATTATAGTTTCGGCTGCCTCCTCGCCGACCTTCTTGCAGATCTTGTCAACGCCCTGCTGATACAGGTAGCATGTATAGCTCTTCTCAGGTGCTTCGCCCTTGTCGAACTGTTCCTTGCGTGCTTTCAGCACCTCAAATATCTCCTGATAAACTGTCATTATTTTTCCTCCTCATTATACATTTCCTTGAAAAAACAGCTGTATGAACCTGTATGGCAGGCAACGCCTGTCTGCTCAACATTCACCAGCAGCGTATCATCGTCACAGTCACCGTAGATGGATACTACCTTTTGCAGATGTCCGCTGGTAGCGCCCTTGTTCCAGTATTCCTGCCTCGACCTGCTCCAGAACCATGTGTAGCCCGTTTCCAGCGTTCTTTTAAGGCTCTCCTTGTTCATGTAAGCCAGCATCAGCACCGTCTTTGTGTTGACCTCATAACATATCGCAGGTATCAGCTCACTCTTCACAAAATACTTGTCCAGATCATTTATGTCGATCTTGATCTTATTATTATCAGCCATTTTCTCCTCCGTCATTATCAAGATATTTTTCGGGAACATTGTAGCCGTTCGCCAGCAGGTCAGCCACATACTGCTTATCTTTCATGCGCTCCTCGCTCTCGGCAAGGAACTTCTGATTTGCCTTGTCCAGCGAGCCGCTCACTATACGGATATACTGTATGACACACCCGACTGTCGCGATGGGCAGCATCACCAGGAAACCAACCTGATAATTGGTATAGTACCCCAGTTCTCTCGTGGTGAACCTGTACCACATCACCACAAGCACCAGCAGTGCCGCACATATTATCCCCGATTTTTTATAGAGGTTCGGGTCGGTAGTCCTTTTATCGAACCCCTGTACCGCAGGCTCGCGATAACGCCTGTTCAGGTATTTCTGACCGCACTTTCGGCAAGTTCGTATGGGACTGCCGTACATATATGCATTGCACCTCTCGCGGTCCATCTTGCCGCAGTGAGGGCATTTTGCTTCGCTGTATCCCATGATAGATCTCTCACTCCGTTCCAAACAGCTTTGCTATCATTCTCTTCGGGTCGTTCAGGAAAGCCTTGCTGACGCTGACAGTTTCAGTCTCCTCATAGCGCCTGCGGGCTATCTCCCGCTCGTCAAGCTCATATATCAGCGCATCGGGATATGCCAGCAGTACAGGCGAATGTGTAGCTATGATAAACTGGGAGTTTTTTTGTACCAGTTTATTCATGCGTATCAGCAGACCCATCTGCCGCTGCGGTGAAAGCGCCGCCTCAGGCTCGTCCAGTATGTAAAGCCCGTCACCCCTGAAACGGTTCATCACCAGCGCAAAAAAACTCTCACCATGCGACATCTCATGCAGTGAAACGCCGCCGTAGCTGTTCAACACCCTACTGCCTAAACTGTCGATATAGCTTGCAGCATTGTAAAAACTCTCCGCCCGCAGGAAAAATCCGTCTCTCGGGCGCGAAAAGCTCTTTATGACCCGCAGATGTTCATACAGCGGCGAGTGCGTTTCATTGGTGGCAAAGCTGAAATTCCTGCTGCCGCCTTCGGGGTTGAAACCGAACGCCACAGCTATGCCCTCCAGCAAAGTAGACTTGCCTGTGCCGTTCTCGCCCACCAGAAAAGTCACACTGTTGTCAAAACTCAGCCCGCCCATATCGGCAAGGTGCTTCACGGCAGGCAGGTCAGCGATGTAACTCCGCTCGTCCTCCATGCCGAAAAGTTCGATACTGCGGATATATCCTCCGCCCATTACCTCACGATGATGCCCTTGCTGCGGCAGTCAGCCTTTACCTCACCCACAGTCAGTTCGTGGAAATGGAACAGGCTTGCCGCCAGCGCCGCAGAACAGTCGGTCTTGAGGAAAGCCTCAGCAAAGTCGCCCAGCTTGCCCGCGCCGCCCGATGCGATGACGGGTATTTTCACAGCGTCCACAACAGCTTTAAGCATCGGCAGGTCAAATCCGCCGCGCACGCCGTCAGTGTCTATGGAGTTCAGGCATATCTCGCCTGCGCCCAGCTGTTCGCACTTTTTCACCCAGTCGATCAGGTCTATCTTCATGTCGATGCGCCCGCCGTTGATGAAAACTGTCCACTTATTCTCCCCGACAGCCTTAGCATCAACACCCACGCAGATGCACTGACTGCCGAAAATATCAGCGCCGTCCTTTATAAGCTGAGGGTTCTGCACCGCCTGCGAGTTCACCGACACCTTGTCAGCGCCCGCTCTCAGCGTGTCGCGTATGTCATCAACAGTCTTGATGCCGCCGCCGACAGTCAGCGGAACGAACACCTTTTTCGCTGTTTCGCGAACAACGTCAAGCATAACTCCCCTGCCCTCATGGGACGCGGTTATGTCATAAAAAACTATCTCGTCAGCGCCCTGCTGATTGTACTCCATCGCACAGGCAACGGGGTCGCCGACTTCTTTTATTCCTTCAAAATTAACGCCCTTTACCACCTTGCCGTCACGCACGTCAAGGCAGGGTATTATTCTTTTAGCAAGCATATTTGCCTCCTATAAAAATCTGTTGTAATCCTCATCAATGCAGTCCATTTCATCGGACTCTTCTGCATAGCGCCATCTCAAAGACCTTGCGATAACAAAGGAGTCATTTGCTTTTTTCAGGTCTATGCCGAAATTTTCAAGATCGTTCAGCTGTCTGAAATCTGTCCAGACTATCACCCTGTCATCACGGGTCTTTCCCATGAGGTCTGTGCGGAACTCCAGCACACATTCGTGTATCTCAGATGAAGATCTTTCACAATATCCCTGCACAGCATGGTAGACCACTCCGCTGAAAAGCATCTCTATCCTGCCTAACCACCCGCTGTCAACAGTGAGCAGAAGAGCATTGTCAGGCGCAGAAACTATCATCATATCGCCGTCTGTGTTATGACAGCCGCTTACATAATTTACCGAAACTATGACCGAATCGTGCAGACTGCCGTTTTTTTCCATAAAATCGTCAATATCTGCCTGTGTGTTTATCTCACGCCAGCTCATACATTCAGCTCAGCAAAATTCTTCAGTATTTTCAGACCCGTTTCGCCGCTTTTCTCAGGGTGGAACTGACAGCCGTAAACGAACTTTCCATCGCCCACCACCGCAGGCACTTTCGAGCCGTAGGTGCAGTAAGCGTACAAATTTTTGTCCTCGCAGAAAGCCTTGTAGCTGTGTACGAAATATACATATTCCTCGTTGCCCAGCCCGTCAAACAGGCGGCAGTCGCGGTTGTATTCCAGCTTGTTCCAGCCCATGTGAGGTATCACCAGTCCTGGATCTGTTATCCTGTCAACATAACCGCCGACCATGCCAAGCCCCGCGCACTCTTCAAACTCATAACTCTTGTCAAATATGAGCTGCATGCCCAGACAGATGCCCATGAAAGGCTTCACCTGTGCCTGCGCCTTTATAGTATCCACCAGCCCGCTGACTTTCAGCATGTTCATCGCCCACGGGAAAGCCCCAACGCCCGGCAGTATCACTCTGTCAGCGGCGATGATGTCCTCTTTTTTGTCAGTCAGCTTATTTTCATAACCCAGATGGTCGAGCGCATTTTTCACCGAGAAAATATTGCCCGCACCGTAGTCAACTATCGCTATCATCACAGCACTCCTTTTGTCGAAAGCACGCCCTTGCCCGTTTCAGTCATAGCGTCCTTCAAAGCATGCGCCACCGCCTTGAACATCGCTTCGATGATGTGGTGGTCGTTCTTGCCGTATTCTTCTCTGATATGCAGTGTTATGCCTGAATTAAAGGCAAATGCGCGGAAGAATTCCTCCGTCAGGCAGGTGTCGAAATTTCCGCACCTGTCATCATGGAACTCAGCGTCAAACACCAGAAAAGGTCTGCCGCTTATATCCAGCGAGCAGAAACTCAGCGCTTCGTCCATCGGCACATAAGCCGAACCGTACCGCGCGATACCTCCCTTGTCGCCCAGCGCTTCCGCAAAAGCCTTGCCGATGCAGATGCCTGTGTCCTCCACCGAATGGTGGGCATCAACATAAAGGTCGCCGTCGCACTTTACAGTCAGGTCAATGCCGCTGTGTACGCCGAAGGCTGTCAGCATGTGGTCAAAAAAACCGATGCCCGTATTTATATCGACTTTCCCGCTGCCGTCAAGGTCAACGAACACCTCTATGTCCGTTTCGCGGGTCTTTCGTTTTATCTCTGCTTTTCTCATTTAAATCACCATTTTCTAACAAATGCACCGTCAGTCGGTCGTTTTTCACCATATAACATAGTCAGCAGGCGCTTCTACGCTAAGTGTGCCGAAGGCAAGTTCCTCTTCCTTCACGCCGCTTTTGAGAGCTTTCATCGCGCTTTCAAAACGTGCGCTCATCGAGAATATGTTCTGGTTGAACTCATCGCAAGGCTTGTTCTTTTCAAGGAAAGACTCCACCTCAGACTTTATGACCCTCATCGGCGAGATCTGGAACTCAGTCAGTTCAAGCTCTCTGTCGCCTATCTTCATGCTGACCAGTCCCGTGCCCTTTATCTTGAAAAACCACTGCACATATATCTCTGGCAGGAAAGTCATTACCTCCCACGCCGAATGTGCATCGCCTGTGACCGCCTGCACCTTTCTGAACAGTTCATTATAAGATTCCAGCACCGACGACTGCCCCATCAGCGGTATGCACTGACGGATATACTTGTACATATTATTGTACGCATCATTGTATTTCGGCTTTACTCTGACATATGTCCTGTCAGACTGCACTATCAGCTTCTGCTCCTGCACCTGCCCGCAGATCCCCTCAGTGAAATACCTGCGTGCCTTATCCTCGACCAGTTCTGACAGCCTGCCTATCTCTTCGTTGTTTATCCTGCACTTTGCCGACACATGGTCGCCGCTGTACAGCGCTTCCATACTCAGCCAATAGTACTTCTTAGCCCCGAGATATGCTGGCAGTTCGTCCTCTATCTCGCTGTAAAAGCCCTTTATTTCCTGCAAATCAGGAGCGCCTACACAGCTTACCATGCTTTCTGTTTCATACCTGTATACATGCGCTCTGCCGTCAAAATAATTCTCTATCAGGTCATCGTCAGCACCGTCTATCAGTTCAAACATATCATTCAGTATCGCCGCGAATTTCTTTACCGCACCTGCAACAGCGCCGTTTATAGTTTCACCGATGCTGTCATAGTGCTCGGTAAGAAGCGTTTCGGCATTTGGCAGTGCTATGAAAAAGCGCACCTCAGCTGTATACGGATTTTTCGTCCTGTTGTCGGAGAGCAGCGTTTTAGCCTCCAGCAATGTCACCTCAAAATCATACTTTGGATATGTCACCTGTATCTTATTGCGCACACCGCCTGTGGTGTTCTCCAACAGCGTCCTTATCGCCACTTCGTCTTTTGTGAACGAAGTGTTTTTGGTAGCTTTTGCCAGTCTTTCAAACTGGCTCGCCTCTGAGCCGTTCTTTTTTGCGCCTGCCTTCACCATGCTGACAGCCGCTTTCAGTACGAATGTTTCCAGCAGTCCCATTATTTTCCCTCTCTTTATGTTCCCCTTGTGTACACAACACATTTGCAATATGAACGCATATACGGCGATGTCATCTTTCCCGCGCCGCTGCGCAGCAAAGATGACCGCCGCCATTATCAAACGTACATGAAATGCTCTTTGTTTCTGTGTGTAAACAGTACGTTATTCAAATCTTACCTTTATCGCATTAGCGTGTGCAGTCAGACCCTCTTTTTCAGCCACAAGAACTATATCGTCCTTAGCCTTGCGCAGAGCGTCCTCCGTGTAGTAGATGAAGCTGGAGCGCTTCTCAAAGCTGTTCACGCCCAGCGGCGAGAAAAATCTTGCAGTGCCGCTTGTGGGAAGAACGTGGTTCGGACCCGCGTAATAGTCGCCGAGCGGTTCGGAAGCATACTGCCCCAGAAATACCGAGCCTGCATTGTCAAGCCTGCCCACATATTCCAGCGGGTTCTCAAACAGGACTTCCAGGTGTTCGGGCGCACATCGGTTAGCCATATCAACAGCCTCGTCCTTAGTGTTGCAGATTATCATAGCACCGTAGTTCTCCAGCGAGTACCTGATAATATCTTTTCTCTCCAGATATTCCATCTGACGCTCTATTTCAGCAATAGTTTCATCAGCCAGCTTCTCGCTGGTGGTAACGAGTATCGCAGATGCCAGCTTGTCGTGTTCAGCCTGCGACATAAGGTCTGCCGCAACGAACTTGGGCTTTGCTGTTTCGTCAGCCATTACCAGTATCTCGCTGGGACCTGCCACCATGTCTATATCGACCACGCCGTAAAGCAGTTTCTTTGCAGTTGCAACGTAGATGTTTCCGGGACCTACTATCTTATCGACCTTAGGTATTTCCTCAGTTCCGTAAGCAAGTGCCGCGATAGCCTGTGCGCCGCCTGACATGAAAACTCTGTCAACGCCGCAAAGACCTGCTGCGACCAGTATATCCTTATTAGGTGTACCGTCCTTGAGAGGAGGTGTCACCATGATTATCTCCTTAACGCCTGCTATCTTAGCGGGAACAGCGTTCATCAGCACTGAAGAAGGGTAAGCCGCCGTACCGCCCGGCACGTAAAGACCCACCTTGTCAAGACCTCTCACCTTCTGTCCCATGATACAGCCGTCAGCCTTAGCGTTGACAAAACTCTGGGACTTCTGCCTCTGGTGGAAATCTGTGATGTTCTCGATGGCATTGAGCAGAGCCTCAACAAAAGCGGGGTCTGCATCAGTCATAGCATCGTTTATTACTTCACGGGGAACTTCGTAATACTGGGGCAGTTTGCCGTCAAACTTCTCGGTGTACGCCTTTACTGCGCTGTCACCGCCCTCTCTTACAGTTTCGATTATCTCGTTTACGACTGCGGAAACTTTCTTGTCAGTTTCGCCGCTTCTCTTTTCCAGCTGCTTGAAAAACTCGACCTCGTCCTTGCCGTTTACGTAGATCTTCTTGATAAATGACATTTCTTTCTCCTCCTTACAGATTTTTTTCCACCAGCGTGACAAAATTCTCTATCTCGCTCTGGCGCATCTTCATACTAACTGTATTTACTATCAGTCTTGCAGATATGGGGCAGATGTTGTCCTCGATTATCTCCAGACCGTTTTCTTTCAGTGTAGTGCCTGTTTCAACTATATCAACGATACCGTCAGCCAGTTCCAGCAAAGGTGCCAGTTCTACCGAACCCTCTATCTTGATTATGTCCACGTCCATGCCCTTGCTCTCAAAATGCTTGCGGGTGATGTTCGGGTACTTTGTCGCGACGGTCTTTACGTTGTAGCCGCCGTAAAAGCTCTGACCCTTTTTGGCAGCAAGTGCAAATCTGCATTTGCCGAAGCCCAGATCCACCAGTTCATAGAACTTGCCCTGCATCTCCTGAATGGTATCCTTGCCGACAACGCCCATGTCGCACACGCCGTGCTCAACATACGTTATAACGTCGTTAGCCTTAGCCAGCACGACCTCCAGATTGCCGTCAGGGACAGGCAGTATCAGCTTTCTGCCCTTTTCGCGAATGGCTGTGCAGTCATAGCCTATCTTCTCCAAAAGACCAACAGTATCTTTTTCCAGTCTGCCCTTAGTAAGAGCAATTCTCAAAGGTTTATTCATCTCACTTTTCCTCCCGATCGCCCTTATATCTCATTTTCGGTGATGTCCTCACCGACTCTGATGACTTTCTTTATGCCCTTTGACTTGGCATACTCCACAGTTTCCTCGTAGGAGTTGAACAGCGAATGCTCGACCTTGCTGCCCTCGCGCACCAGCTTCTGTGCATAAGCCATAGCTTCTACCACAAAACCCTTGTCGCCGAAGATAACAGCGTCAACGGGCTTGCCAGCGGGACTTGCGCCGATCCTTTCGAGATGCAGTGCCACCGAGTCAACATTCACGCCGAAGCCGACTGCGGGCATTTCCTTGCCGAAAGAACCTATCAGATTGTCGTATCTGCCGCCTTTCAGCACCGACTGTCCCACTTCGGACAGATAGCCCTTGAACACGATGCCTGTGTAGTAATCGGTATGGCTCACGATACCGAGATCGACGGATATTTTGCCCTCATATCCCAGACTTGACAGCCTGTTGAACACCTGTCTCAGGTTATAGAGAATGCCTGTTATCTTGTCGTTTGCATATATATCGCTCGCCTTGTCAAGGACATCGACCCCGCCGAACAGGCTTGGAAGCTGTTTCAGTGCGCGGGTGATGTCATTGTCGCCTATCTCGTCCAGCAGGTCGTTGAGCGCAGGGAAATTCTTTGAAGATATGAGCAGTCTGATCTCCTCGATGACATCTTCATCAAGGTTCAGCTGAGCCACCAGCTCCTTAAAATAGCCGATATGACCTATCTCCAGCCTGAAATTCTCCTTGTCGAAACTAGCCAGCGCCTCAACAGCGGTACACAGCACCTCCAGATCGGCACGCTTTTCATTATCGCCGCCTATCAGCTCGATACCTGCCTGTACCACCTCATCAGATCTGCCTTTGAGCAGTGCATTGTTTGAGAAAACGCTCTGATTATAGTAAAGTCTCAGCGGTGTGTCAGACTCTTTCAGTCTTGTTGCCGCCAGCCTTGCTATCGGTATGGTAGAATCGGGGCGCAGAACTATCAGCCTGCCCTTTGAATCGGTCAGTTTATAAAGGCTCTCCTGCCTGAAATTTCTCGTACTGCCGCTGAAAGCATCATAAAACTCGATACCCGGAGTGACTACCTCACTGTAACCGAAGCCCTCAAACAGCGCCGCCAGAGTCTTCTCCACCTTGCGCCTTGCAAGGCAGTCCTCAAACAGCAGATCTCTTGTACCCTCAGGGGTTATAAGGTCATATCTTTTCATACTATCTTTCCTTTATGTAAAATAATTTATAGTAAACCGAACATCTTCGATCAGACCGATACTATGTCTTGACAATTCTTTATCGGTGGCATTTTATCATAGTAAAGTGCTAACATAGTATCATAGTATCAACATGATATATTTTAGCATACTGACAAAGATTTGTCAACCGATTTGTGCAAAAAAGCAGAACCAACTTGTAAATTAACTATGAACGCCCATCCGAGTTTTCTGCGTACTCGTCATAAAAAACTCTTTCGCTACCCTCTGCATCGGTGATATAACAATAACTTATCCTGCCTGACGCATCACAGGAAACTATCCCATATTGCTTGTTTTCATCATCAAATGCCAGTTCATAGCAATAGTCATTTCTCAGGATCCCGTTTTCAAACCCAAAGAGATCCCTGATGTCGTTTATGTCTTTTACTTCATGTGACTTATTCATAAAATCATCTGCTGAAACATTGTTTCCATAATCAACAAACAGCCACGCATTTCCGTCAACACTTCTTGAGGTCAGTTCATACTCGGGTGGCGAACCCAGAAGATACGGTCTGTAACGGGTCACGTATTCATCAAGCCCAAGATCAATATCCTTCCGGGCTATCAAAATATGTGACGAATAGTCAAATTCGGGAGCATTCGCCGTATCGTCCTTCGCGCCGTTAGAAAGTTCCCAATAATCAAAAGCCGCGCAGGCAGCCTCATCAAAGATATAAAAATATGACAGTCCCTCTTTTTCGGGGTAAGGTTCACATTTTGCATAGCCGCTCATAAACGCATAATAGTATTTTCCGTTGCAGTTTATCTGCTTGTAATGCCGTGTTATAGGCATTGTGAGCTTACCGTTATCAGTCCCCCAGCCACTGTCTAACCTATCTTTCTCATATTCCAGTTCTGCAAGACCGTCAGGCACATTCTTTATAAATTCATCTAACTGCTCTTCAAAACCATCTTTTTGCTGTACTTCTTCCGAGAACAGTTTGCGCAGTTTTTCTTTATCCCCGCTCTCGGCGGCTGTCATAACATCTTTAATTATCTTTCCCGCATCAGGTCTTGGTGAGTGATAATCATTCCATTCATCGCGAAAATCTGCATAGGAATTATCAGCGTTCATTCTGTCTTCCACTACATATTTAACACCTTTAAATATATTGCACGATGATAAACAAACCGCACTCACCGTTACCATAGCAAGCAATAAAGATTTTTTCAGACCACTACCAATCAAATATATTTCTCCGTTTTTTCTCAGAAATTAAACAGCGATATCTGGCTCGACTTCGGCAAGTCACCGAACGCACCGATGTTCTCCAGCGCTTCAACGACTGCTTTGGTAACACCGCTGTCGCTCTGGAACTCTTCTATCGAGATAAAGTCGTTCTTCTGCGCTTTTTCGTATATGGCTATCGCCGCATTCACGCCGACACCGTTTATCGCACAGAACGGCAGTCTTATCTTGCCGTCCTCAATCTGGTAGATGAAAGCGTGTGACTTGTTTATGTCTATCGGCAGAAATTCATAGCCGCGCGACATCATCTCATTGGTCAGCATCAGCATATCCAGCACGCCGCTGTCCTTGCCCGAACGCTCGTCCTTTGACATATTGCTCAGCTTGTCTATCTTGTCGCGCACCATGTAGATGCCTTTCAGCGTAGTTTCAGCATCAAAGTCCTCGCCGCGCACCGTGAAATACGTAGCGTAGAACGCCAGCGGCTCATGCACCTTGAACCAGCACAGTCTTATCGCCGCCGTTACGTATGCCGCCGCGTGCGCTTTCGGGAACATGTACTTTATCTTCAGGCAGCTGTCAATGTACCACTCAGGAACATCATGCGCCCTCATATCCTGCTTCATCTCTTCTGTCAGCAGTTTTGGCGCTTTACCCTTACGGGTTATCTCCATTATCTTGAACGCCAGCTTTGGTTCAAGGTGATGTTCCAGCAGATACACCATGATACTGTCACGGGTACCTATAACGTTGGAAATATCACAGGTGCCGTTTTTGATGAGTTCCTGTGCGTTGCCCAGCCATACGTCAGTACCGTGTGAAAGTCCCGAGATTTGCAAAAGGTCGGAGAAATTCTTCGGCTTTGACTCCAGCAGCATTCCTCTTACGAAAGGCGTACCCATTTCGGGTATGCCCAGCGTGCCTGTTTCGCACCTGATGTCCTCAGGCTCAACGCCCAGCGATTTGGGCGATGTGAACAGCGAGTACACAGCAGGATCCGACATGGGGCACTCGTTTATGTCCATGTGAGTGAAGTCTTCGAGGTACTTATACATCGTAGGTACATCGTGACCCAGCTCGTCCAGTTTAAGAATGGTATCGTGCAGTGAATGGAAGTCAAAGTGAGTCGTGACCATGTCCGAGTCTGCCTTGTCAGCAGGGTGCTGAACAGGCGTGAAGTCATACACCTCATAGTCACCCGGTATAACGACCATTCCTCCGGGGTGCTGTGAAGTCGTTCTCTTAACATCGACACAGCCGTTTACAAGCCTCTGTATCTCAGCGGGGCAGGCTGTCTTGCCGCGCTCATCGAGGTATTTTTTCACATATCCGTAAGCGGTCTTATCAGCCACCTTGCCGATAGTTCCCGCCTTGAAAACGTGATCCTCACCGAACAGTTCTTCGGTGTATTTATGTACCTTAGACTGACAGTCGCCCGAGAAGTTAAGGTCTATATCAGGCGCTTTATCGCCGTCAAATCCAAGGAATGTTTCAAACGGTATCTTGTGACCGTCGCGGTGCATCGGTATGCCGCAGTTAGGGCAGTCCTTAGGCGGCAGGTCAAATCCCGAACCGTACTCACCGTTCTCAAAGAACTCCGAATAGTGGCACTTTCGGCAGATATAGTGCGGTTCAAGCGGATTTACCTCCGATATGCCCGACATTGAAGCTACGAATGACGAACCTACCGAACCACGCGAACCGACCTGATAGCCGCACTGATTAGAGTACGCCACCAGCTTCTGCGAGATCATGTACAGCACCGAGAAACCGTGTTTGATTATCGAGTCAAGCTCACGTTTAAGGCGCTTGAACACCAGCGGGTGGACATGCTCCTCAAAATAAGCCGAAACGTCCACATCTTCGCCCTCAGGCACTTCTATTGACATCGGGTCGCAGTCGCCGTAAAGTTCACACGCTTTGCGCCAGCAGATTATCTGCAATTCGTACACCGCACCCTCAATGAAAGGCGTATATGTCCCCACAGGGAAAGCCTTCAGGTCGGGGTCTATCATGTCAGCCACGTTGTTAGTGTTGGTGACCACCACTTCGTAAGCCTTTTCCTTGCCGAGATATGCCAGTTCATCAAGCATCTGGGTTGTTGATTTCAGGTAGAGCGGTGCCTGATTGTCGCAGTCGGTAAAGCCCATAGAAGCCTGTATTATCGCCCTGAATTTAGCATCTTCCCTGTTGAGGAAATGCACGTCGCCCGTCGCACAGACAGGTATGCCCAAGTCATTTCCCAGCCTTACGATAAAGCGGTTAATATCCTTGACATCTTCTTCGGTGCGTATCCTGTCATAAGGCGGCTTTTCGGCGGTCAGCATGAACATGTTATTGCCGTCGGGCTGTATCTCCAGATAGTCATAGAAGCTGGCTATCTGCTTTATCTCATCATAGCTTTTGCCCTCAAGATAGGCTTGTATGACCTCGCCCCTCTCGCAGGCGCTTCCCAATATCAGACCCTCGCGCAGTTTTGTCAGTTCGCTTTTGGGTATGCGCGGGCGGCGCTTGAAATATTTGAGATTTGAGTAGGATATGAGCTTATAAAGATTTTTCAGCCCTATATTGTTCCTCACCAGTATTATCTGGTGGTAAACATCTTTCGCCTCTGTTACGCGGTCTGTCTCGCCCAGCAGACCATTCAGCATATCTACGGTTATCAGCACCAGCGGGAACTGTTCCATGAGCATTTTGGCAAGTTCAATGAATATCTTGCCCAGCACTTCAGCATCGTCACAGCCGCGATGATGCTGGAAGTCGCCATACCCGAAATGCTCAGCCACAAAATTCAGCTTATGCTTTTCAAGCTGAGGGAGCATCAGCTGTGACATCGGCACAGTGTCTATGCTCGAAAACTCGAACTTTATGCCTTCCCTTTCACAGGCATGCTTTATAAAGCCCGTGTCGAAAGGCGCATTGTGCGCCACAAGGCAGGGCTTTTCTCCGCAGAACTCCACAAATGCTCCCAGTGCAGTCTTTATGTCAGACTGACCTTTCAGCATATCATCGGTGATATTTGTCAGGTTTGAGATGAACTCAGTCAGCGGACAGCCGGGGTCTACCAGCATATCGAATTTATCGACTATCTCCAGCCCTCTCAGCTTGACCGCGCCTATCTCGATTATCTTGTCATCTCTGGGATTAGTGCCTGTGGTCTCCAGGTCAAAGCAGATGATCTCGTCTGTCAGTTCGCGCTTGTCAACGCCCTTGAATATCCTCGCATCGTTGTTGACCTCGTAAGCCTCACAGCCGTAGATTATCTTGAACTCCTGCCCTGACTTGCGTATATCGGCACACTTGTTGCCCGCTTCGGGGAAGCCCTGCACCACGCCGTGATCGGTGATCGCCAGCGCCCTGTGACCCCAGCCTGCCGCCTTAGCCACCAGCTTTTCGGGGGCTGCCAGTGCGTCCATCATCGACATATTGGTATGGCAGTGCAGTTCGACACGCTTTTCCTCAGCAGTGTCCTTTTCTTTTTCACGCCCGACCAGCATTATATCATCAGCCATAAGGTAGATGTTGTGGTCGAATTCGTCATCCTGCAATTCGCCCCTTGCCATGATGGTAGCACCCTTTTTCATACAGCCCAGCATCGCTTCCAGACTTTCTCTCGTCAGTCTGACGAACTTGCCCTTTTTGTTTGAGCCTATCAGCTTCATCGCAACAGAGTTGGTATAGTCGGTAAAGAAGATAGTTGCTATCAGCATGCCTGTCTTGGTCTCTTTGGTATCCACCTGGAAAATATCGCCCCAGACAGTCACCTTGTCATTGAAATGCTCCAGCGCCGCCGCTTCCATCGGCAGGTTTGCCATGCTGTGAACACGGCTGTCGCCCATGATAGGACCGCCTTTCAGCACAGTTGCGCCCTCGCCCAGCAGATGCAGGCTCGTAAAGTCAACATCGACCTTGCGGAACTCTGTCTGCGCAGGTGCGCCGCCCTGCTGTTTTGCCGCCGCCGATTTCTGCTCATATGCCGCTATATCGGGCTGCGGCAGTGACGCAAAGAACTCCTGCTGAGCCTTTTCATGCTCTTCCATATCGTTGAAAAGCACACCGTCAAGTTCAATATCAGCCTTAGTGGAGAAAAGTTCCCACACCAGCCCGCTGAAAGCATTGTTCACGCCTGCTTTTTTCATAAGTTCATAGCCGCCGTGTTTCAGCGTCACCTTGAACACACTGCCGTCCATGACTACCTCAGCATCATCGAAAAAGCCGTTGACAAACGGAAATCTGCTCTTCATAAACTTGCAGATGTCTCCGAAATAATCGACCGAAAGCAGGTCGGGCGTAAACTTGGGGCTTAGCTTGAATGTGCTGTTCAGTGCCTTTCTCATGCGTGACTCAAACTGCGCCACCGAGTCAAAGCCGACCGTTTTCTGAAAAGCCGCCACACACTCGATACCGGTCAGCCCCTCGTCAAAGATCAGCCGTAATATCTTGCCCTCACCTATATCAGCAGATATGGCATCTGCAAAATCTTCAAAATATTCACTTATCTTTACCGTTGCCATTGACCTACCGTCCTATCTTATAGCTTTTCTATCTCATCCATCAGTGCTTTCAGCGCCTTGTCCTCAGAAACCGTATACAGTTTTTTGCCGTGAGCGAATATAACAGCCTGTCCGACACCTCCCGCGATGCCTATATCAGCCTCGCCCGACTCACCGATACCGTTGACTACACAGCCCATGACCGCGACCTTAATATCCTTATCAACATTCTTTGTCATTTCCTCCACCTGCTTTGCCAGACCTATCAGGTCTATGCGCGTCCTGCCGCAGGTAGGACATGAAACTATCTGCACGCCGCTCCCTCTGCCAATGGCTTTGAGTATATCCTTTGCGGCGTATATCTCCTTTTCGGGATCGTCTGTCAGCGAAACTCTTATGGTTTCGCCTATTCCGTCAATCAGCAGTGAACCTATCCCCACCGCCGACTTTATTATGCCCATGCGCTCGGTACCCGCCTCTGTAACGCCAAGATGAAGCGGATAATCGCACATCTTCGACAGTTTGCGGTAAGCCTCTACCATTATATTCACATCAGATGATTTTATCGAAATGACTATCTCATTGAAGTCGCACTGTTCCAGTATCCTGACATGCCCCATCGCACTCTCGACCAGCGCATCTGCACAGGGCTTGCCGTATTTTGCCAGCAGTTCCTTTTCCAGCGAACCGCCGTTCACGCCTATCCTTATCGGTATGCCTTTTTCGGTACACTTTTTGACAACAGCTTTCACCCTGTCCATATCACCGATATTTCCGGGATTTATGCGTATCTTGTCTATGCCTGCATCAGCCGCCGCCAGTGCCAGCTTGTAGTCAAAATGTATGTCCGCCACCAGCGGTATGCTTATCTTCTCCTTTATCGCAGGGATAAGCGCCACAGCCTCCATATTCGGTATGGCGGCGCGGACTATCTCACAGCCCGCCTTTTCAAGCCTTACCGCCTGTTCTACCGAACCCTCGATGTCGGTAGACGGCACGTTCAGCATCGACTGGATATATATATGCTTTCCGTCAAGCGTCGATCCGCCGACCTTAACGGGTCTGACATTTCTCATTTTAAGCTCTCCTTTATCTCAGAAGTTTTTCCAGCAGTTCATCGACCTTTTCCTTTTCGCGCAGACTGTTCAGCCATCTTTCGGGTATTCTGTCCACACCGTAGACTATTCCCGCCAGACCGCCCGCGACACAGGCAGTGGTATCAGTGTCATCACCCAGCGCCACCGCGCCTTTAACGACCTCTTCATAGCTTTTGGAATTTCTCATAAGCATCACCGCGCCCCGCAGTGTGTCCACTACAAATCCGCCGCCCCTGCCGACCCATATATCCTTTTCATCGGGTCTCAGCGAAAACTCAAATTCGTCCGCATATTTCGGCTTATCTGCATATATGCGCCTTAAACGCGCCACCGCATCGGTCAGCGCCGTATCAATATCAGCGCCGCCCAGCAGACTTCTCGCCATAAGCACATAAAGTGCGCAGCACACCTGATTTGTGATGTTCCCGTGTGTGATAAGGCACTGTCTGTGCGCATCTTCTACCAGCTGTTCGTCACTGCCCTCATGCCAAAGCGCCAGCGGAAGTACTCTCATAAGTGCGCCGTTTCCCTTGCCTTCGGGTCTGACAAAGCCTGCCTTTTCAGCTTTTACGCCGCCCCTGTAAGCATTGAGCGCCATGCTTGTCTGTATGCCCACATCAAAGACTTTTCCGCCCACAGCCCAGAGACCCTTATCATACCACGCCAGCACCCTGTCAGAAAAATCGTCAAGGTCGAACTTTCCCTTTTCTGCCAGACTGTCCAGCAGGCAAAGCGCCTGTGCGCCGTCATCGGACCACGTTGCGGGCGCAACGCTAAAATGTGCCCGCATGAAACCGTCGGGCGGTGTCATCTCTATCTTTTCATAAGGCGGTATATCCTCTGCTTTATGGAACTCGTAGGGCACGCCCAGCGCGTCCCCCACCAGCATGCCGAAGATGCCGCCTTTTACCATGTTTACGTCTTTCATGCCTTATACCAGCTTTGTTATATCACTTACCGTCACCACTACCATCATAAGCAGCAGCGCAGCCATTCCGATAGTGTGTACCAAGCCCTCTCTCTCAGGGGGAACGGGCTTTCTGCGTACAGCTTCTATCAGCAGGAAGATAAATCTTCCGCCGTCAAGTGCAGGCAGAGGAAGCAGGTTGAACACGCCGACATTTATCGTGATGAACGAGGAAAGAGACAGCACCGAGTCGATAAGACCTTTCCAGTTTATCTTGCCTGTTTCCTGATCGCGCTCGCTGTCTATCACATCGCCTATCGAGTCAACTATGCCCACAGGACCGCTCATATCCTTCAGCGAATACTTGCCTGTTATCATATCAGCCAGCGAGATATAGATAAGTCTTGCATCGGTAGCAGTCTGCCTGAAAGCCTGCGTTATGATGCTTTTTGGTGTTATTTCTCCCGGTTCTACCCAGAAATCATAGTGTACGACTTCCTTGCCGTCCTCACCGACAGATGTTGACAGCTTAACATTTTTCAGGCTGACCTGCTCGCCGTTCCGCACCACCACCATATCGTAAACGCCGTCCTCATCGTTGGTGAATTTGTATGACATATCCATCGAAGTGAATATCCTCATGCCGTTGATGGCGATTATCTTATCGCCCACCTCAAGACCCGTTTCGTGGCTGACAGCGCCATCTTCAAAATTTGCTACCGTTGTGGTGACTATGGCATCGCTCATGCCCGTCTGCACCACCAGAAGCACCAGACCAAGTATCATGTTCATGCACACGCCTGCAACAACGATTATCATTCGCCGCCACACTGCCTTATTGCCGAAAGCCCTGCCGTCTGAACTGTTTTTGTCCTCGCCCTCCATAGCGCAGTAGCCGCCTATCGGGAAAGCCCTCAGCGCATACAGCGTTTCGCCCCTCTGCTTTTTCAGCAGTGCGGGACCCATGCCTATCGCAAATTCGTTGACCTTTACGCCATTCAGCTTAGCGGCGATAAAGTGTCCGAATTCATGGATAGTTATTATCAGACTGAAAATTACGATCGCTATGATTATACTCATTGATACTGCCCTTCTTCTATTCGTTTCGCAACATATTCCCTTGCCGCCCTGTCAGCCGCAAGAATGTCATCGACATTATGTATCTCTTTATTTTCGGTATTTTCCAGCACCTCAGTCACCAGCTCACCTATCGCGAGGAAGCTGATCTTCCCTGCCAGAAAAGCCGCCACAGCCTGTTCATTCGCGCCGTTGACCGCCGCAGGGAGTATCCCGCCCGCAGTCACCGCCTTTATGCAGGCGGTCAGGCACTTGAAAGTGTCGTAGTCGGGCTTTGCGAAAGTCAATCTGCCGTAGTCTGTCAGTGAAAGGTGCTTTACATCGCAGTGTACCCTGTTGGGGTAAAGCAGTGCGTACTGTATGGGTATCTTCATATCGGGCACGCCCAGCTGTGCTATCACTGAATTGTCCTCATACTCCACCGCTGAATGTATCACACTTTCGCGGTGTACGACTATCTCTATCTGTTCGGGTCTGAGGTCAAAAAGCCACATGGCTTCGATAAATTCAAGACCCTTGTTCATAAGCGTAGCGGAGTCTATGGTTATCTTGCTGCCCATCGACCAGTTGGGGTGGTTCAGCGCCTGTTCGACTGTTACGCCGTGCAGTTCTTCGGTGGTCTTTCCGTAGAAAGGTCCGCCCGAAGCCGTCAGTATTATCCCTTTGACACGATTCATGCTGTTGCCCTGCCGCGACTGGAATATAGCCGAATGTTCGCTGTCAACGGGGTATATCATAACGCCCTTTTCCTTAGCCGCATTTATGACCAGCTTGCCGCCTGCCACCAGCGTTTCCTTGTTTGCAATGGCGATGTCTGTGCCATGTTCGATGGCTGTCAGCGTAGGCACAAGCCCCACCATGCCGACCACCGAGTTAAGCATTATGTCAACACCGTCAAGCTGTGCGATAGCTTTCAGCCCCTCCATGCCCGTCAGCAGAGCGACACCCCTGCCTGCCAGCAGTTTCTCCAGTTCACCCAGTTTTTTCTCGTCATAAATGCAGGCATACTCAGCCCCGAATTCTATGACCTGTTCAGCCAGCATCTTCACATTAGAGTGCGCCGCCAGCGCCTTTACCTTAATTTTATGCTCACGGCAGACCTCCAATGCCTGTGTGCCGATGGAGCCTGTCGAGCCTAAAATAGTGATAGTTTTCATAAAAACAACCTCTGTCAAAAACGTTCAAAAGGGGTAAGCCCGTTTGCAGACCTGCCCCTCGAAAATATTTATGCAATAAGCAGTCCCTGTGACGCGAGATAGCAGATGAACGGCACAACAAGCAGTGCGCTGTCAAATCTGTCCATAACGCCGCCGTGACCCGGCATTATCTTGCCGTAATCCTTGATGCCTGTCTGACGCTTTACCATAGAAGCAGTCAGGTCGCCCACCAGACCGATGAGCGCAGCCGCCATTCCCGCAAGGAAAACCAAGATATAACGCACGCTGAACCCCTTGTTCACCACATCGAACACGATGCTGGTAATAACAAGTATCAGACCGTTGGTTATAACGCCGCCCACCAGACCTTCCAGCGTCTTGTTGGGGCTTATCTCAGGCCAGGGGTGATGCACCTCTCTGCCTGTCTTATTGAAGAAAGTGCCCACAAAGTAAGCACCGCTGTCTGCCAGCCATGCCGCCGCCAGCGAAATGACTATCAGGTAGACCTGTGCCCTGCCCTGCGAATTCGCTTCAACATTTGCGACCAGCGAGTTGTCCTGCGCCAGCTTTATCAGCGTACCGAACGAGTAGCTTATCAGCACAGTAACACCTGTCATGCCGAAGAAATCCTTGAAACTGTATTTTTTATGATCCCTGAGATACAGTATGCACATGACCAGCATAAAAATACCCAGATAGAAACGATAACTAAAAAAATACAGTGTGTTGAGCCTGAACATGAAGTAGGGCATAACAGCATCAAAAGCGGCAAATGCAAGGCACGCTGCCGTCTGATGCCTGAATTTGTCGTAACCCACTGCCTTGAAAAGTTCCATGACAGCGATCACCGACAATGCGCCCACCGCCAGATTCATCAGCGGTGTCGCATGAAGTGCCACAAGGACGATGGCTATGACCAGCGCCACTGCGGCGGAAATTATTCGGGTAGACATTCCTTAAATTCCTCCGAATCTTCTGTTTCTTTCACAAAAATCCAGTATCGCCCTGTCAAAATCAGCATTTTTGAAATCGGGCCAGAGAATGTTTGTGTAGTAAAATTCAGCATAAGCCGCCTGCCATATCATAAAGTTTGACAGCCTCTGCTCGCCGCTGGGTCTTATCACCAGATCAAGGGGCGGTATCTCTTCGGTATAGAGGTTTCTCTCTATCATATCCTCAGTGATGTCCTGCGGGTCGAGTTCACCCCGCTTGACCCTCTCTGCCAGCGTCTTTACGCTGTGGCAGATCTCATCGCGCCCGCCGTAGTTGATGGCAAGCACCAGCGTCATCGCATCAAAGTCCTTCGAGGTCTCCTCTGTATCCAGCATCTTCGCCTGTAAAGAGGGTCTTAGCACAGACCTATCCCCGATGAAACGTATGCGTATATTTTCTTCGATAAAGTCCTTTACCTCGTCAAGGTACTTCTCAAAGAGATCCATTATCGCGTCAACTTCGTCTTTGGGTCTTTTCCAGTTTTCGGTAGAGAACGCATAGTAAGTGATATAGTCAACGCCCACCGCCTTAGCGTGTCTTGTTATCGCACGGAAGGTCTTTGCACCCTCGCGGTGTCCGAACTTTCTCGGCAGACCGCGTTTTTTCGCCCATCTGCCGTTTCCGTCCATGATAACGCCCACATGTGCGGGCGGTATGATATTTTCGCCTAAACAGCTAATCTTCCTTGCCATCAGTCACCTTAGATAGAGAGTATCTCTTTTTCCTTCTCGGCTACGTGAGCGTCGATCTCCTTAACGAACTTGTCGGTCAGCTTCTGGATAGCTTCCTCACCGTCCTTCTGCTCGTCCTCAGTGATCTCGTTGTTCTTCTTCTTAGCCTTTATCTTCTCGATAGCGTCACGTCTTATGGAACGTACTGCCACCTTGCAGTCCTCGCCGCCCTTTTTAACGTCCTTTACTATCTCCTTACGTCTGTCCTCAGTCAGCTGAGGGAAGATCAGTCTGATAGTCTGACCGTCGTTCTGGGGATTGATGCCGATGTCGGAAGCCTGTATAGCCTTCTCAATGGACTTGAGCGTGCTTTTATCCCAAGGAGTTATAACGAGTATCCTCGCCTCAGCAACGGATATAGCTGCCATCTGGTTGACAGGGGTAGGCGCGCCGTAGTACTCTACCTTGACCTTGTCGAGAACAGCGGGATTAGCCCTGCCCGCTCTTATAGCCGCAAAATCGGAAAGCATAACGTTTACCGACTTTTCCATTTTTTCCTTAGCCTTGTTTTTTATTTCATTCATGATCTGTATTCCTTTCGTGATTTATTCAGCTGATACCAGTGTGCCCACATTTTCGCCCATGCAGGCATCATAGATGTTGTCGGGTCTTGCCAGATCGAACACCAGCACGGGGATATTATTGTCCTTGCAAAGTGCCGCCGCAGTTGAATCCATTACCTGCAAGCCCTTTTCAAGCACTTCGTTGAATGTCAGTGAATCGTACTTGACAGCATCAGAGTACTTATGGGGATCCTTGTCATAAACGCCGTCTACCATAGTTGCTTTGAAGAAAATATCAGCTTCTATCTCAGCAGCCCTCAGTGCAGCAGCAGTGTCGGTGGAGAAGAAGGGGTTGCCCGTGCCGCAGCCGAAGATGCACACTCTGCCCTTTTCAAAATGGCGCATAGCCTTGTTCCTGATATAAGGTTCAGCCACCTGCGGCATCGAGATAGCAGTCTGCACTCTTACTTCCATTCCGCAGTTTTCAAGACCGTCAGCCACAGCCAGTGCGTTCATGGCAGTTGCCAGCATACCGATGTGATCTGCTCTTGTCCTGTCCATAGCGCCGCTGGAACGGCCTCTCCAGAAATTGCCGCCGCCGACAACTATGCCGACCTCGACACCTGCGTCAACTACTTTCTTTATGCTCTTGCCGAAAGTGTTGATTATGTCATAATCAAGACCGATCTTCTTGTCTCCCGCCAGAGCTTCACCGCTCAGTTTCAGGAGGATACGCTTATATTTAGCACCCATAGATTACACTCCTTTAACATATTTTTGCACATTTGCGTAAAATTACTAACACTAAAATTATACTATATTTTTCGTCTCTTGTAAAGGGGTTTGATGTAAATTCTCTGAAAAAAACTGCGGAGCGCAAAAAACTCCGCAGTAAATGGTAAAATATGTATCAGCCCTTGATTATCTTGACATAGAACGTCCTCAGGCGCGGACCGTCGAACTCGGCAAAGTATATGCCCTGCCATGTTCCCAGCAGAAGGCTGCCGTCCTCGATGATGACAGTCTCGGAAGCGCCCACACAGCTTGATCTCAGGTGTGCCGCAGAGTTCCCTTCCACATGCCTGAACTGCGGTCTGTCGGGGTAGGTCTTGTCCAGCGCGAACAGCAGGTCGGTCTGCACATCGGGATCGGCATTCTCGTTAATAGTTATCGCCGCAGTGGTGTGCGGGCAGAAAACCACAGCTATACCGCTTTCCACCCCCGATTCGTTGAGTGTCTGGCGCACATAGCTGGTAATATTATACAGTCCTGTTTCATCTGTCTTGATATTATACTTTCTCAGCATCACGCACCCCCGTCAGCTCAGGAAATCGCTCTCGGTCTCATTTTTCGAGGGTCTGCCCATCAGCTTCTTTATGCTCTCACCCACAGGCGCACCCTCAAACAGCACTTTTGCCAGTTCTTCGGTTATGGGCATCTCGATACCCATTTTCTTAGCAAGATCGTAAGCATTCTTCGTGCAGGAATAGCCCTCAACAGTGCCGACCTGTCTTACCGCTTCGGCGGGGTCTGTGCCCTTGCCGATAAGTATGCCCGCGCGTCTGTTGCGGCTGTGCATCGAACAGCAGGTAACTATCAGGTCGCCGATGCCGCTCAGTCCCGCAAAAGTATCCTGTTCAGCGCCCATAGCCATGCCAAGTCTCGTTATCTCGCGTATACCTCTTGTCATCAGCGCCGCTTTGGTGTTGTCGCCCAGCCCCAGACCGTCGCACACGCCTGCCGCCAGCGCGATGACATTCTTCAGCGAGCCGCCTATCTCACAGCCGATGACATCATCGTTCACATAAACGCGGAAGGTGTTGTTCGAGAGGGTCTGCTGAATGAAATTCGCCGCTTCCCTGTTCTCGCATGCCGTACAGACGGTCGTGGGTATGCCGCGCGCAACTTCCTCCGCATGCGAAGGTCCTGTCAGCACAGCAATTATATTGTCGGGGAAACATTCCTTTTCCACCTCAGTCATTCGTTTAAGGCTGCCCGCCTCAAGACCCTTTGCGGTGTTCACGATTATGGTTTCCTTGTCTATGTAAGGTGCGGCTTCTTCGCAGACGCTTCTCACAAAATTGGAAGGTATGCCCACAATGACCATATCCTTTCCCTTAGCCGCCGAAATATCGGTAGTCAGCTTGATGGTCTTGTTGACCAGCACGCCGGGCAGTTTGCTTTTCAGCTCTCCTGTTCGGTTGATGGTGTCTATCTCGTCCTGAAACTTGCTCCAAACCGTGACATCATGCCCCGCATTGTCGCACATTATAGCCAGCGAGAGCCCGAATCCGCCCGAGCCGAGAATAGTAATAGTTGCCATTTGTCATACCTCCCGTTTATTGATCGTTGTCAAAAAACTCCTAATTTTGATATGTATTGCTGATGATACAAAACCAAATTGGGATTCAAAAAATATTGATCGTTTACCAGATTATATCCCAATTAAGTGACAGTTATGTGTGCATATGGCGAATATTATCACTTTTCCGCCGAACTGTCTTTCTTTCTGCCCATAAGATACAGCACCGCCCACAGCACGCAGAAGCCTGCCCACACAGCCACCGATACGATGCCTATACTTATTTCAGAGCAGAGGTCAATATTCCACCAGAATGCCATCAGCGCCGTAGTCACCTTTGACCTGTCAGCCAGCTTTACAGCGGCAAAATGCTCCTTTTTCACAGCTTTGACCGCTATGACCTCACATATCGCGAGAAACGCGATCAGCACAGCATGCGGCACAAGTATCAGCCACTTGCTCATGTACCTGTCAAAATTTCCAAAATAAGCCAGACCTGCATAATTGGGGTCAAAGGCATATCTTTCATCACTCGGCATTCTTTCGCTTATAAAAAAGAAAATCAAAAGAGCGCACACCTCGATGAGCCATGCGGCGATACGGCTGAGCCTTATGCCCTTATTGGGATCGTCCTTCTTTTCGGCTTTATCCTTGTGGGTCGCATAAATAACTATCAAAGCGGTAAGCCCTATAAGAAAAGAGAAAAAAACACTCGTCATAAAAAGGGCCCTAACATTTTTGTCGATGCCCTGCTGTATGATGACACCCCTCGAAGCACTTACGAACATAGCATTGAAAGACAAAAGCACAGCATCAGTTGTGAAAGTTATCACCGTCCTGAAAAGCCTTTCGCCCTTTTCGTTCATTTTCAGACCCACATTTTTCCTGCTTACAAGGTAATTGACCAGTGCCGCGCCGCCTGTTGCCAGCCCGCCCATCAGCTGCCAGTAAAGTCCGTAATATTTTGAAGCGATAACATCAAAATTACCGTAAGGATCAAAATGCACGCCTATCTCCTGCGGGTAGCTGTTCCACTTCATCAGGTAGATCACCAGCGTCACCACGATCGCGGTCGGGTTAAGCCAGAATAATATCCTGTGTATCACTTTTAGTGTTTTGTTCATGTCGTTCTCCCTGTTTATCCCATGATACGCCCATGCGTACAAAAGCGCAGTATTTCAGCGTCCCTGTACGCATGTCAGCTTTTATAGACTTATTTCTGTCAAAGACCGTATTTCTCACCAATATCAAGCAAGTAATGCCCGAACACAGCACGTTTCCGCACATCGACAACTATCACGGCATAAGTATCCTCCCGCACACCGTAAAGCAGTACATGCTGATAACTGCCGCCGCCATTCTCATAGACAGCCTCGATCAGCCTGTTTTCAAAGCCGTATTCGGAGATCACCTCACGCACCCCGCTTTGTGAAGCATAAGCCCATATATCTGTAAGCCGTTCAGCCGTATCGGTAACATTCTTCATACCGTCCGACATGGTGGCAAGATACTCTTTTTCGGTGAGTTTGCGGGCTGAGATCATTTATCTTCCTCTTTCACAGCCGCCTTTTTCTGTCCAAATTTATTCTCAGTGCCATTCATAAGGCGCTTGATGTTAGCGTGATGAAGTGAGATTATCAGCACACAAATGCACACGCCCATCAGTGTATTTGGTACGACTGCATAGCCGCCCTTGTAGACAAATCTCTGCAAAATAAAGGTGAATGTGGGGTAGGCGACAGATGCGAATATCGAACCGACAGACACATATTTCGTTGCCGCCAGAAGTATCCCGAACACAGCCAGTGCGCAAACGCAGGTCAGAGGGTCGATGGCGAGCAGGGTCGTCGCCGCCAGCAGTACGCCCTTTCCGCCGTGAAAACCGTAAAACACAGGGAAACAATGCCCCAGCATAACGCACAGACCAGCCACATAGCCGATGAAATGCGGGTCGTCGAAAAATTCAACGCCCATAGCCTTATGCACTACCAGACGACAGACTACCACTGCAATAACGCCCTTCGCCAGGTCGCAGAGCAGTGTTGCCAGCGCAGGACCCTTGCCGTAAACGCGAAGCACGTTCGTCAGCCCCGCGTTTTTGCTGCCGTAGTCGCGTATATCCTGCTTTTTCCATAGCCTGCACACGATTATCGCTGAATTCAGGCTTCCCAGAAGATACGAAAAGAAAACTGTGAATAATATAGCCAAAACGTCTTTCATGTTTATGCTCCTACTTTACATCATCTCTGTCACGTTCTCTTATCTTGAATACTATGGGCGTACCGTCCAGCGAGAATGTTTCGCGTATCTGATTTTCAAGATACCTCTGATACGAGAAGTGGAACAGTTCAGCCCTGTTCACAAAGTAAACAAATGTGGGCGGGTTTGTGGAAACCTGCGTCATGTAGTATATCTTGAGTCTTCTGCCCTTGTCGGAGGGCGGCTGAACGCGCTGTGTCGCGTATGCCAGCACTTCATTCAGCTTACCTGTCGCTATGCGCACAGAGTTCTTTTCCTTGACATATCTTATCATCTCAAACAGCTTGTCCACGCGCAGACCTGTCTTTGCAGACACGAAAACGAACGGCACATAACTCATAAAGCTGAAATCATTCTCCAGCTTTTTGCGGAACTCGTTCATCGTTTTGCCGTCTTTTTCCAGCGCGTCCCACTTATTGACAGCCACAACGCAAGCCTTGCCCTTTTCGTGAGCGTACCCCGCAACCTTGCTGTCCTGCTCGGTAAAACCGACAGTCGCATCTATGACTATGACAGCCACATCAGCCCTGTCCACCGCCATATAAGCCCTCAGCACCGAATATTTCTCGACTGTTTCCAGCACCTTAGACTTGCGGCGTATGCCCGCAGTGTCGATAAAAACGAATTTGCCGAACTCATTTTCGATGTCCGTATCCGTCGCATCACGGGTAGTGCCTGCAATATCCGATACTATGACTCTCTCCTCGCCGCAAATGCGGTTTATCAGTGAAGATTTGCCCACATTGGGCTTACCGATGACTGCCACTTTGACAGCTTCATCGTCATCTTCATCAGCAGAGATCTCAGGCAGATATTTCAGCACCTCGTCCAGCATATCGCCCGTACCGTGACCGTGTACCGATGACACAGGGAACGGTTCACCCAGACCGAGATTGTAAAATTCATACAGTTCCATCGGAGGTTCGCCCACGTTATCGACCTTATTCACGCACAGCACCACAGGCTTGCCTGATTTCATCAGCATCTGTGCGACCTCCATATCAGTCGATGTGACACCGCTTTTTATATCGGTGACAAGTATTATCACATTAGCCGAAGTTATAGCCAGTTCAGACTGTCTGCGCATCTGCGACAAAATAATATCATCGCTCTCAGGCTCGATACCTCCCGTATCCACCAGCATAAATTCTCTGCCCAGCCATTCACATTTACCGTAGATACGGTCTCTTGTAACGCCCGGTGTGTCCTCGACTATCGAAAGCCGCTGACCTATAAGTTTATTAAAAAGTGTTGATTTGCCCACGTTGGGTCTGCCGACAACGGCAACAACAGGCAGCACCATAATATCCTCTCCTTCCGATCATACTCTTTTTATTATACCATATCGCTCAAAAAAAATCAAGCAAAAATAAAAGCAGAGGAAACAGAGTTCCTCTGCCTGTATAGCTTGTCTTTTCAGACCTCTAAGGCACCAAAAGGCTTATGCATCCTTCTTGATGACCTGAACGCCCTTATAGAAACCACAGTTCTTGCAAACTCTGTGGGGCGAAGTCAGCTCGCCGCAGTTTGAACATCTGCTCAGTGCAGGCGCATCGAGCTTCCATACAGCCGAACGTCTCTTATCACGTCTTGCCTTAGAAACTTTTCTCTTTGGTACTGCCATTTTGGCACCTCCTCTTCGGTAGTAATATGACCTATCCCAAGACTATCAGTCTTTCGGACAATCGCAGTCGCCTTCATTCAGATCTTTGCCGCATTTAAAGCACAGTCCCCTGCAATCCTCCCTGCAAAGTATCTTTGTGGGAAGTGACAGCAGCATATCTGAGATTACCAGCTCATCCAGTTCAAGCACATTATCCTCACAGACCACATATTCATCATAGTCATCGCGCCCGCTGTGGAGCTGTCTGACCAGTATATGCGAGAAATCGTAAGCATACTCACGCTCAAACTCTTTAAGACATCTGTCGCAGACCTGTGACAGGGTAAACTTTACCCCGAAATCAAGCGTTACAACGCCTGCACGGTTTTCAGCCCTGCCCCTGACTGCCATAGGTGCTGTAAAATCATAAGATGAATACTCTCCGATCTGTTCAGGCTTGATCTCATAATCAAACTCCTTGACCTCGCCGACAATATCGAAAAGCTCTTTCAGATGTATTTTCATTGTACACCTCAAACATCACAAACTCCATTATAACCCGAAGTCTGCGATTTGTCAATAGTTTTTCTGATTTTTTTTGTTAATTCACAGTAAATTTTGATTTCACAGGGAAATGCCGCCCCGCCTTATGACAGGGCAGCACACCCGCAATATCAACGATTTACTTAATGAAAGCTCTTACCTTAGCAGGCAGATCTTCAACATCAGCAGATACTGTGAAAACGATGTTTATGTCCTTAGCCAGAACAGCGATGGACTCCAGCATGCTGCCCAGTTCATCGTAATCCCTGCCGCCTATCTTCAGGATACCGTCAACAAAGATCTCCTGAATGTCGTGGTTGCCTGCCAGCAGACCTGCAACAAAACCATAAAATCTCTCATAGTTGCTGATAGCATAGTCCTCAGCATCCACCAGTCTTACACTGTGGGGAATATCGTAAGTGAGCTTCATGCCTCTCTCGATGCAGACAACGTTGCCCGTTGCCTTCTCGGCAGCCTTTACAATGGAGTCAACAAGTACCTTAGTCTTGCCTGTACCCTTTTTGCCCGGAATTAAATTGATCATAATAACTCTCCATTCTGCTTTAAAAGCATTTATTTTAAGCGGCATCTGCCTAAGCGGTTTCAGCCGCATAATTCCTTGTTTTTATCAGCCCAGCCTTGCTTCCAGCGCAGCCTTCTGATCCTCATAGCCGGGTTTGCCCAGCAGTGCGAACATGTTCTTCTTGTAGCTTTCAACGCCCGGCTGATTGAACGGGTTAACGCCCAGCATATAGCCCGAGATAGCGCATGCCTTCTCGAAGAAGTATATCAGTTCGCCCAGATTTTCCTCATCTATCTTGTCCATGTCGATAACAAGGTTAGGCACGCCGCCCTCAGTGTGAGCGAGTATAGTGCCCTCGAATGCCTTGCTGTTTACAACAGACATATTCTGGTTGGACAGGAAGTTCAGACCATCTCTGTTCTCAGCATCTTCCTCGATGAAGAAGTCCTGCTTCGGGGTCTTGATGTTCACAACAGTCTCAAACATTATGTCCGAACCGTCCTGAATGAACTGACCCAGTGAGTGCAGGTCTGTGGAGAAAGTAGCGGCAGACGGGAAAATGCCCTTGCCGTCCTTGCCTTCGCTCTCGCCGAACAGCTGCTTGTACCACTCGCCCATCAGTGTGAAAGCGGGGTCGTAGGATACCAGCATCTCGACCTTCTTGCCCTTTCTGTAAAGGATATTTCTTGCAGCAGCGTACTTATAGCAGTCGTTGCCGTCATCGTTCGCATACTTCTGCTGAGCGTTTCTTGCGCCCTGCATCAGTGCGTCGATGTCGCAGCCCGCAACAGCTATCGGCAGCAGACCAACTGCTGTCAGTACGGAAAATCTTCCGCCTACATCATCGGGCACAACGAAAGTTTCGTAGCCCATCTCGTCAGACAGCTCTTTAAGAGTGCCCTTAGCCTTATCGGTGGTAGCGAAGATCCTCTCCTTAGCCTCATCCTTGCCGTACTTGTCCTCCAGCAGCTTCTTGAATACTCTGAAAGCCAGTGCAGGCTCAGTGGTAGTACCGGACTTGGAGATAACGTTGACACATATATCTCTGCCCTCACAGATGCTCAGCACCTCGTTGAGGTAAGTAGCGCTTATGTTGTTGCCGACAAAGTAGATGTCGGGGGTATCCTTCTTCAGGTTGTTGTAGAAGGGTGACTTCAGCAGCTCGATAGCAGCCCTTGCGCCCAGATAAGAACCGCCTATGCCGATAACGACCAGCACATCAGCCTTAGCCTTTATCTTCTCGGCAGCAGCCTTTATCCTTGCGAACTCCTCCTTGTCATAATCGGTAGGCAGCTCGACCCAGCCCAGAAAATCGTTGCCGGGACCGTTTTTAGCAGCAAGGGTATTGTGGGCAGCAGTGACAGCAGGAGCGATAGCATCAAACTCATGGTCAGCTACAAAGCCCTCAAGATATTTTGTTCTCAAAGTAAGTGACATTTCCAATCAGCCTTTCTTTCAATATTACTTTTATTTATTATACAATATTTTTCTAAACTTTGCAAGCAATTTCACTCAGACTTGTCACTTTTGTTCATTCAGTACAAAATTCCTATTAAATTTTAAGCATATTTATCAACAACTGTTTCAAATTAAATGCAAAGCTGATCTTCCTGACTGCTTTTTCAGTCACCAGTTCGGCAGAATACATCTCCCTGCCGCCCAGCGTACATATCAGCCTGCCGCAGACCTGTCCCTTTTTGACGGGAGCTGTCAGCTGTTCCTCTTTTTCAAATTTGATGTCAAAACTCGATGAAGAGCCTTTCGGAATGACAGCGGCGGGCAGTTTTCCGAAAGTAACAGCCACTTTTTTCTGCTCACCGCCCGTCACAGGGATCTTTTCCAGCATTTCGGCAGTAGGTTCGGGGGAATAGAGCGAGTAGCCGTCAAAGCACATATCAAGGAGCTTTTTCGCCATATCATCGCAGTTCTCACGCCTGTCACAGCCTATTATCACCACCGCTATGTCCATATCGCGGCGGCGGGCTGTTACGACTGCGCACTCCCCTGCCGCCGATGAACTGCATGCTTTCATGCCCGTAATGCCTTTATAGCTTCGCACAAGGCGGTTAAGGTTGACCAGTTCCGCCCTGCCGCCGCGAACATATTCCAGCCACGATGTAAAATAGGGTATGAGCATCTCGTGCCTCACCAGTTCCGCAGCCAGTTTAGCTGTATCTGCCGCATCCGAAAGGGTGCGCTCGTCGATGCCGCAGACATCTGCATACGTGGTCGAGCGCATGTCAAGCGTTTCTGCTTTGCGGTTCATCTCATTCACCGCATTTTCCGCATTTCCGAAGATATGCTCTGCCAGTGCCACAGCACCGTCATTCGCGTTGCTGACGGTTATGGACTTCAGCAGTTCATCGACTGTTATCTTCTCATTTTTCTCCAGCCATATCTGCGGGGCGGGCTGGGCGTTGGCATTTGCGGAAGCTGTCACAGTATCATCGGGCAAAAGCTCACCGCTTTCCAGCTTTTCGGCTGTCAGCAGTACCAGCATGAGCTTGGCAAGGTGCGAAACTTCTGCCGTCAGCTCCGAATTTTTCTCCATAAGTACCTTTCCCGTGCTGCACTCGACAGCTATTATCTCATCTGCGGGCATCGCGGCGAGCAAGTCCTCCACCATGACCGTCTCGGCACATACGCGGCGCGGTATCGCCCCGTACAGCACTGTCAGGCATATGAACATTATCGTCAGCTTTTTTCTTAGCTCCATATATATTCCTCCTTTTTTATTAATGATATGCAGACATGCCCGATAAATTACTGCTGCGCCGATATTTTAAATTATGACTATCCCTTTAGCACACCACTGCAAAATACCTTCATCAATGAGGAAAAACTGAGTTGATGTTATCTTTCCCCCGCCGCAGGCGGGGGAAAGATAACCGCCAACGGTATTCAGTTCCTGATATAATATCATTTATTTTGGTGTATCAGCGGGATAATCACATTTTAAACTGCATGAGTTTCATATTTTGGTCAAAGCGCATAAAATTTACAAAAACAATTCACTTTGCACTATTGCAATTAGGCAAAAAGTATGGTATAATATAGTTGCTTGTAAAGGTCAGGGCGAGGGGCTTTGACTGACGTTTAATATTTTAACATTTGTGATAGGAGAGATACAATTGAAAAATGCTATCAAAAAACTGACAGCTCTTGCGGCAGTCTGTGCCATGTCATGCCAGGTATTCGGTATGTTCTCGGCAAATGCGGAAGAGGCTGTTACAGGTGATCTGAACGGCGATAACAAGGTCAATGTTACGGATATTTCACTGCTGGCGGCAAACGTGAAGGGCATCAGACCGCTCGCCGCAGAAAAGCTGGACGCTGCCGACCTCAACGGCGACAACAAGATAAATGTCACCGATATTTCACTGCTGGCGGCACATGTAAAGGGCATAAGACCGTTAGTACCGAAACAGCCCGCAAAAGACGATTTCGGGCAGGAAGCCTTCACAAAAGCTATGGGGCTGGGCTGGAATCTCGGCAACACTTACGAAGCTGTCAAGTCTACCGACAAACCGCTGATAGATGTTGACGGTCAGCCTGCAAAGTACGCAAACGGAGAATCTGTTTACGAGATGACTCCCGACCCGACCGCGTGGGGCAATATACCCATGAACGCTGATCTTGCAAAGACCATCAAGGATCTCGGTTTCTCCTCTGTCAGAATGCCTGTGGGCTGGCTCGACAATATAGGCGAGGGTCCCGATTACAAGATAAAAGACGAATGGCTGGCGCAGGTCAAGGAGTCTGTTGACTATATGGTTGCAGAGGACCTCTATGTAATAGTAAACATGCACAGTGACGGCTACCACACCATCGCAGGCGGCTGGCTGTACTGCGATGCCCCCGAAGATCAGCAGGCTGAGATAAGGGCTAAGTATGCCGCTGTGTGGACTCAGATAGCTGAGATGTTCAAAGATTATGATGAACATGTCATTTTTGAGTCGATGAATGAGGAATTCGCACGCAAGCGCGATGTAGCTTACAAGAACTTCACCACCGATGAAGGCACTGAAGCCAACTGGGGCGACCCCGACCTCGAATCCTATCAGAACATCAATAAGTTCAACCAGACCTTCGTTGACGCTGTCAGAAGCGCGGGCGGCGAGAACACCGAAAGATGGCTGCTGGTACCCGGCTGGAACACCAATATTGATTACACTGTCGGTGACTACGGTTTTGAGATACCCACTGACAAGCTCTGCACCGCACCATCAAACAGGATAGCTATATCTGTACATTATTATGACCCGTATAACTTCGCGCTGAACGAAAGCACCAGATATACCCAGTGGGGAGCTGATTTCACCAACAGGGCAAAGCTGGATACCACAGGCACGCTGAGCGGTCTGAAAAAACAGATGGCAAAGCTGAAAAAGTTCACCGATGAGGGCTATCCCGTCATAATCGGCGAGTTCAGTCCCACCGACAAGACCTACGCAGACCCCGACAACACCGAATTCAGGAGACAGTGGTGCGAGAATGTCGTAAAGTACGCCAAAGAGAACGGCGCTGTTCCCGTATACTGGGATAACGGCGCTAAGGGCAAGGGCGGCTGCCGACTGTTCGACCGTAAAACAGGCAAGGTGGATTACCCCACCATCATTGAAGGCATGCTGAGAGCGATCAACGCTGAGGGTGACTACGAAGTTCCCCACGTCGTTCCATATGAGGAAGAACCCGATGATCCCGATGCACCTGTTGAAAAGATAGATGCAGTCGCAGTGCTGGGTTTTGCTGACGGCAACTGGGAACCGCAGACCACTTTCACACCCGGAGAGGGCGCTGTTCAGACGAATGTGGTAAACGGTGAGAACACACTGGTCTACAACAGCTTCGCGGCTGACGGCATGAAGCTGGAGAGCGCGGCTGTTTTCGTGGTTGATCTCATCGACTGCGCAGACAAGCTCAAAGACCTCAAGATAAGCGATGTCAAGGTATTCGTTGACGGCACCGAGCTGTCAGTTGACCAGACAAAGCTCCAGAAAGGCGATATTGAGGGCAAGAACAATTATCGTATCGAGATATACAACGATTACGGCAATACCAAGAGCGATCCCGCTGTCGACCGAACAAAACTCGTCGCTGAAAGTGAGCTGAAAGTCACTTTCACTGCCGAGAGCAAGTACCTCAAAGACGCTGAATAATGCTTCTGCCCCCTCGTCAGCAGTATCTGCGGGCGAGGGGCTTGCTTTTTCCTGCGGTCGGTCAAAAATATCCGTATTTTTAATATATAAACGTTTTTGTGCATTATAGATAGCAAATGTATGAAATGACAGTAAAAAATCTATCTGCGAAAAGGTTTGCGTTAACTATTGGTTAATAAAATGTTTTTATAAAGTTTTTTATTTTGTGCTATAATATTTTCGTTAAAATATATGTCAACATTGAAAATATGAAGTTCGGGCATATCACAGAACGGAAAATGAGGTTAAAAGATGGTAAAAAGCAACATTAAACTAATGATCGGTCTGGCTGTTGTTCTGGTGGTTCTTTTTTCAAGCGTATTTATAAAATATAAGATGAAACAAGACCCCAGAACTGTCAGTCATTCGGACAAAAAAGTTTCACAGAGCGGCGACACAAGACCTTCAATTGATTCATCGGGTGATGAGAGTGCTTCACTGCTCGACACTGACGAAGATCTGCTGACCACTCTGGGCGGCAGTGAATCGCAGGACCCCGAGCTGGAAGACAGCGCTCCTATGGTGACACAGTCAACCGAAAAGCTGGACAACCGCCGCAAGACCGAGACTACCACTACAAAGGCTTCGGCAGATTCAGCTTCATCTTCAGGCAATTCATCTTCAGGCAATTCGGCTGAGGATAAGAAAGAAAAAGCTGCACAGGCACTTCAGAATGCTGAGGCAAGGCTGAATGAAGCAGCCGCAAAGCTCGACAGCGTACAGGCTTCACTGGACGAAGCAAAAGGCAATCGCGACAGATTACAGTCCGAGTTCGAGAATGCGAAGGCAAAGCTGGAAGAGGCAAAGCGCGGTTATGACGCAGAGCAGGCTGAAAATTACAACAGAGGTCTTTACGGCTTCTATGAGAGCATCGGCAACGCAGACGGCATGAATGCGTTCAATTCATCTGAATATTCCTATATCGTTGAAAAAGGCAACAGCAGCGATGCGGCTTCACTGGAGAATGTCAAGCGCAGTATAGATTTCCTGAACGAAGCAAATCAGCTGAGAGCTAACGAAGGCAAATCGGAACTCAGAGTAAGCTATAAGCTGATGGCGCTGGCTGTTCTGAATAACGATATGTGCGCGGGCAGCGGTCAGAGTGCAAATAATACAGGCTTTGAAGAAGATCTGGCATTCGGCTTTGAAGATCCCTTCGACGGCTGGTACAGCAATGAACGTGACAGCGGCGGAGATAACTACAACAGACTCGTCAGCGATAAGGCAGTTGCGATGGGCTTCGGTTTCAGCACCAAGAACAGCACTACACACAACATTCTTTTTGCGGCTGATGACCAGGACGCAGGTGAGACTGTATCGGTCGGTGAGTTTGCAGACAAGTTCAACGATTACTACAACAACGCGATCAAGGGCAAGAGCATCAATGCTCAGGAAGATGCTTACAAAAATGCTGAAACTGCACTGAATAACGCAAAGCAGACAGTCAGCGATAAAGAGAACGAGCTTAAAACAGCTTCTGCGGCATACGGCTCTGCTAAGACCGTATATGACGACAGACTGAAAGCATATCAGGCATTAAATTAAACCAAAAGCTGCCTTATCGGTCGATAAGGCAGCTTTTTTAGAGAGGAACAAAATGAGAGGCAAGAAGATCATAGCATTTTTGCTGACCGCTGTTACGTTATTTGAGCAGATGTCAGTCTGCTGTACGGCGGGTGAAGCAGAGACTGTCAGCATATCGGCTGAGAACAGCTTTGCCGTATGTGACGGCTGGGGCACGGCACTTTACAGATGGGGCGAAAGGCTGGGCGAAAACGACGAACTTATGGAGCAGGCGGCAGCTCTGCTTTACGGCGATGACGGGCTGGATATGAATATAATACGCTATAATATCGGCGGCGGCGATTCGCCCGAACACAGCCACTTTACTGACAGCGATACAGTCATACCTCCCTGGTGGAGCGCGGAAACGCTTGACGAGAACAGCATGAGCTTCACCATATCACCGCAGGATAAAGCACAGATCGCTGCACTGAA
The DNA here is from genome assembly GCF_902762735.1 of uncultured Ruminococcus sp. Lineage (GTDB taxonomy): Bacteria > Bacillota > Clostridia > Oscillospirales > Ruminococcaceae > Hominimerdicola. The sequence goes on from NZ_CACWPP010000001.1 coordinate 91,740, forward strand.
AACAACAGCCGCAGCAGCAGGAGATGGGGCAAAGATAGAGCTTTACTCCTTCTCGCCGCCCTATTTTATGACGGAGAGCGGCTGTACGGCAGGTGCTGTATATTCGGGATATGACAATATCAAAAGCAGCTGCTTTGACGATCATGCAAAATATCTGGCTGACGTAACGGCGTATTTAAGAAAATCGGGGCTAAAAGTCAGCAGCATATCTCCGATGAACGAGCCTTCATCATATCATTGGAAGGCGGGAGGCACTATGCAGGAAGGCTGCCATGTTTCACAGGGGGCGGCACAGTCTAAGCTGATCGAGGAACTCAGGTCAGCGCTGGATAAAAACGGTTCAAAAGATGTGAAGATAGCAGCAGCCGATGAAGCTGACCTAAAAGCGGCGGCAGACGGCTATTCTGCACTGAAAACGAAAGCAAAAAAAGCTGTCGGCAGGCTGAATGTTCACAGCACCGATAAAGCATCTCAAGAAAAGTATCTAACTGCATCGGCAGGCAAAAACAGCTGGATAACCGAAGCTGACGGTCTTTACACCGTCGGCAGTGACGCAGGAGAGATGTCGGCGGCGCTGGGACTGGGCAGGCAGATGATCGCCGACCTGACAAACGCTGAGGCTTCTGCGTGGGTGATGCGGCAGGCTGTCACCAACAGCGGGAGCGGTCTTGGGCTGATACACGAAAACGCCGATAACACAGGGCTTGAACTGACTCAGCGATACTACGCTTACGGGCAGTTCAGCAGATATATACACGCGGGTTCAACGCTTATCAGGGCAGATGAGAACACCATAGCTTCTTATGATATGAAAACGCAGACACTCAGCATAACAGCACTTAATTGCAGCGGCGAGAACAAAACTGTCAGATTTATTACAGACGGCTACGATATACTTAAAAGCGGAAAAGTCAGTGCGGTGCGAACATCAGGTCAGGCTGACGGCGGAGAACACTGGCAAAGCCTTGATAATGCCCCAAAACTGTACAGGTCGGGCTTCTCAGCTGAACTCGCACCCTATTCGATAACCACATTCACTGTCAGCGGGGTAATGCTGAGGTCAGACGGGAATATCGGTGACGTAAATGATGACGGCTTTATTAATGTGACAGATATTTCGCTGACAGCCGCACATGTCAAGTCAATAAAAGCGCTTTCGGCTGAAAAACAACTGCTTGCTGACGTAAACGGCGACGGCAGCGTAAATGTCAGTGATATTGCACTTATCGCGGCACAGGTCAAGGGTATCCGCAGGATAGAACGGTCATCGCGGTACACCGAAGATGAACTGCTGACAGATGAAGAGACCACTTCGGATATGTGACACAACATTTGGAACAATGCCCGAAAACGCCTTGTTTTTCGGGCTTCCTTTTGTATTAAAGACAATTGACATATTGTGAGAAACGAGTTATAATATCATTTGTGAGTGTTCTGCTTTTTTAACAAGTGAGGTACTATAAATGATGAATAAAAAACTTGCGGCTGTGCTTACAGCGGCTATATTTGTTTTCGGAGGAGCTGCTGTAAAGCCCGAAACGGCTTTTGACAGCGCAGTTACCGCATCAGCTGACAGCTACGGCGATCTTGAATATGAAAAAGTCAGCGGCGGCATTAAGATAACTCAGTGTTATCAGGAAAGCGGAAAGGTCGAGATACCGTCGGCTATCGGCGGTGCAAAAGTTGTCGCCATAGGTGATGACGCTTTTTCCATGCTTGACGGCATCACGGCAGTGACTATACCAAATACGGTAAAAGAGATCGGTGTGTGCGCTTTTTCAGGCTGTACAGGGCTTAAAAGCATCGTACTGCCCGAGTCGGTGAAAAATGTGCATGAAGCCGCTTTTGCTGACTGCACTTCCCTTTCGGCTGTGACAGTGCCCGATAACGGCATAGCTTTTGCAAGTGAGGCTTTTTTGGGGTGTACCGCACTAAAAAGCGTGACCCTGCCATTCAATGTCAGCAAGATAGGCACTGCTGCTTTCGGCTTTTATATCAAGGACGATGAAAGTGCGGCATACGGCAATATAAACGGTTTCAAGCTGAAATGCTATATGAATTCGCAAGCTTACATATATGCTTACGATAATTCGCTCTCGTATGAGATACTTGACCCCGATACGATCGACACAACTTTCTCAACGCCTGTACCCGCCGACGATGATACCACTGACGGAGAATCGCACACAAACGGCGATGTCAATGGTGACGGCTTGGTGAATGTGACTGATATTTCACTTGTAGCAGGTCAGGTTAAGGGCAAAAAGAAGCTGGAGGCTCCCCGTTTAAGACGTGCTGATGTCAACAAGGACGATTATGTGAACGTAACAGATATAGTGCTGCTGGCGGCACATGTCAAGGGCATAAGAAAACTTAAATAAGGCATGAACTTTCTCCCGAACGCCGTGATGCGAACGGGAGATTTTTTTTACGGGCTTTACAATGTGTGAAAAAAATGCTATAATGCTTCTGAAAGGCAGGAGATGATATTGAAATACAGCATAGCAGTTATCGAGGACGACCCTGAGATAAACAACATACTCTTTCAGCTTCTTACAGACAGCGGCAATGAAGCTGTTCAGGCATTTGACGGAAGTGAAGCTTCACGCCTGCTGAAAACACGGGACTTTGATCTGGTGCTGATGGATCTTATGCTTCCGTACAAAAACGGCGAGCGCCTTATAGCTGAAATACGAGAAACTTCGCAGACACCTGTTATCGTTATCTCTGCAAAGTCGATGATGGAAACAAAGCTGGAAGTCCTGCGGCTGGGGGCTGATGACTACATTATCAAGCCATTTGACATTGATGAAGTGCTGGTGCGCATAGAAGTCGTACTGCGGAGGACAAAAGCAGATCGGCAAACACGCATACTGGATACCTGCGGGATAGTTTTCAACACCGATGATAATTCCGTCACGATAGATGGCAGACCTGTAAAACTGACCGCAAAGGAACTTATGATGCTAAGGCTTTTTATGGAACACCCGCAGAAGGTCTACACAAAAGCCGAACTGTATGAGAGCGTATGGAATGAAAGTTACTGCTACGAGGACAACACCATCAACGTACATGTCAGCAACCTGAGAAGCAAGCTGAAAAAAGCAGGCGGGCGTGACTACATCGACACGGTATGGGGCATCGGCTACCGCCTTAAAGGTGAAGGCTGATGGTATGGGCGATAGTTATACTGTCAGCTGTCAGCATCGCACTGCTTATCTACCTGCTGGCGCTGAAGCATCAGCTGCGTGAAATGTCTCGCGGGCTGGAACGCACAAGCCGTGCCGATTATGACAGGCTTCTGCTGATAGAGCTTTTCGATAAGGACGCAAGCGAACTCGCCTGTACCATAAACCGCACCATAGACAATCAGCGCCGCCTAAAGATAGATGCTGAACAGGCTGAACTTGCGCTGAAACAGTCGGTGTCTGATATAGCGCATGACCTGCGCACTCCGATGGCTGTCATAAAAGGCGACCTCCAGCTTATCCTGCGGGACAGGGAACTTTCCCCAAAAAGCCGAAGCTATGCCGAGATATGTCTTGAAAAGACAGGTCAGCTTAAAACCATGACCGATGAGTTTTTTGAACTTGCCGTGCTTGAAAGCGACCGCGCTGAGGTCAGTCTCGCAAAGGTGGATATGACACGTCTGCTGATGCAGTTTCTCGCAGAAAATGAGGGCGTTATAACGGCGGCAGGGCTTGTTCCCGAGATCGTTTTTCCGCCTAAAACGGTATTCGTGCAGGCTGATGAGGGGCTTGTCAGGCGAATGCTCGACAATCTGCTGGGGAATGTGCTGAAATATTCACGCAAAAGTTTCACGCTTAAACTCAGCGAGAACGGCGGTGTCAGCATTTCCAACCCTGTTCACGGCATGGATATTTCTGCTGAACGGCTTTTCGAGCGCACCTATCGCGGCGACAAAACTCGCAGCGGCGGCGGTGCGGGTCTGGGACTTTATATCGTCAGACTGCTGGCTGAAAAGCAGGGCGGCGAGGTAAGCGCAGATGTCAGCGGCGATACGCTGACCATCACGATAAAATTCAGAACATAAAAAGCGGTACGGGCTGACCGCTTTTTTTGTTGCCATCATAATTATGAACTTTTTGTAAATATTAAAGATATTTAAGAAATTCTTTATGTTTGTATTTTACTATAATATCAAGGAAATTTCCGGATACCCGAAAGGAGCGAACAAAAATGTCTGATACGATAATGACAGCATCATCGCTGACAAAACAGTACATGAAAAACACAGTCGTAAAAGGGGTCAGCTTTAAGATACGCAAGGGCATGATATGCGGTCTTGTTGGACCAAACGGCGCAGGCAAGACCACCATAATGAAAATGCTGGGCGGGCTGACCATACCTACCTCAGGAAGTATGGAGATATTCGGTGAGCGCGATGAGAAAGGTCTTGCACACTCGCGAAGCAGGATGAGTTTTATGATAGAAACGCCATACGCAAAACAGAATATGACCGCCATGCAGAACATGGAGAAACTCCGCCTGCAAAAAGGTCTGCCCGATAAGGGGCGCATCAAGGAAGTCCTTGAAATGGTGGGACTTGCCGATACAGGCAAAAAAGTCGTCAAGAATTTCTCGCTGGGCATGAAGCAAAGACTGGGCATCGCGGGCGCTATGCTGACAAAGCCCGAAATAATGGTGCTTGACGAACCCGTGAACGGTCTTGACCCCGAAGGCATAGTTGAGATACGCGAACTTCTGCTGAAACTAAACCGCGAAGAGCATGTTACCATACTCATATCCTCCCACCTGCTGAGCGAACTTTCTCTGCTGTGTACCGATTATCTCTTCATTCGTCACGGCGAGATAGTGCAAGATATATCCGCAGATGACCTGAATCGCACCTGCCACGAATACTTACGCATCAGCACCGACAACAATTCGCTGATGCCTGCTGTGCTTGAAAACAAGCTGGGGCTGAAAGACTTCACTGTGCAGAAAGACGGCTCGGTTCACCTCTACGAAAAAACAGAGGATATAAGGCTCATATCAAAGACCCTTTTCGAGAATAATATCATACCCACCGAGATACACATGCACGATGCAAATCTCGAAGAATACTATATGAAACTGGTAGGTGATGACGATGTTCAACGTGATAAAAGCGCAGATATATCAGCTGTCAAGAAGCATTAGTACCTATATCATACTCATCGTAAGCGCAGCGATACTTGTGCTTTTCTTTGCGGCAGAAGGCTTCGGCAGCGAACAGTTGAACGGAAGCTGTTTCGCCGTAAATTCGGCTGAATTGTATTCAGAATGCCTGCCGATGTTCGCGATGCTTTACACTGCCATAATATGCGCAGGCGACATGAAAGACAAGACCATGAACTATGAGATGCTTTCAGGCACAAAGCGAATATACGTATACTGCGGCAGGATCATTGTCAGCCTTTTGGTGAACACTCTGCTGACAGTGATACTGTTTGCTGTGCCGACACTTATCATCAGCGCCATATACGGCTGGGGCTACGCAGTACCCGTTTCAGATGTCATACTGCGCTGGGTATCGGCACTTCTGCCCATGATGCGCCTTACCATGTTCTACGCTATGGTCAGCTTTATATTCAAAAGCCCCATATTGGTGTGCACACTGGGTTATGTGCTGACATTTCTGGAAATGATACTATCATTGTTCATTCAGGAGATGTTATCAGCCAAGATAATACCCATGTACTGCCTGTCGTTCTACAATATGACCAAACTTCTCTGCCCTGAAAATTACGGCTACGGCTTTGCCGAAGAGAAAGATATAGTGGTAGTAAAAGACCTGCTCCGGACTTCCACCGCTTTACACGGCATGGCGGCAGGAATGCTGGGCATAGTGATATTCGGGGTGCTGGGCTATCTGGCATTCAGAAAGAAAGATATGGGGTGAGCGCATGAAAGACCTTATAAGGGCGCAGATATACCAGATACTGCACACAAGAGTTTACTTCTGGGTACTTATCGCATGTCTGACGCTGGCGGCGCTTTTCGGCGTGTCTGAATATCTCAACGGCGCAGATAACCTTGACGATGGAATGCTTCTGACAGCCTCAGACTTTTTCACCCGCTGCGGCATGGTAGCAACACTGTTTCTGGGATTTTCGGGATTTTTCGTTTCATTCTTCACAGGTGATGATTTCAAGGACAAAACTGCCAATTATGAACTTATGTCGGGCAGACTGAGAAAGCAGTCATTCTTCGCGCGGGTGACGGTCACTGTCGTTTTCAACATACTGCTGGGATCTCTGATGATGGTATTCCCGCTGACTTTATACGCCCTGCTGACAGGCTGGGGCAACAGCATACCCGTCAGCGCGGCAGTTACGCGCATACTGCTGATGGCATTCCCGTTTTTCAGACAGGTGTGCTTTTACATACTGCTGACATACATCATCAAACGTCCTGGTTATGCTTTTCTGGCTTGCTACGGCTACATGTGCATTCTTACGCTTCTGCCCGCGCAGGCTGACCCCACAGGTGCAGTGCTGGCATTCACAAGCATACAGAACCTTCTGCACTTCGACTATTGGGCGACTTTCGGGCTTGAACGTGATGCACAGGTCATCTACGACCCAAATATCGACACTGCACTTGCTGTACGCATCATCATTTCTTCGCTGGCGGCAGGCGCGGCATACCTCTGGGCGGCATACAGCTACTTCCACAAAGACGATATAGAATAAGGGGGCAAAAAAATGGATAGCATAAAAAATATCGACCTTGTCATCATCGCACTTATGCCCCTTAGCGGTGTACTGCTTTGGGCACTGGCGAACTACGCCGAAAAAGTCAGGAGTTCGCGCTGGCGCATCTGCTGGCTCGTCCCCGCCTTTCTCACCGCGATACTCACCTACCTCGCGGGCTTTGAAAAGCTGATGCTTCCCGCATATATCGCGGCGGCAGTGTTCGTCATCGGTCTGGCAAAGCCCGAAAAAAAGCCGCGCAGGATAGCTTCCGTCACGGCGGCGGTGCTGGGGCTGACAGCACTCCCCCTCTGCACCCTTGTCGGCGGCTACCGCACCCCCGATCTGGTGAAGAATTTCAATAACGGCTTTAACAAAATGAAAGCCCACTATGTTCTCTCGGAAGAAAAAGAGATAGACTGGGACGCACTCTACTCCAAATACCTCCCACAGTTCGAGGAAGCCGAAAAAGCCCACGACAAGGTGCGCAACGAGATAGTCTGGACGAAATTCTGCGCTGAGTTCCATGACCTGCATGTAAACTACATCACCGATGAAGAAACCAACAAAGCCGCAAAAAAACGTGCAGGCGGAAATGACTACGGGCTGGTCATAACAAAGCTGGCTGACGGTTCTTTCGCGGCGGTGCAGGTAGATGACAGCCTGAAAGCTAAAGGCATACACAACGGCACACCCGTCATCAGCTGGAACGGTATCTCCCCCGCCGAAGCCGACAAGCTGTCTGAACTTTATGAGATGCAGAACTATGCCGACGAGGACAACGCAAAGTTCTACGAGGGATTTTTCGCCGCAGGCACAGGCGGCGAAACCGCAAAACTGGTCTTTACCGACGATGACGGCGTTCAGCAGACCATAATTCTGCCAAAGCTGAACGATGACTACTATTCGCGCTGTAAAGATGCTTATGAAACTATCAATCAGGGTCTTAACGTGGGTCACATGACTGTCACAAAGCTGAATGACACCACCGCCTGCCTGCGCATAAAGACCATGTCATTTGACAGCATTTCCGAAAAAGATGATCACGCCGCCATGCAGAAAGAGCTGCGTGAGAACATTCTTGCGATGAAAGAACAGGGCGTTCGTGATATAGTAATTGATATTCGCGAGAACAACGGCGGTTCGGGCAGTATGGTCAAGGCGATAGCACAGCTGTTCGCCCCTGAGGGTGAACACTACTACGTGACCGATGCCTACTGGGATGACACCTCTCACAGCTACAAAAGTGAAGGCGGCGGCAAGTGGAAGACCGACCACGATATAGTTTTTGACGGCGAAAATATTCTCGGTGACGAAGGCAGGATAGTCGTGCTGGTGACAGCCCATTCCGTCAGTGCCGCCGACCACATAACCAAGCTGATGTCGGACTTTGACAACACCACGATAATCGGCTTTACCGAAAGTTCAGGCTCGGCACAGGGCGTATCACCGACTGATCTCGACTTAGGAATGTTCAGCTTTTCAAGTTCCCTGATGCTGAATAAGGACGGCTCGGTATTCATCGACAGCGGCACAGACTATCAGTCGGGCATTGAGGTGGATATTAAAGTCCCCTACGACGATCAGGCGCTCACCGCCCTGTTTGATGACGGCAAAGACTACCTTATGGACTATTCCCTTGAATATCTGGCAGAATTGGAAAGATAAACGCAAAACCCCCGCACTCAGCTGAGTACGGGGGCATTTTTTGTACTGTTACTTTTCCGAGCAGAACTCTACGGTCTTGCCTTCGAGTATCATATTAGTGGTGCGAACGGCGCACATCTTGCCGCACATCGAACATGTGTGTCTGTCAGCGGGCGGTGTGCTTTCAAAATACTCCCTTGCCTTTTCGGGGTCAAAAGCTATCTTGAACATTTCCTCCCACTCGACCTTGTGCCTTGCTTCTGCCATAGCGTTGTCCTTGTCCCTTGCGTGAGGAACGCCCTTAGCTATGTCAGCGGCATGAGCGGCTATCTTGCTGGCGATAATGCCCTCCTTAACATCGTTGACATCAGGCAGTCTTAGATGCTCTGCGGGTGTAACATAGCAGAGGAAATCCGCACCGCTGGAAGCCGCGATAGCACCGCCTATCGCAGTCGTGATGTGGTCGTAACCGGGAAAAATATCGGTAACAACAGGACCCAGCACGTAGAAAGGCGCATTGTGGCAGATGCGCTTCTGCAAACGCATGTTTGCTTCTATCTCGTTCATAGCCATGTGACCGGGACCCTCGACCATTACCTGAACGTCTTTCTCCCAAGCCCTCTGTGTCAGGTGACCCAGTTCAATAAGTTCGGAGATCTGACCTGCATCGGTAGCATCATCTATACAGCCTGGACGCAGTGCATCGCCCAGACTGATAGTGCAGTCGAACTCACGGAGTATCTCCAGCACTTCATCATAATGCTCGTAGAACGGGTTCTCGTTGCCTGTCATCATCATCCACGCAAAAAGCAGTGAGCCGCCGCGCGAAACTATGTTCATCTTTCTGCCCTCACGCATGAAAGCCTCAACAGCGCGTCTGTTTATACCTGCGTGAATGGTCATAAAGTCCACGCCCTCTTCTGCGTGTGCGCGTACAACTTTCAGGAAATCCTCAGCAGTTATCTCCAGCAGATCCTTCTCCAGATAGCCGATAGCATCGTACATCGGCACAGTGCCTATCATAGCGGGCGACTTAGCTATCAGTTCGCGCCTGAAAGTGTTGGTCTTACCGTAGTTTGAAAGATCCATGATCGCCTCAGCACCGAACTTGTGTGCCAGTTCGACTTTCTGCATTTCCTTTTCGTAGTCCTTAGCATCGCCCGATATGCCCAGATTTACGTTTATCTTGGTGCGCATCCTTGTGCCGATGCCCTCAGGGGAAATAGCCTTGTGGTTTATGTTGCAGGGTATAGCCACCTCGCCCTTAGCCACCAGTGCGCGGAGTTCTTCGGGGTCGATATACTCCTTTTCGGCTACGATCTTCATTTCGGGTGTTATGATGCCTTTCTTTGCGGCTTCCATCTGTGTTGCATATTCTCTCATGTCAATTTTTCCTTTCTGCTGTAAATTCATTGTTTATCGCGAATGCGTGATCCATCGGTCCGCTGCCGTGCCCCAGATCGAGCATAGCCGCCAGCGCACCTGAGATATACCTCTTTGCTCTCTCAACAGCTTCGTCCAGCGCATAGCCCTTTGCAAGATTTGATACTATGGCACTTGAAAGCGTACAGCCTGTACCGTGAGTGTTGGGGTTGTCGATGCGTTTGCCCTCGAACCACTTTTTCACTCCCCTGCCCACCAGCAGGTCGTTGGCATCGTTGAGCTGATGACCGCCTTTTAAAAGCACGGCACAGCCGTACTCCGCGAATATCTGCTCTGCCGCTTTCTCCATATCATCAGCCGAACGTATCTCCAACCCCGCCAGCACTTCCGCTTCGGGAATGTTGGGCGTGATGACCTTAGCAAGGGGTATCAGCCTTTTTTTCAGCGTGTCGATAGCTTCCTCACTGATGAGCCTTGCCCCGCTGGTCGCCACCATAACAGGGTCAAGCACGATGTTCTTCGCCTTGTACTCTGTCAGCTTGTCGGCTATGGCTTCTATCAGCGCCGCCGATGATACCATGCCTATTTTTACAGCGTCGGGAAAAATATCCTCAAATACACGGTCGAGCTGTTCGGCAAGAAAAGCGGGAGTTACCTCCATTATCCCCGAAACGCCCGTCGTGTTCTGTGCAGTCAGGGCAGTAACGGCTGTCATGGCGAAAACGCCGTTTGCCGTCATTGTCTTGATGTCTGCCTGTATCCCGGCGCCTCCGCTGGAATCGCTTCCCGCGATGCTCAATGCTGTTCTCATAGTATTACTCCTCTCGTTTACAAGCATTGGTTTTGTATAGCGACAGAAGGTGGTGCCCCCGATCTGCCGCTTGATTTATCCTGCGCAGAACGTTCCGCCGTCACGGCTGGTCATCTGCGCATTTTATCAGACGATCCCGCTTATGATCTCTTTCAGCTGAGCCGTCCTGCTTTCAATATCGTCAGCCCCGAACACCGCCGAGACCACTGCAAAGCCTTCTGCGCCCATGCCCGCAAGTGTGCCTATATTTTCAAGGCTTATGCCGCCGATGGCAACGCATGGTATGCTGACAGCGCCTGCTATCTCACTGAAAAGCGCCTTGCTGACAGGTATCGCATTTGTCTTTGTGGGCGACGGGAAAAGTGCCCCAACGCCTAAATAGTCAGCCCCTGCCGCCTGCGCGTTCTGCGCCTGCGCGACAGTCTTTGCAGTAGCCCCGATAATAAAGCCGCTGTCTGCTTTCGCCCTTATCTCGTCAACAGGTGCGTCCTCTATGCCCACGTGGACACCGTCTGCGCCCGCTTCTATGGCAGCCTGCCAGTCATCATTGACTATCAGCGGCGCACCGTACTTATGGCATACGGGCAGAAGTTCCCTTGCCTGCGCCACAAGCCCCTCATGGCCGCACTGCTTGTCCCTCAGCTGAATGATGTTCGCACCGCCTTTGAGCGCACTTTCCACACAGCTGACTATCCCCCGCTCTTTAACGAGTGCGGGGTCTGTAATGGCGTAAAGCCTCAGCTTATCGCCTGTTATCCTCATATTCATCACTTCCCTGAGTTTTTCTGTAAGCATGCGCGGTTCGCCCGACATGAAGCCGCTCATCACACACACGCCGTCAGCGCCCGCGCGAATGACCTTCCCCGCATTTTCGGGCGAGATGCCGCCTATACCGTAGACAGGTATATCCACCGCTTCGCTGACTTTTCGCACAAAGTCAAGCCCGCGCCCCGCAAGACCTTTCTTGCAGTCGGTCTCAAAAACGTGACCTGCCGTCACATAACCTGCCCCCAGCGCCTGAGCTTCCAGCGCATCTTCCGCCGAGTGACATGACGCGCCTATCAGCCTGAATTTCGACTTTGTGTCATCATCAAGCCCGCGCAGCACCCCCAGCGGCAGGTGTATGCAGTCCGCGCCAAGTTCCAGCGCCGCACCCACATAATTGTGAAGCACAACTTTCGTACTGCTTTCAGCGAACATCTCCATGACCCGCGCCGCCAGCTTTTTATACTCGTCCTCAGTCAGTTCTTTTGCCCGAAGCACCAGCATATCAGCGCCGCTCTCAGCTATCTTCTCAAGCTGTTTATCGGCGTTTTCGCAAAGTGTCAGCGCGGTGACACAGACTATCTTACACATACAGATAATCGTTCAGCACAGGCTGAAGCCCCTCGTCCGACATATCCTTGTACATCGTTTCAAAACTGCGGGTGTCGGCTATCTCGAACTGCTCATCGCCCTCTTCGGCATTCTCCTTGCCTGTGTACTTGCTCTCATGGTCGCCGATACCTGTGGAAACGCCCGCAGAGATCTTAGTTGCGGCTATCTTAACTATGCCGTTGCGGAAACTCTTCGACTCTCTGGAAGATACTGTGATGCCTGCAAAAGGCAGGAAAAGTCTGTAAGCGCAAAGCACCTGACAGAGCTGTTTTTCACGAACGTCCAGCGGGTCTATCTTGTCGTTGTTGACTATCGGGCGCAGTCTGGGACATGACAGTGATATTTCAGCCTGCGGGTACTTTCTTTGCAGATAGTACATGTGCAGTGCGGTGGCAAGTGCATCTTTCCTGAAATCTGAAAGTCCCAGCAGTGCCGAGCCTGCAACACCTCTCATGCCGCCCATGAGCGCCCTTTCCTGCGCCTCAAAGCGGTAAGGCCACACCCTCTTGTGACCTGCCAGATGCAGCGTTTCGTACTTGTCGCTGTCATAAGTCTCCTGAAAGACGGTGACATAGTCAACGCCGCATTCGTGGAGATAGCGGTAATCCTCAACATTGACGGGGTATATCTCAACGCCCACCATTCTGAAATACTTGCGTGCCAGCTTGCATGCTTCGCCGATGTACCTGACATCGCTCATCGCCTTGCTCTCACCTGTGAGTATAAGTATCTCTTCCATGCCGCTGTCAGCGATGACTTTCATCTCATGCTCTATCTGCTCCATATTGAGCTTCATGCGGCGTATCTTATTATAGCAGTTGAAGCCGCAGTAAACGCAGTAATTCTCGCAGTAATTGGCAATATACAGCGGTGTGAACAGGTAGACCGTGTTGCCGAAATGCTTTCTTGTTTCAATCCTTGCACGTTCAGCCATCTGTTCAAGGAAAGGTTCAGCGGCGGGCGAAAGCAGTGCCTTGAACTCTTCAACGCCGATAGTTGCCTGCTGTAAGGCGCGTGAAACATCTTTTGCAGTGTAGGCAGAGGCATCATAGCTGTTAAAATGTGCCATGACTTTCTCGCGAATATCGCTCTTTATCTGCTCCTGACCTTCCATATACTGCATGTGGTCGGTGCGGCAGGAGGGGTCATTTTCCAGCTTGTGCTTGCGCCTCAGTGCTTCTTCCGAAAGCCCCTCAGAGTCGAAGATGTAATTGTTCTCCATGTCAGCGCCCCCTTAGTCCCTCAGGAAGCCCGTCAGCGTATCGGAGGGTGATGCGCCCCTGACAAGCACTCTGCCCAGACCCGAAAGGTAAGCCTGTCTGCCTGCTTCTATCGCCTTGCGGAAAGCGTCAGCCATCATCGGCAGGTCGCCCGCAGTTGCAAGTGCGGTGTTGGACATTACAGCCGCCGCGCCCATCTCCATAGCTTCGCAAGCCTGCGATGGTCTGCCGATGCCTGCATCAACGATGATGGGCAGGTCTATCTCATCAATGAGTATCTGTATGAAATCCCTTGTGGCAAGACCCTTATTTGAGCCTATCGGCGATGCCAGCGGCATTACCGAAGCCGCACCTGCGTTAACAAGGTCGCGGGCGGTATTGAGGTCGGGATACATGTAGGGCATTACCACAAAGCCCTCATTTGCCAGAATATCTGTCGCCTTTATAGTTTCAGCGTTATCGGGCAGGAGGTACTTTGTATCGCGCATTATCTCTATCTTTACGAAATTGCCGCAGCCAAGTTCACGGGCGAGCCTTGCTATACGCACAGCCTCTTCGGCATTTCTTGCACCCGAAGTATTCGGCAGAAGTGTGACACCTTCGGGTATATGGTCGAGTATGCTCTCGTGTTCTTTGGTGTTGGCGCGTCTGACTGCCAGCGTGATTATCTCAGCGCCTGCATTCTCGACAGCCGCTTTAATCAGTGAAAGCGAGTACTTGCCCGAACCGAGTATGAATCTCGAATTGAACTCATGCCCGCCTATTATCAGCTTGTCATTGTTTTCCATATTTATCTTATCCTTTCATCAGGGCTTATATTCGCCCGCTATTATCCTTATGACCATATTAGCTTGATGCGCCGCGCATACTGCCACCCTTGATGCGAACAGCGTGCCTGCTTCATTGACATCAGTGTGACCGTCGCCGCAGATATAGAAGCGCTCGGTTATTCGTTTTGTGCATATTTCGTTGGCACTGGAGATCCCTGCCATGCCCGAAGCGGCTACCATATACTTATCGGGAAAATTCTCCAGCACGAAATTTACCAGCATAGCTTTCTGTTCTGCCTTGTCGAAGCATTCGCAGACTATATGGCAGCCTTTCAGAAGTTCAGCCATATTATCTTCGTTCAGCTTTACCTCACGGGCAGTTATCTTGCAGTATGGCGCTATCCTGCCGAGTGTTTGGGCAAGTGCCGCCGCTTTCGGCTGACCCAGCTGGTCGGGGAAATACTGCTGGCGGTGGAGATTTGAAATATCCACTTTATCCATATCAAACAGCATCAATTCACCCACGCCCGCTCTCGCCAGATGCACAGATACATTAGAGCCCAAGCCGCCCAGTCCGCAGACTGCGACTTTGGTTTCAGACAGCTTATTTTGAAGCTCACTGCCGTGACGCGCCGCGAGCGCATCATACATATCCTCGCGCGAGGGTATCATCTAACCGCCCCCCACGAAGCTGACCACCTCTACACTGTCACCGTCTTTCAGCACAGTGCTGTCATACTGCGATTTCGGCACAATGTCCAGGTTCAGCTCAACAGCTACCCTTTTGGGATCGTAACCATTCTCAGCCAGCAGTTCACTGACAGTTTTTCCGTCCAGCGAAGTTTCGCTGCCGTTTACCTTTACCATTTCTTAACCTCCGATCAGCCAACAAAAAGGGAGACTGCGCGCAAAAACAGTCTCCCGGTATTTCGGTCTGCTATGTCCCTACGTTGGCATTATCCAAATCAGGTTGCGGGTCGATAGCTCTCTCGCTATCCTCTCAGCCTGCCTACAAGCTCCCCGTTTATCGAGTTTACCCTTGTATTATATCACCCTTTCGCGCAAATGTCAAGCACTTTTTCAAATTTTCGTGTATCTGCGATACACCTCAATGGCGGGAGTCATTTTTGGCGCATCTGCTAATACCGTGCAAAAATTTCTGCTGTCCGTTCAGATGTACTTAAAGCGCTTGAAATCAGAAAGATTTTGTGGTATAATATATATAAGTATATCTTCGATGCGGGAGGCGTTGTTTGTGAAGAATATTGATGACCTAATCGAGCTTATCATGGGCGACGGTGCTATGAAAGAACTCAGCAGCAAAGTCTACAAAGATGAACCTATCTTAAAACGGGCTTCCCAGCTGGTGCAGGACGTTATACCAAAGCAGGATACTCCCACAAAGCTGATGGAGATGCGCCGCATGGTCTACCTGCCCGAAGCACAGTGGAAATCGCGGGAATGGCTTTTTTACAAGCAGGGCAATTTCATGGCGGGATTTGAGGACGACTTTGACAGCTTTGTGCCGTTTGAAAAATACTATCCCACTTATGCTGACATGACACTCAGCCAGCAGCGCACTTTTTTCAGCTGGCGCACCCGCGTGCGGTGCGGCGAGTACCCCGACATAAGCCTGTCGTATATTTTCGTTTACTGCTATGAGATGATAAACCTCATAGGCGTTGAGACACCGCTCGATGCATACAACAACATGAAGACCATTCTGGAAAAGTATGAGGAACGTCAGCCAAAGCTGAAAACAAACATTGACAGATGGCTGTTCGATATGGTCATATATTACGATCTGGACTCATCTCTGCTGGAGGAGACTGACAGCGTCATTTTTGACAGCGCGCTTATAGTGATGAAAGCTCCCGCAGAACATACGGAAGAAGAGCTGTTTCGGGCGATAAACATGCTCAGCTCATATAACGCCGAAAGATCGTCTTTTTACAAGACCTGTCCCGAAGATTTTATGAAAGTCACAACAGGCACATATCTCGCGCTGGACGCTTACTATGCCGCAAACAGGCAGAACAGCCTGTTCAACAAGTTTTTCGGGAACATGGCAGTCAGCACTTACACAATGTTCGCCATGTCGGTATTCTGCCACTACCGCTTTACCAGACACAACGTATATGATATTAACAGTGTGCGCGGATTTTCGCTGTCAAACGGCATCTGGTACTGCAGTGAGTATCTTGGCAAGCCGCACAGCAAAAAGCAGCTGGGCGATCTTCTCCGCGCCATAGACAGCATTATGAGAGAGCAGTGCGGCTTCAAAAAAGCCCTGAAATGCCCCGATATAACCAAACAGATGTACAAGGTGATAAATGAGCAGATAAAAATTCTGCAAGAGCGCAAAAAGCTGGAAGAAGCCGCAAAAGTCGAGATAGACCTCTCAAAGCTGGGAAGCATACGCCGTGCCGCCGCCATCACACGCGACAAGCTGATAGTGGAAGAAGAGACTGATGATGAGCCGACAACTCAGCCTGAGCCGATCGTCACGGCAGAGGAGGAGCATGGTGATGCTGTGCAGAACAGCACTCCCCTGAATGACGGCGAATACGCTTTCATGCAGGCGCTTTTATACGGCGGCGACTGCCGCAAGGCGGCGCAGAAAGCGGGTTCTATGCCGTCGCTTTTGGCTGACAGCATAAATGAAAAGCTGTATGACGATTTCGCCGACACGGTACTGACATTTGACGGTGACACGCCTGTTGTCATAGAGGATTACGAAGAAGAACTGAAAGGAATGATACTTCCGTGAAGATACCAAAGAGGATAGCTTCGGCTGTGATAAATTCACTGAAAGGCGGCGTTGTGCCGAGAATAGGTCTGCCGTATATAACAGTGGGCAGAGAAGTCGAGATAGATGCGCTTCTGCACGATGTTGACATAATCGAGGACGGCGGTGCGTCTTTCAGGTTTATCGTGGGCAAATACGGCAGCGGCAAGAGTTTTCTTTTGCAGACCATCAGAAGTCATGTGATGGACAGGAACTTCGTGGTGGTAGATGCCGACCTTTCGCCCGAACGCCGCTTGCAGGGCACAAAGGGTCAGGGACTTGCGACCTACAAGGAACTTATACGCAACATGTCCACCAAAACACGCCCCGACGGCGGTGCGCTGACGCTCATACTCGACCGCTGGATAAGCGGCGTGCAGGCAGAAGCGGCGGCTGACAGCGGACTCGAACCGACTTCGCCCGAATTTGCGGCAGAAGTGGAGAAGAAGATATATCAGGTCATAAACGCACTGAATGAGATGGTACACGGTTTTGACTTTGCAAGACTGCTGACCATCTACTACCGCGCGGCTGTTTCGGGTGATGACGAACAGAAAGCAAAAGTCGTCAAGTGGTTCAGGGGCGAATACGTCAACAAGACAGAAGCTAAGGGCGAACTGGGTGTAAACATCATCATCACAGACGATGACTGGTATGAGTACATCAAGCTGTTTGCCATGTTCCTGAAAATGGCGGGGTACAGCGGTCTGCTGGTGCTGGTGGACGAACTGGTGAACATCTACAAGATACCCAACGCCATCACCAGACAGTACAACTATGAAAAGATACTTACGATGTACAACGACACTTTGCAGGGAAAAGCGAAGTATCTCGGCATAATAATGGGCGGCACTCCGCAGTGCATTGAGGACACAAGACGGGGCGTATACAGCTATGAAGCACTGCGCTCGCGCCTTGCTGAGGGGCGCTTCGGGCGCGAGGGCATACGGGATATGCTCGCACCTGTGATACACCTTGTCCCGCTGACTTATGAGGAGATGCTGGTGCTGACCGAAAAGCTGGCTGACATACACGCACAGCTTTTCGGCTATGAACAGCGCATAACGCAGGAAGATATGATAGTGTTCATCAAGACCGAATTCGGGCGGATAGGTGCTGACAGCCACATCACGCCCCGTGAGGTGATACGCGATTTCATCGAGCTTCTCGACATAGCATTCCAGAACCCCGAGATAAACATTTCGGACACCATAACTTCGGGCGGCTTTGAATATTCAAAGCCTGCGGCGGAGGAAGAAACTGCGGGCGGCGACTTTGCCGAATTTGACATATGAATAATGAGAGAGTAATAATTATAGGATGTCCCGGATCGGGAAAAAGCACGTTTGCAAGAAGATACGCGGTACTGACAGGGCTGACGCTGTTCCACCTTGACCTTATCTACCACCGCCCCGACCGCACAACTGTTTCGCGGGAGGTCTTCGACCACAGGCTGGAAACTGTCTTGTGTACAAAAAGTTGGATAATAGACGGCAACTATCAGCGCACTATGGAAATGCGCATGAAAAAATGCGATAAGGTGTTCCTGTTTGACCTGCCAACAGAAGTCTGTCTGGCGGGCGCTAAGGAACGGCTGGGCACGCCGCGCCCCGATATGCCCTGGTTCGAGGAAAAACTTGACCCCGAGTTCGAGAACACGATAAAAGAATTCCGCGGAAAAAATCTGCCGAAGATATATGAACTGCTTGAAAAGTACAGTGATAAAGATGTTACGGTGTTCAGGTCGCGCAAAGAGGCTGATGAGTATTTATTCGGGCTTTAAGCTGACGGCACAGGCAGAAGGGACTTCCGTGCAGGAAGAACAAAATACAGCTTTTAAAGGAAAGGGCAGAAAATGAACGTTTTTGACCGCTACGCACCATTCGTGCAGGACTTTATATACCGAAACAACTGGGAAAGCCTGCGTGCCATACAAGCGGCGGCAGGCGATGTGATATTCAACACCGATGACAATCTTCTGCTGACGGCATCTACGGCATCAGGCAAAACGGAAGCGGCGTTTTTCCCGATACTTACGCTGTTTTCTGAGGACATGCCGCGCTCGGTGGGGGCTATTTACATCGGTCCGCTGAAAGCGCTGATAAACGACCAGTTCACCCGCCTTAACGACCTCTGCGAAGATGCGGGGATACCTGTGTGGCACTGGCACGGCGATGTGGCGCAGTCGCACAAGGCGCGCATGCTGAAAAAGCCGTCGGGGATATTGCAGATAACTCCCGAATCACTGGAAGCCATGCTGATGCGCAAGCACGCCGCCATAGCAAAGCTGTTCGGCGACCTGCGGTTCATCGTGATAGATGAGGTGCATTCGCTGATGAGGGGCGACAGAGGCGGACAGACACTTTGCATAATAGAACGGCTTTGCAGACAGGCAGGGGTCAATCCCCGAAGGATAGGGCTTTCTGCCACGATAGGCGACCCCGAAGCGGCGGGAGAATTTCTGGGCGCGGGCAGCGGCAGGCGGACTGCGATACCTAAAATAGAAGCCAAAGGCGCACGCTGGCGGCTCTCGATGGAGCATTTCTATGTCAGCGATGTGCAGGCAGCGTCCAATAAAAAGGACATAAAAGCACTTCCCGAACTTGAAAAAGCCACCGACAAAGCACCTCAGCATGCCGATCCGGGCATCGGATATGTCTTTGAACACACGCGGGGGAAGAAGTGTCTGGTTTTTGTAAATTCGCGCGAGGAGTGCGAAGCAGTCACCACCACGCTGAGGTCTTACTGTGAAGCAAATCACGAGCGGGACAGGTTTCTGATACATCACGGAAATCTGTCCGCATCATACCGTGAAACTGCCGAAGCCGCCATGAAAGATGATGACGTGCAGATGACCACTGTTACCACCGCTACCCTTGAACTCGGCATAGACATCGGCAGGCTGGAACGGGCTTTTCAGATAGATGCGCCTTTTACGGTATCATCATTTTTGCAGAGAATGGGGCGAACAGGCAGACGCGATCTGCCGCCTGAGATGTGGTTCGTGATGCGTGAGGATATGCCCGAACCGCGAACGATGCTGCCATCGACAGTCCCGTGGAAATTATTGCAGGGCATAGCGCTTGTGCAGGTATATCTGGAAGAAAGGTGGGTCGAACCGCCGAGATTTGACCGCCTGCCGTTCAGCCTGCTGTATCATCAGACCATGTCAACACTGGCTTCCTGCGGCGAACTGACACCCGCACAGCTGGCACAGCGGGTGCTTACGCTGAAATATTTCCACCGCATAACCGCCGACGACTACAAGATACTCCTGCGCCACCTGATGGAGAAAGAACACATACAGCGCACCGAAGAGGGCGGGCTGATAGTGGGTCTGGCTGGGGAACGGCTGGTGAACAACTTCAAATTCTACGCTGTTTTTCAGGAGAACGAGGAGTACACGGTCAGGTGCGAGTCACAGGAGTTGGGCACGCTGGTGATGCCGCCGCCCGTTGGTGAAAAAATAGCCATCGCGGGTCAGGTATGGATAGTCACTGAGCTTGACCACAAGCGTCATCTGGTATACTGCGAACCCGTCAAAGGCAAAGTCCCTGCGTATTTCGGGGACTGTCCCGGAGATATAAACACAAAGATATTACAGCGCATGAAACAGGTGCTGTGCGAGGACAAGAGTTATCCATACCTTATGAAGAACGCAGTGGCAAGGCTTGAACAGGCGCGTATCTCAGCAAGAAATTCGGGAGTCACCACCGATAATCTGATAAATCTTGGGGGCGACATGTGGGCGCTTTTCCCGTGGGTGGGGACTTATGCGTTTTTTGCGCTGGAGAGATTTCTGAATGTGCGGTGCAGAGAAAAGGTGAAGATGCGCGGACTGGATTCCTGCCGACCTTATTTTATCCAGTTCACGATGAAAGCCACCAAAGAAGAATTCTTCCGCACACTGAGGGAGGAAGCGAACAAGCCCATCGACCCGATGGAACTGGTCTACCCGAAAGAGATACCGATATTTGAGAAATATGACGAGCATCTGCCTGCCGAACTGGTGCGCAAGGGCTTTGCCTACGGCGTGCTTGACATTGACGGCATGCTGACGGCAGTCAACAGCTGGTGCGGCAAAGAGGGCTTCTGACACAAAAAGCGCACACGGAGAATTTTCCGTGTGCGCTTGAATTTTTGCTTATTTAAGGAAACCGTTGATTATCTGCTCTTCCGCCTCTGCTTCGGTAAGACCGAGAGTCATCAGCTTGATGAGCTGATCGCCTGCTATCTTGCCGATAGCCGCTTCGTGTACCAGTGCCGCATCAACGCTGTTGGCTTCCAGCGATGGCACTGCCAGTATCCTGCCGCTGTCCATGATGATAGAGTCACATTCGGTGTGACCGCTGCATGCCGCGTTGCCCTTAACGCAGAGGTCGAGTTTCTGGTAGGAATTATCCCTTGCCACCGAGCGTGAAACTACATCGGCGCTTGAACCGTCACCATTCAGCGAAACGTTGTAGGTGCTGAGCGCCTGCTGTTCGCCGTGTGTCATCAGTCTTTCGCGGACATTCAGCTTTGCGCCCGCCTTCAGCTCGGCTATGGTCTTTCTGTCGGTGTTGTCAACGCCCTTTATCTGCACCATTTCCATGTCAACGACGCTGTTCTCTTCCTGATATACCTCAGTGACAGGGTTCAGCACCCTCTTGCCTGTGCCATTACCCGAACCGTAGTGCTTCTCAACATATCTCACCTTTGAATTCTTGCCTACGAAGAACCTGTGGATACCGTCATGTTCAGAATCCTGATTGCCGCAGTTGTCGATGCCGCAGCCCGCAACTATCAGCACATCGCAGTTCTCACCGACATAGAAATCATTGTATACGGTCTCTTTCAGACCGCTCTCACTCAGCACAACGGGAATGTGTACGCTCTCGTTTTTAGTGCCGTCTTTTATCTTTATGTCGATACCGCTCTTGTCGGTCTTGCCGATTATCTCAATATTGGCAGTGGAATTCCTGCCCACCGACTCACCGTTGGCGCGGAGATTGTATGCGCCTTCGGGAATATCGTGAAGTTCTGCAACTTCCTGTAAAAGCTGTTTCTGTACAGCGTCCATCTTCAACATCTCCATCGCCTCCTTAATCTTCTATCTTCGGACAAATAGTCTGTGCATAGTTACTGCTCATTATCTCGGGCAGTATATCTGCCGCAGGACCCTGTTTTATCAGCTGACCGTCTGACAGCACGATTATCTCGTCTGCTATTTTCAGCAGTCTTTCCTGATGGGAGATGACTACCACTGTCCTGCTCTGCTCTGCCTTGCGCATATTTTCAAAAATGCGTATCAGGTTATTGAAGCTCCACAGGTCGATGCCTGCTTCGGGTTCATCGAAAACAGCCAGCTTGACATCTCTTGCCATGACGGTAGCTATCTCTATCCTCTTCAGCTCACCGCCCGACAGCGAAGCGTTGACCTCGCGCCTGATGTAATCTTTGGCGCACAGACCTACTTCCGACAGATAAGTGCAGGCATCTGAAACTGACAGATTTTTGCCTGCGGCTATCCTCAGCAAGTCAAGCACTGTCAGCCCCTTGAACCTTACGGGCTGCTGAAAAGCAAAGCCGATGCCTGCTCTCGCCCTTTCGGTTATGCTCATATCGGTTATATCGGTGCCGTTGAATATCAGCCTGCCGTCAGTGGGCTTGATTATGCCCGCGATTATCTTTGCAAGGGTGGATTTTCCGCCGCCGTTCGGTCCCGTTATAACTATAAATTTATCATCGGGGATCTCCAGACTTATCCCGCGGATTATGTCGGAAGCCTTTCCGCTGTCATCCGCGCTGAAAGTGATGTTTTTAAGCTCCAGCATTTTAAAAATGTCCTTTCGTCTTTAATATATACTATTTTAGCATACTTTTTTCCTGATGTATGTTGCATTTGCAACAGAATAAAGTTTCTGCAAACTTACTTTTTTATTATATCACATTTTCTGACTTATTACAATAGTTTTTTTCTTAACAAGAGATCAGCACGTCAAAATACAGCATGTAATTATATGAAAATAGTATAAAATTGTGGATAATCGTGAATATGTACTTGAAATTTCAGCAATATTATGTTATAATGTACTTATAGCAATCCGCCTTAAAATTCAGACAAAATCCGGTCACAAAACCCATAGATCCTAGCTTTTGCGACTGGATTTTGTTAATTTAAACAGTTGGATTGCTATAATTAGTTATACCCATTAGTTCTCTTCACATGATCCGCAATAAAGGCCGGGGGGTAGTATGATAGAAGATATAGTTGTTGCTTTCAGGTATTTTATCAATGTTATGAACAATGCAGAAGATGCTCTCGACCCCAACGTGGTGCGTGAAGCTGTCAGCAATATTTGCAGGCTCTCTGATGTGGCAAAGCTCGTTGTTACTTATTATGAGCATGTTCAGCTGGAAGGTTCAGACAACAGGATAAGATACGACCTGTACGAAGATACGGACAGTGACGGTGAAGTTATCGTTGACCGCAGGATGACTGACGGCAACGGTCTGGTGATATATGAGTTTTTCCATGCGGCGGGTACTGCACGCTGGTCTGAAAGGATACGTGACAGGCTGAACCTGATGATCTCCATACTTTTTATGTTCAACAGCCGCCAGATGTTAAAGCAAGTCGCGAACCGCTTTGCATATATAGACGAAGCGGGCTACCACAATCTGCGCTATTTCAATGCACAGGTGAACAGGCTGGGGACGGAGAACGACCTTCACGGCAAGGTGGTGGCACACTTCAACCTGCGGCACTTTCAGGCTGTCAACAACCAGATAGGCAGAAAAAACGGCGACATCGTGATGCGCGGTTTTGTTGACGGCATTGAAGAACTTACAGGCAGTGATATACCCGTCTGCCGCATCGGCGGTGACAATTTCATCACTATATTCACAGCCGACAAAACTGATGCGGTGGTCGATTTTCTTGGAAATGCGGTCGTTAGTTTTGGCGATGACTACGGCGAGAGCATAATGCTGAGCGCAACTGCGGGCATATTCGTCATACCCGACGACTACATATACACCAACATGAATGACCTTCTTGACAAGGTAATGCCCACCTCATTTATAGCCAAAAGCGCGGGGCGTGAGGACATCATGTTTTACAGCCCCGAACTTATCAATGCAAAAAAGCAGACTGCATGGGTACAGCATCTTTTCCCCGAAGCACTTAAAAACGATGAATTTCTTGTTTACTATCAGCCCAAAGTCGATGTAAACAAGCGCAGGCTGGCAGGTGCTGAGGCATTGTGCAGGTGGAAGCATGACGGCAGACTGATACCGCCAAATGATTTCATACCGATACTTGAACAGAACACAGACATCTGCAAACTGGATTTCTATATGATAGACCACGTCTGCCGCGATATACGGCAGTGGCTCGATGAGGGCAGACAGCTGCCGCGCATCTCTGTCAACCTTTCGCGCAAGCACATGCTTGATATTGACCTGGTGGAACATCTGATGGAAATAATAAACAGGCATAATGTTCCGCACGAGCTGATAGAGGTCGAACTGACTGAGACCACCACTGACGTTGAGTTCAAAGACCTGAAACGTGTTGTCAGGGATCTGCAAAAGGAGAATATCTCTGCATCGGTGGACGATTTCGGAAGCGGATATTCGTCGCTGAACCTCATAAAGGAAGTCCCCTGGAACGTTATCAAGATAGACAAGAGCATCGTGCCGATAGATGAGGACGATGAATCAAGCGCAAGAACGGTCATGTTCAAATATGTGGTCGCGATGGCGCGTGAGATGGGGCTTGAATGTATCGCAGAGGGTGTTGAGACCGAAACTCAGGTCGAGGTGCTGAGGCGCTACGGCTGTGCCCTTGCACAGGGTTATTTCTTTGACAAAGCCCTGCCTAAAGACGAGTTTGAAAAACGTCTTGACGGCATCGGCATACGCGAATAAAAACACAAAGACCTCTGCATTTTTTTGCAGAGGTCTTATTATTACTCACCATCTGTTACGGTTTTGTCTGCCGATGTCAGAGTATCGCTTTTGGGATCAAAAAAGCTGTCATTCTTATGCTCGCCGTAGGTGGACATGTATGCACGCTCTATGGTGATGGTCTGCTTGGGGCGCAGGCTCTCGCTGTCGGTGACTTCCCTGCCGCAGATGGCATCGTAAGCCTCAAAGCCGTCATACACCTGCCCGAAAACAGTGTACATCTGTGAGAAATTGGGTATGCCGCCCTTTTTCTTGAAAGCCTCCACAAGGTCGCTGTTGCCGCCTGCCGAGTCAAGCTCTTTCACGAAATCTTTGGTAAATTCCACCGTGTCAACGAACAGTATGCGGCTGCCTGACATTATCTTCCTGTCAAATACCGAGCCGCCCTTGTCGCCGTAGGAGATCAGTGAACCTTTGAAAGGCCATAAATTCTTATGTATCTCGGGTTCAAGCTGTGTCTTTTCGGTGGCATCGGTATCAGAACCGTCAGATGCCTTTGCGCCGCCCATGAAGTACACACCCTCCTGCACTGCGAAAACATATGTGCCGTCGTAGTAGCCGTCATTCACAAGACCCTCAAAATACTTGCAGAATTTGGGAGCTTCATCGGGGTACAGCACCGCCGTGAAACTGCCCTCGCTGGTCTCAAAGACCACGACAGGCGCATCATCTTTCGGAAGCTGATACTGTATCAGCTCAACATCATCAGGGTCAAGCCCGCCGCCTTTTGCACGCTGGCAAGCCTGAAACAGCGTGAACACCAGCACAAAGCACATGGCTATCAGCGAGAACCTGAAATAGGTCTTGAAACGCTCACTGTGCTTGACCTGATAGTAATTTTTCTTTTCCGTTTTCTTTTCCATCATACCACCCCGATCAGAGCTTGGTTATCTCAGTGCCCTGACGAGTTTCCTTTACTGCGTAGCCCAGTGCAGCGATCTTATCGCGTATCTCATCAGCCTTAGCGAAGTCCTTAGCTTTTCTCGCCGCCTGTCTTTCTTCGACCAGCGCCATTACCTCAGCGGGAACATCGCCGCCCGACTTCTCTTCGTTCTGCTTTTCAGCCGCCTTGATAAGACCGACAGACAGCACCTTGTCAAAGTCCTCTATCAGCGCCAGCTTGGTAGCGGGTGTGGTATCAGCCTTGATGACATCATACAGTGCGGTTATGCCGTTGGAAGTGTTTATATCATCGTCCATAGCGGCGGTGAACTTTGCTTTGAGCGCATCAAAGTCAGCAGAAACTACTTCGCCCTTGTCACCCGACATGAGTGAAGCGATACGCGCTGTCAGCTTTTCATAGGCAGTCTTTGCATTGTCGAGGTTTTCCCACGAGAATACCAGCGACTTTCTGTAATGGGACTGCAAGCAGAAGAACCTGTATACCAGCGGGTCATAGCCCTTCTCTTCCAGCAGGGAGACTGTCAGGAACTCGCCTTTTGACTTGGACATCTTGCCTGTATCGGTGTTGAGGTGGTGTACGTGGAACCAGTAGTTGCACCACTTGTGACCTAAATAAGCCTCAGACTGTGCTATCTCGTTGGTGTGATGAGGGAAGATGTTGTCAACGCCGCCGCAGTGAATGTCCAGATATTCGCCCAGATTTTTCATGCTGATGCAGCTGCACTCGATATGCCAGCCGGGATAGCCCACGCCCCAGGGAGATTCCCACTTCAGCTCCTGGTCATCGAACTTGGATTTTGTGAACCACAGCACGAAATCCGCCTTGTTGCGCTTGTTGGTATCTTCTTCAACACCCTCGCGCACGCCCACTTCCAGGTCTTCGGCGCTGAAATTGTGGAACACATAGTATTCGTCCAGCTTGGAAGTATCGAAGTAGATATTTCCGCCCGCCTCGTAAGCATAGCCTTTCTCTATAAGTGAAGAGATGACCTTGATGAATTCGTCGATGTAGGTGGTGGCAGGTGCGACCACATCAGGGGTCTTGATATTCAGCTTAGCGCAGTCGGTGAAGAAAGCATCTGTATAGAACTTTGCTATCTCCATGACGGTCTTATGCTCGCGCTTTGCACCTTTGAGCATTTTGTCATCGCCTGTATCGCCGTCAGATGTCAGGTGTCCCACATCGGTGATGTTCATAACGCGCTTGACATCAAGACCCTGCCAGCGCATGTACTTCTCCAGAACGTCCTCCA
This sequence comes from uncultured Ruminococcus sp., assembly GCF_902762735.1. Classification (GTDB taxonomy): domain Bacteria; phylum Bacillota; class Clostridia; order Oscillospirales; family Ruminococcaceae; genus Hominimerdicola. Next base: position 118,543 of record NZ_CACWPP010000001.1, read on the forward strand.
TTATATAGCTTCTCAGGTTGCCGATGTGTGCGAAGTGGTACACGGTAGGTCCGCAGGTGTACATAGCCACCTTTCCCGCTGTGTTCGGCACAAATTCTTCTACCTTGTGCGAAAGTGTGTTATAGATCCTCATATTTAGTCCTCCTTATTAATTATCGCAAGATCTTCAAAAAAATGCTTGTCAGCACCTACATATCTCATTATCTCCATAAAGTCAGCCCACGCCTGCGAACTGTGGTCACTGCCGCATATCGCGGCTTTGAAGCTGTCAGTTTCGACTATCAGCCGCCAGCGGACTTTTTCGCCGCTGACACATTCACCGCCCTCACCGAACGCCGCCCTGTCAATAAGACCGCATATCTCGTCCATTTTGTCGGTTATCTCACGCCTGCCGCTCCTCCCGTGAGGCGAATAGTGCAGCCACCAACGCTCACCGCCGCTCCATTTTGCGCCCGACAGCATCACCCATCTTACCGAGTCTGCATCAGTATCGTTAAATTCCTCATAACGCAGACCTGTCAGCACGCGGCTCACATCTTTTTCGGCAGTTCCAGCCGAACTTCTTTCTTAAAATGCAGTTTATCGACACCCGTTATCTCAAACCAGCTGAGTTCGCCGCCGAACATCTCTTTCGCCGCCGCCAGCACTTTATCTTCGCCGCTGAAGATACATCGCTGCTGCATTATCTCATCATCAAACTCCACCGCCGATAACCAGCCCACATGACCTTCTATCGAAGCTATATACATAGCACGCGGCACTCGCTTTGCGCCTGTCTGACTGATATAATGTGCCTGCTGTTCATCGTCAAGGCTCACCTTGCGATATGATCTCAGCTCTATCTTCCTGAAAGAATCGAAGTATCCCACGAACATGCGGTAGCCCTCTTTGTCGCCGAAATAGGTCATCAGTATATCATACCAGTCTGCTTTCGGCTCATTATAAGTCAGACTGCACCGCACGTAGTCGGTGAACAGCCGCCAGTCCACAGGCAAAAGTGAATACTTTGGCTCGGGCTTTTCAAGCATCATCTTTTCAAGCTGACAGAAAGCATAGCCGTTGAGAAAGAATTTCAGTGCTGTAAGGCTTTCACCGCCTGTCATAACATACGGTTTTGCGAGCATCATCTCGATAAGCTCCATATTATTCATCTCGTTCACCCTCCTGACCGATACGTTTTTCCAGTTCTTCCACACGTTTTCTTAACCGTTCAAGCTCCAAGCGGTCTTTGCAGAGTTCCTGCGAAACGGGATCGGGTATGTGTACCTGGTCAAGGTCCAGCGTGCGTCTGCCGTTCTGCCTGACTATCCTTGCGGGCACGCCCACAGCTGTACAGTTCGGGGGAACTGTCTCCAGCACCACCGCGTTCGCCGCAATTTTGGAGTTATCGCCCACCTTGAAAGGTCCAAGCACCTTAGCGCCGCACCCGACCATAACATTGTTGCCCAGTGTGGGGTGGCGCTTGCCCTGATCCTTGCCCGTGCCGCCCAGCGTACACCCCTGATAAAGCAGGCAGTTATCACCTATCTCAGCGGTCTCGCCTATCACCACGCCTGCGCCGTGATCTATAAGCAGTCCTTTTCCTATCTTCGCACCCGGATGTATCTCGATGCCCGTCAGAAAGCGGGCGGTCTGCGAAATGACTCTGGCGACGAATTTCATATCCCTTATATAGAACCAGTGCGCCACCCTGTACATAGCCACCGCATGCAGACCCGCGTAAGTCAGTATCTCCGCCGTGCTTGCAGCGGCAGGGTCTCTGTCCTTTATGGACTGTATCTCTGCCTTATAACTTTTTATGATGCTTCCGATCATATTTCCCATAAGTGTTTCCTCCAAATGAGCTGAAAGCCGAAACAAAAAGCCTCCGAACGCGCATGATCCTTACGCATTCGGAGGCGAATGATCTCTCAAACGCGGTCCCACTCCGCTTTGCTGTGCATTTCTTTGCACAGCCTTGTTTCCCCTTAACGCGGGGTAACGGGGAGGAATACTCGTGATCTTTCCTCACTCCCTGCTGTCAGCCGCACTTCACCGCGCCCGAACGAAGCCTTGCACCGAACGGCTCCTCTCTGCATTCCGTAAACGCGGTTACTTTTGCTGATACGCATTTATTTATTCTATTCATTGGGGTCGATATACTTGCCGTAAGCCTTGAGATATATGCCGCCCGATACCACTGTCAGCACCACAGCTACCCATATCAGAGCCTCATTTATCAGGAATACGGGCGAATGCCAGTTAAGGTCGGGCGCACCTTTAAGTTCGGGATAGATGATCTGAAGCATCATTATGACTATCATAGCCACCATAGTAAAAGCGGTCTTTGCCTTGCCCCAGAAGCCTGCGGCTACCACAACGCCCTCGCCCGCGACTACCAGTCTCAGACCCGTCACCATGAACTCTCTCGCCAGTATTATGACGACTGCTATGGGGTCTATCCACCTCTCAAAAGTAAAACTGATGAGCGCCACCATGACCAGCAGTTTATCAGCCAGCGGGTCAAGGAACTTGCCGAAAGTAGTCACCAGATTTTTCTTTCTTGCTATCTTGCCGTCCAGCATATCGGTCAGCGATGCCGCGATGAACACTATCAGCGCCAGTATGGTGTGCGTGCGCTCACCCAGCTCAAAACACAGCAGAAAGAACATAAAGAACGGTATCAGCACCACTCTCATCACTGTCAGCTTATTTGGCAGATTCATACTCTTCATATTGATTTACCCCCTATTCTACCACTGTACCCAGCAGGTCATAATCAAGCGTGTCGAACAGTTCGACCTTGACATACTGACCCACCCTCACTTTATTTTCGGAGGTAAAGAATATCTTTCCGTCTATCTCGGGAGCATCAGCCGTACCTCTGCCGAAATAGCATTCAGCATAACGGTCAAATCCCTCACAGACGACCTCGATGGTCTTGCCCAGCTGTGCCTGATTATATCTGTCAGCCACCAGCATCTGCTCACGCATGATTATATCAGCGCGGCGCTCTTTGGTCTGTTCATCGACCTGACCATCCATCGAGAAAGCCTTAGTGCCCTCTTCGGGAGAGTAAGCAAAGCAGCCCAGCCGTTCAAATCCCACATTTTTCACGAACTCGCACAGCTCTTCAAACTGCGCCTCAGTTTCGCCGGGAAAACCTGCTATCAGTGTAGTCCTCAGCACAACGCCCGGTATACGCGCCCTCAGCTTCTCTATCAGTTCAAGCAGGAAAGCCTCGTTGCCCGGACGGTTCATGGCTTTCAGCACATCGCCGTTGCAGTGCTGTATCGGCATGTCGATATATTTCACCAGCTTTTCCTCGCTTGCCAGCACATCTATGAACTCATCGCTGATGCGCTCGGGATAGCTGTAAAGCGTTCTTATCCACTTCAGACCCTCTATTTTGCAGAGTTCTCTCAGCAGTTCGGGCAGTTTTGACCTGCCGTAAATATCCTCGCCGTACCTGGTTGTATCCTGTGCGATGACCACCAGTTCGGTAACACCGTTTTCAGCCAGCCACCTTGCTTCTTCCAGAATATCCTCCATCTTCCTGCTTCTGAACCTTCCTCTTATGGCAGGTATCGCGCAGTAGGTGCAGTTGTTTGAACAGCCCTCCGCTATCTTAATATATGCATAGAAAGGCTCGGTGGATATTATCCTTCCGCCCTCCATCGGCAGATCGGTCTTACTGCCGTAGGCACATATCTGCTCTTCACTGCGGTAAATTTCCCTGATTATCTCAGGCAGTTTTGAGTTTGAGCCAAGCCCGACTACCGCATCAAGCTCAGGTATCTCTTTTTTCATCTCATCGCGGTATCTTTCTGCCAGACAGCCTGTCGCGATAACTGCTTTGATCCTGCCCTCCTGCTTGAGAGTGCAGAACTCCAGAATAGTATCTATCGCCTCCTGCTTTGCGCTTTCAATAAAGCCGCAGGTGTTTACGACGACAACATCAGCCAGTGCCGCATCTGCGACTATCTGATAGCCCTCTTTTTTCAGGTCGTAAAGCATATGTTCAGCGTCCACCTGATTTTTAGGACATCCAAGTGATACCATACCCACTCTTGTAGCCATACAATAAGAACTCCAATCAAAAAACATTTAATCAATACATTCCTATATTATAGCACCATTTTCCCGATTTGTAAAGACCCACAGAAAATTTTACATCAATTTACCCTCAGCGGACACTTCCAGCGCCCCGTCTCCCAGCACTTCTACCATAACGCCCTCGCCCAGTGCGCCGTTTTTGGTGACGACCGTAGCGCCCAGCACCACACCGTCCTCGTCCATATCGACAAAAGCGCTCTCTATCTTCATCTGTGCTTCCAGCTCAGCAATAGTTATCAGCGGGAACTTCTTCTTGTCATAACAGCCGTCACGCTTGATGACCTCCGCTATCTTAGACTTGTTGCGGTCCAGCTTGCCCAGCTTATCGGCTATCTCGGAGATATTTTCGATTATCTCCTGCTGTTCTTCCATATAAAACAGCACCGTTACCTTCTGCCCCCACAGCTCGTAGTCTATCTCGAAGGCTTCCTGCTCTTCATTATACCTTATCTTATCCATACCCTATTCCTCCTCGCCATACTCTTCTTCAATATCTTTCAGCACATCTTTTATCAGGTCATAGCTGTAACCGCAGCGCACCAGCGCATTTTTCACCCTGTTTACGCCTTTTTCGTCATCAAGATACCTGAGATACTTCTTTTCCACCAATTCGTAGAGCCTGTCATACCAGGTCGTTTCCTCGTCCTCATCGTAGACTGCCAGCGCACGCTTTATTACCTCAGCGGTCAGACCCTTGCCGCGCATCTCCTGAAAAGCCCGTCTGCTGCCGAAGCACTTTACCTCGACATAATGCCTTGCCAGACCCTCAGCATAGCGGTTATCATTTATCGTGCCCATTTCCACCATTTTGTCAAGCACCCGATAACAGGTATCCTCGCTGTAATTCTTTTCCAGCTTATGGAACAGTTCAACATAAGAATAATCGCGGTTATCCAGAAGATACAGCGCTCTTTCCCGTGCAGTGCGATACTCCTGCTCTGCCTTTATATCTTCCCATGCAGACAAAGGCAGACTTATGCCTGCCTTCAAATTATATCTGCGGACGATCTCCTGATTGAGGAACTCAGCGTCCCTGTCCTCAAACTCGATCATCATGGTCATTCCCTTATACTTGGAAACGTTTGTTATTTTAAGCATTTATCACTCACCGAAGCTGTCGATGTCAACAGGTGCGAACTCCTCAAAATTCTCCTCAGACGGAACTGAAGGCTCATCAGCGAGGTCATCGCCGTTATCATCAGCCGCGCCCGCGCTCTCATTCGCTTTTTCTTCCAGCTTTGATTTTTTGTCCTTCTTCTTGTTAGCCGCCGCAAGTGCTTCTGCCGTCTGTACCTTGATCTTCTCCTCGATCTCAGCCATCACATCGGGGTGATCCAGCAGGTACTGCTTTGAATTATCGCGTCCCTGTCCCAGTTTAACGTCATTATAGCTGAACCATGCGCCGCCCTTCTTGGCGATGCCCAGATCCACCGCCGCATCAAGCACTTCGCCCACGCGGGATACGCCCTTGCCGTACATTATATCGAACTCGCACTCCTTGAAAGGCGGTGCGACCTTGTTCTTGACTACCTTGCAGCGTGTGCGGTTGCCGATGACTTCGCCGCCGTCCTTTATCTGCTCGCCGCGCCTTACTTCGATCCTTACGGAAGCATAGAACTTCAGCGCACGTCCGCCCGGAGTAGTCTCGGGGTTGCCGTACATAACGCCTATCTTCTCGCGCACCTGATTGATGAACACGCAGGTCGTGTTGGACTTTGATACAACGCCCGTCAGCTTTCTCATCGCCTGCGACATCAGCCTTGCCAGCTGACCTACGTGAGTATCGCCCATCTCGCCGTCGATCTCAGCTTTCGTTACCATCGCCGCCACCGAGTCGATAACTATGCAGTCGATAGCGCCCGAACGTGCCAGCGCTTCGGCTATCTCCAGCGCCTGCTCGCCGCTGTCGGGCTGTGATACCAGCATACTGTCTATATCAACGCCCAGATTTTGCGCATATACAGGGTCAAGGGCATGCTCAACGTCGATGAAAGCCACCTCGCCGCCCATCTTCTGCGTTTCAGCGATTATGTGCAGTGCAACAGTGGTCTTACCCGATGATTCGGGACCGTATATCTCGATGATGCGTCCTCTCGGCACGCCGCCTATACCCAGCGCCATATCCAGTGTCATTGAACCTGTCGGGATAGCCTCAACGTCCATCGCCCTAGCGTCGCCCAGCTTCATTATCGCGCCCTTGCCGAACTGCTTCTCTATATACGCGATGGCAGTTTCAAGTGCCTTCTTCTTCTCCTCCGCATCTGTTATGTTGTGTACCTGAGGTGCTTTTTCCTTCTTTTTCTTATCAATAGCCATTTTCGATATTTCCTTTCAAACATATATTTTTTCGGAAATCTTTCTTTCCTGCTTATATTATAACACATTACCTGTCCGCTTGTACGGACTGCAAGCGATAATTTCGATTTTTGCATGCTTGCGTACCAAAAAATGTACGCATTTCAAATTCAGGGAGTTTTATTGTACCTAAAACGCCTTTTTCTGTGTTTCACAGCGCCGTTCACCTTATGAAAATAGTTATCCTGCAAACTGCGCTTGCGGCGAAGCGCATGTGCCGCTGTCTGACAGCTCTCAAAATACACACCGAGCGGCGATGCAGGTCTTTTGCCGCACATGGGACGATCGGGGTCACCGCAGACATCTTCTGCCCAGCCGCCGCATTTCAAACAACCCCTCGCATCGTATGTCGGGAAGTCATACAGCTTTTCTCCGCATACCTCACAGACATACCCTGTTTCAAATGCAAAGCCTTCGTTTATCAGCCGCCTGAGTCTTGCGCGGCGTTTAAGATATTTCTTTCGGTTCTTCAAAAGTTTCACCCGCCGACTTACGGCGATGTCATTTCAGTTTCATCAGCTTGCAGTTCTCAATGCCTGCACTCCAAAAATCTTTGCGTTCAAGCCCTCTCACCTGACATACTATCGACGAATTCATCGCGCCATGTCCGACTATCAGCACATCTTTGCCCTGTTCCACCAGCGGGTACGCGACTTCTTTGAGAAAACTGCCTGTTCTTGCGAAAAGTTCGTCAAGCGTTTCGGCACTGCCTGCGCCCCTGTAATTTTCGGGGTCGTGGAAAAGCGTATTTATCGGGCTTTCGTTTGCAGAGAAGCTGTACTCAGCGCCCTCGTATTCACCAAAGCACATTTCCGCCAGCCTGTCATCGGCAATAATGGGGACTGACCTGCCTTTCAGCAGTATCTCGGCAGTTTCACGCGCCCTTACAAGCGGCGAACAGTAGCATACATCAAAATGCACATCGCGGTACGCTTCCGCCGCTTCACGCGCCATCTGCCGCCCCTCTTCGTTCAGGGGAATATCCGTTCTGCCCTGCAATTTATGCACTAAGTTCCAGTCGGTCTTGCCATGTCTGATTATATAAAGCATTCAGCTATTCTGTCCTTTCGGTGAGGTGTTCATTTTTTTGTACCCATAACACAGCGCATTATCCCGCACGGGTCGGGTCTGCACCGCACATTTTCAAAGCCGTGCTGTACCATTATCTGCATAACGTCGTCCTCCTGACCCGCGCCTATCTCGTAAATAAGAGTACCGCCCTGTTTCAGGCGGTCTTTCCAGATGCGGGTGACAGCCCTGTAAAAGTCCAGACCGTCCTCGCCGCCGTAAAGGGCTTCTTTCGGTTCGTGGGTGACTTCGGTTTGCAGAGAAGCCATATCATCAGCTGTAAGATAAGGCGGGTTGCACACTATCAGGTCAGCCGCAGGTATCTTATTCGCGGTATCACTATCCAGCACATCGCCCATGACAAGTTTCACCGCCGAATTGTTCAGCGCCAGATTTTCTTTTAGATAACCTGCCGCCGCTTCACTCTTCTCCACAGCCCAGACCTCGCGGCATTTCAGGTGCTTTTCCAGCGCCAGCGCTATACACCCGCTGCCCGCACAAAGGTCTGCCGCAACTATGTTATCCGTTTTTTTGTACTTAGCAACTGCAATATCTGCCAGTGTTTCGGTATCCTGTCGGGGGATCAGCACACCTTTACCGACTTTGATCGTCAGCCCGTAGAACTCCCACTCGCCCAGCAGGTACTGGAGCGGTTCACCATTCACACGTTTTTGGCAAAGCCCCTCAAACTCAGCTTTCACCGACGTTTCGGCTTCGCCCTCCAGCAGACGTTCAAATGCACCGCCCCGACAGTCAGCGCCCAGCGCCTTGCCCATCAGCTCACAGGCATCGAAAAGTGCGTTGTCGTTGCCCGCCTTTTCGAGAACAGCCGTCTGCGCTTTAAGAAGCTCTCTGTAAGTCACCATCTGTCTTCCTCTTTATTTTCGGGGATAACGGCTTTCAGCGCCGCGATAGCGCACTCTATCTCATCAGTTTCGGGTTCGCGGGTAGTTATGCGCTGTATCCACAGTCCGGGCGCTGAGAATATCCTTGTGCAGACGTTATTATATTTGCCTGCCAGCCTTATAAGCTCATAAGCGATGCCCGTCACCACAGGCAGGAGCGCCAGCTTGCACAGCACCCTAAGCGGCAGACTTGCCCACGAGATGCGGAATATGGTATTGACGAATATGCTTGTGAACAGCACCAGAAAGATGAAGCTGGTGCCGCATCTCGGGTGGAAGCGCACGAACTTCTTGACATTTTCGGGTGTCAGCTCTGTTTCGGCTTCGTAGCAGGCTATGGTCTTATGCTCGGCACCGTGATATTCATACAGGCGCTTCATATCGGGCATAAGTGAAGTCAGCGCCGTGTAGCCCACGAAGATCGCTATTTTCAGCAGACCCTCTATGATATTCTTGACCACCGCATTGAATTCAGTACCCGCGATATGCTCCGCCAGCTTTATGACAGCCGACGGCACCCACATGAACAGGAAAAGCGCCACCGCCACGCCTATCACCATAGAAATGCCCGAAACTACGGGCATCAGCTTATCGCCCAGCTTTTCTTCCAGCCATTTCTCGAACTTTGTCGGCTCTTCTTCCTCCTCGCCGTCATCGGTCATCTGCTTATCGACCGAGCGGGAGATGCACTTGTAGCCGTCCAGCATCGAGGTCACAAAATTGAAGATACCGCGCACGAAAGGCGTTTTCCTGTACCACGCCTGATTTTTGCCGCCTTTTATCTCCCATATATCAATATCTATCTCGCCGTTGGGCAGGCGGTTCGCCATAGACATCTTGTCTATCCCGCGCATCATCACGCCTTCTATAACTGCCTGTCCGCCTATTTTTGACTTGAATTTTTCCTTGCCCGCATTAGCGTTATTGCTCATCGGTATTTTTCCTTTCTACTGCCCCGTCGGGCTTATCATCTGAGGATATAAGCTCCACATCGACTGTATCGCTCTCCTCCGAATTATGTTCCTGCTCGATAAACGGCAGAGTTATCATTACCGTCGTACCCACGCCCTGTTCGCTGTCTATCGTCAGTGAACCGCCGTGTCTTGCGATTATCTCATCTGCCACCGCCAGACCGATGCCCGAGCCGCGCCGCGTGTGGTTAGCCTTGAAAAACTTCTGCTTTATGCGCGGCAGGTCGTCTTTTGATATGCCTATACCCGTATCGGAAACGGATATGCAGATGTCGCCCTCTTCCGCATAAGCCTCCACCGATACGGTGTCGCCCTTGTCGGAATACTTTATGGCGTTGTCCACCACGTTTATGAACACCTGCCTGAGCCTGTTCTTATCACCGTAAACGAAAGGCAGCATATCAGGCTCAAAGTAGTTGAGCGTTATGCCCAGCGCCCTCGCCCTTTCCTGATATATCAGCACCGTTTCGCCCAGTTCAGCCAGTATATCTATGGTATCCATCTGCAAAAGCAGTCTGTTATCCTGTATTCGCGAGAAGTCCAGCAGTTCCTCCACCATCTGCGAAAGGCGCTCGGTCTCGCTGTTTATGACGCGCATGCCTTTTTTGAAAGTTTCCACATCGCCGTACATCGTTGCCACCGTTTCAGTCCAGCCCTTTATGGCTGTCAGCGGCGTTCTCAGCTCATGCGATACCGATGATATGAACTCGTTCTTCATCTGCTCGGTATTTGAAAGCTCTTCCGCCATGTTGTTTATCGAGTCGCAAAGCTCACCCAGCTCGTCCTCGCTCTTCTTCTCGATACGCTTTGAGAAATCGCCCTTAGCGTACTTGTGGGTAATATCCGCGATACCTCTTATAGGTATGACTATCTGCCTGATAAAATACATGCCCGTAAAGAACATCAGCAGTATTATGCCTGTGACTATCGCCGTTATCACCACGACTATCATGCCTATCTGACGGTCAACGTTCTTCATGGAGCTTAGCATTCTCAGCGCTTCATAGTCGCACCCTTTCGGCGAGATGACAGCTGTTACCGCCACCACCTTTTCGCCTGTGGACAGTCTGATTATCTGCGATGCAGTGCCTGCCGCTGAGGACTTTGCTTCTTTATAATCGCTCATGCTGTCGCCGCCCTGCAAAGAAAATCCCGATGATGTAACATCTACGCTGCCTTCGGCTGTTATCGCCATAAGCTCTATCCTGTCCTTATCCTCGTAAGTCTCAACGATATTGCGTATCTCGGCATTGTAGTTGGTGGTATCCCCCGCCGAGTTCATCACCGATGTGGTGATTATGTTCATCTTGGAAGTCACATACTGCTTTGCTGAACTGTAATAGTAACTTCGCACAATGAATATCAGCACTATCTCCACCACCAGCAGTATCAGCGTGACTATGCCCATGCTGTTGACCAGCCAGTGTCTTGTTATGCTTTCTCCGCCGCGATATTTACGCTTTGCATCAACACTCAATTTACGCAGACCCATCAACCGTTTCCGCCCGACCACTTATAGCCGAATCCCCATATAGTCAGTATATACTTGGGGTTGGAGGGTTCGTCCTCTATCTTCATGCGGATACGCCTTATGTTAACATCGACTATCTTATCATCACCGTAATAGCTCTCGCCCCAGATGTGGTTGAGTATGCTGGAGCGGTCAAGTGCGGCGTTCTGGTTTTTGAAAAAGTATTCCATTATCTGGTATTCTACCTGTGTCAGGTCGATCTGTCTGCCGTTTTTCAGCACAGTGCGGCTCTTCAGATTAAGCACGAAAGGACCTGATGTTATGGTAGATGCCTCTTCGGGCTTGACAGCCGAGCGGTTGACTCTTCTGCAAACCGCATCAACTCTCGCGATAAGTTCCGAGATCGAGAAAGGCTTGGTTATATAGTCATCAGCGCCGCTCATCAGGCAGGAGATCTTATCCATCTCCTGACTCTTCGCCGACAGCATGATTATGCCCATGCCCGAATTTTTCTCCCTTATCTTCTTGCAGACCTGCATGCCGTCGATACCGGGCATCATTATATCCAGCAGTGCCACATCGAAAGCACCCTCGTTCTCTTCATAAGCCTTGAGTGCGTCCTCGCCGCAGTTGACATCTACCACCTCGTAGCCGCTTCTCACCAGATTTATCACCACAAACTCGCGGATAGAATCTTCATCTTCGCAAACAAGCACTTTTTTCATTGCAAACTCTCCTCTCGGTAAGTATCCAGTATATTTTTCCGTTATCGTATATCATAGTCACCTGACACCGAACGGGATGTCAGTCAACTATATAGAAATTGTTCTTTACCTCATCTATGGTAAGTATCAGCTGTTCGCGCTTATCTTCGGGCAGTTTGACATAATAATCCAGCTGACCTTTATTCGCTATCAGCCGATAGCCGTCGTCCACATACTCCTGACTGTCTCGCCTTGCCACCGCCGCGATGCGCATTATCTCGGTATTTGATGCATTAATATCTCCCTCATACTTGTAAAACACCAGTTCCGAATTATCAGCCTCGCGCTTGACAGTCACCAGATCGTTCCACCTGTTGGGGAACGCGAAGAAATAGCCGTTGGAAATAGAGTAATATCCGCGATACTTCTCTGTCAGGTCAAAGAAATCCTCATAGATGTTCCATGTGGTCATGTAGACCATCTCATCAATTATAGCATTCTCATATCCCGTCATCGGTCTGGTCGAGGGTATCTCAACTATGCCGTCGCCGTCCACATCAGTGCTGTAATATCCTGCGGGGCGCGTACACAGCGGCAGCAGCTTCTGCGGGCTTAACTGCATGGGGTTTTGCAGACTGGAATACCTGTAATAGACTATCTCGGTCTGCAAACTGCCGTCCTGATTCAAGCCGTCAATAAAAATAGCTTCATGCTGTTTATTCAGCAGACCCGAACATGTGTTGACGTAGTTCTGCACATTAGCGCACATATCAATGCCCTCAGTCTTGACCAGTTCGCCGTCAGCCATATCCAGCAGAGATGCTTTTGCGGTGACAGCGCCTGTCTCAGCGTTGTTCTGCCGCTGGATAGTGACTATCTCGCGGTAGCCGTCATAATTTATATCCAGCGTATCCAGCACCGAATAGGTATCCGTGCCGACGCGCTTGAAATCGCCCTCATAGCAGCTGTATATCTCCAGCGTATTTTCGCCGCCCGTCACCGACTGATAGCCCACCAGCACGTTACAGCGGTTCTTCTCGCCCATCTGTGTGATTATTACCCTGTCCACCTCAGTACCTGCGCCCGCCAGTTCCTTTACCGAGTACCACTTGCCATCTTCGTCCTTATCCAGCAGGTTGACCCTTATGCCTTCATCAGAACCGCTGCCCGTGTTATATTCATAGAACACCAGCGCTTCGTCACCGATCTCGCCATCAAGGTCAGCGATGACGAAAGCAGAGCGGTTTTCGCCGTTTCTGGGGTATTTGAGCGTAACGATGCCGCCGACAGCCGCAGTGAGCGCCTCATGTATCTCGCCCTGTTCTTCGGTGAGTTTTGGGGCATTCAGCAGACTGTCAACAGTAAAGCTGAACCCTGTACAGCCGCACATCACCATGCTGACTGCCGTTGCCGCAGCCGCCAGACTTAAATGCATTCTGTGCAACAGAACACTCCCCCTCAACGCAAAATTTCATACCTTATAATTATAACACATTCACCGTCTCTTTGCAAGTGATTTCACCTATTTTTCGCACAGCGCTTCTGTTAATTCATAATTCATAATTCATAATTCATAATTATTGACACGGACAAAAGTTTGCCGTTCTATCGCGGGCGACTGCGCCACGCCCGCCGCGAAAGTTTGCCGTTCTTTCGCATTTCTGTGCGTGTCACACGGCGGGGGCAAGCCATCCGCACTACAATTCGAGAGGTGTTTCCCGCAAGGGTGTGCATAGCAAGAGATGTTTCCCACAAGCGGGCGAATAACAAAAGGTGGGAGCAAGCTCCCACCCTACAAATTGATCATATTCTGCCAAAACGCACGAAACTTTCGTTTATGTCAACAATTATGCATTATGAATTGTGAATTGTGAATTACAAATTAATCATATTCTGCCGAAACGCACGAAACTTTTGTTTATGTCAACAATTATGCATTATGAATTATGAATTGTGAATTACAAATTGATCATATTCTGCCAAAGCGCACGAAACTTTCGTTTATGTCAACAATTATGCATTATGAATTATGAATTGTGAATTACAATTTGATCATATTCTGCCAAAACGCACGAAACTTTCGTTTATGTCAACAATTATGCATTGTGAATTATGAATTGTGAATTACAAATTATTCTGCCGAAACGCACGAAACTTTCGTTTATGTCAACAATTATGAATTATGAATTATGAATTGTGAATTAACGAAAGCTCAGTAGTATTTTTCATCAAAGAACTCGGGCACATATTTGTCCTCAGCCGCCGCCCGCTGCTGGAAATAGCCGTCAAATCCGCATTTTTCGACCATTTCGCAGATGGTGTTATACTCGAATGTGGAAGTGCGCCTTGACAGCGCTTTGATGTCAAGCGCCTTGTGCATCGGCACATACTGGCTCATAAGGCTTACAAGTATCTCCTGCGGAGCGAAATTGTCTGCCAGCCAGCCCACTATCTTTGCCGAGTCATGCCGACAGTTGGGCAGTACCAGATGTCTGACGATAACGCCCTTTTTCAGCATGCCGTTCTCATCGAACTGCGGTGCGCCCACCAGTTCCCACATTTTGATGAGCGTCCTGCTCGCCCGCTCGAAATAGTCTGCCGCGCCCGAATACTCAGCCGAAAGTTCGCGCGAATAATATTTCAGGTCGGGCAGAAAAATATCCACCCGCCCGCGAAGCATTTCCAGCGTTTCAATGCTCTCATAGCCGCCGCTGTTATAGACTATCGGGACAGTCAGCCTGTCCCCCGCTATATCCAGCGCATTGATGATCTGCGGCACATACGGTGCTGCCGTCACCAGATTGATATTTTCAGCGCCCTTGTCCTGAAGCATGAGAAAAGTTTCCGCCAGTTCTTCATCGCTCAGTTCAAACCCCCTGCACCCTTCGGAGATCTCGTGGTTCTGGCAGAAACAGCACTGCAAATTACAGCCCGAGAAAAACACCGTTCCCGAGCCGTTTTTGCCGCTGATAGGCGGTTCTTCCCAGTAATGTAAGTCAGCGCGGGCTATCTTCACTTTTGCGCCCGCATGACAGAAACCTGTTTTGCCTGCAAGCCTGTCAGCACCGCATCTGCGCGGACAGAGCGTACATTTCCTCAAAATATCGTTCGTGTTCATATCTCAAAATCGTAGCTTACAGACTCGCCCTTGAACTCAGCATCAATAGTGATGGCGACACGGCTGCACTCAGAATCGCAAAGAAGCGTAGGTCTGATGCAAGACTGTGAACCTACTGTTATCAGCACCTTGTCAGACACAAATCCATCATAACTGCTTATGATATTGTCGTCATCATCGTAGGCGGCGCAGTGGACCTTTTTTACATCGAGGTCATCTGTGCTGACAGGCGAATTATCTTCATACATAAAGCGGAATTCGCAACGGTATGAATACAGTTTCCTTGCAGAAGCATCGTTGCTGTTCACCATCTCACCGTTTTCGTTAAGAAAGAGATTATTCTTTGTAAAGAGAGTAAGATCCTCCGAGTCAGAGTCTATCTCATCTCTGACAGTGCTGACAAAATAACAGCTCATCTCTCCCTGTTCTGTCTGAACGGTCTTTTCTGTGTTCAGCTTGTCGCTGAACATTTTCTCGACCACATCGGGGTGGTCTGTCAGATAGACAAAGCCAAAGATCAAAATGACGATCAGTATGATAAACACCAGACAGCCCTTGCCGCACCCATTCTTCTTGCCCTGACCGTTAGCGGGCGGGTTATAGCCGCGTTCGCTCGGTCTTATATTCTGTGAATCGTAACCGTAACCAAATGGCTGCGCCCTGCCTGTGTTCATCTCCATACTGATGTCGCCGCCGTTGCGCTTTTCGTACTTTGAAGCCGCAGTGCGGTTCTCGGCGCGGAGCTCGTCTTTCAGGAACTCCTCTCTGCCGTCACGGAAAGTGTCGTTGCGTGCATAAGTCTGTGAAGAAAAATATCTGTCATCATAGACCGCATGGCTGTGTTCGTCCTCACCGAAACTGCCGCAGGTAATGTCCTCTTCGCGGGCTGTCAGGCATTCGGGGCAGATCTGTTCGCCCTTGTCCTTAAATCTGTAACCGCAGAATTTGCATCTATTGTTCATCTTATTGCCGACCTTTCATGTTTATCTGTTGACCCACATCAGCTCATAAGAGCTTTTCAGCGGCTTGCAGACCTCGCAGTAAGCGTATCGGTCTTTCAGCTTTTGCGCCGCTGTCTTTGCATATTCTTCAGTTTCAAACACGCCGAACACAGCCGACCCGCTGCCTGTCATCAGCGAATTGAGCGCACCTGCCTCCTTGAGCGCCTGCTTTGCCTGCGCTATCTCGGGCAGGTCTATGGCAGTTTCAAAAACATTGAACAGGTATATGCTTGTCGAGAACACGCTGCCCGTTGACAGCGATCTCAGGAAATAATCGAGATTGCTTCTCGGAGGGTCTTTCAGCAGGTCATATCGCCTGTATGCTTCGGGCGTTGACACGCTCACATCAGGCTTTACTATGACAAATCCGCAGTCAAGCGAGGGCAGAAGGTTCATTATCTCGCCCACGCCCTGACACAGCCTTGTGCCGCCTTTTACGCAGAACGGCACGTCAGCCCCCAGCTTTGCACCCAGATCACAGAGATCGTCCTCGTCGATAAGTGTACCGAAAAACGTATTCATAGCCCTCAGCATAGCGGCGCAGTCAGCACTTCCGCCGCCCATGCCTGCCTGTGACGGCAAATTCTTCTCGACTTTTACTATCAGCTTGCCGCCGAAGCGTATATGCGCAAACTCCTTAAAAAGCTCTGCCGCTTTCCAGATAAGGTTGTTTTCGTCCAGCGGAAAGCCCTCTTTATCGCAGACTATCTCTATGCCCTCAGGGGCAGACTCGTCCAGCGACAGTTCCAGCGTATCGTACAGGCTGACCGTCTGCATGACGGTATTGAGCATATGATAGCCGTCCTCACGCCTGCCGATTATATCCAGCAAGAGGTTCACCTTGCCGTAAGCCTTGACTTTCAGGTTATTGTACAGTGCCATTTTTAAGCTCCTCTAAAAACTCTCCTATACGCTTTATCGCTTCTCTCAGGTGGCTGAGGGAGTAGGCGTAAGATACGCGCACAAAGCCCTCTCCGCAGTCGCCGAAAGCGTTTCCGGGCACGACTGCCACCTTTTTGCTGTACACCAGCTTTTCGCAGAAATCGCTGCTGGAAAGCCCTGTGCTCCTGATACACGGGAACACATAGAAAGCACCCTGCGGCGTGAAGCAGTCAAGTCCCAGTTTATTGAAAGCGTCCACCAGATAGCGGCGGCGCATATCGTATTCATCGCGCATTTTAACTATATCGTCATCGCACTGGCGCAGGGCGGTTATTGCCGCAAACTGGCTGACCGTCGGCGAGGACATGATGGCATACTGGTGCAGTTTGAGCATCTGCGAGATAAGTTCTCTCGGTGCGGCGGCGATGCCCAGCCGCCAGCCTGTCATGGCATACGCCTTTGAAAAGCCGTTTATCACTATGGTGCGCTCACGCATATCGGGCAGTGAAGCTATCGAAACATGCTTGCCGCTGTAAGTAAGTTCGGAGTATATCTCGTCAGAAAGCACCAGTATATTCGTATCGCGCAGGACTTCCGCTATGGCTTCCAGATCCTCTTTGCGCATGATAGCGCCTGTGGGGTTGTTCGGGAAAGGCAGTACCAGCAGTTTTGTCCTGTCGGTGATCTTCCCGCGCAGTTCAGCGGCAGTCAGGCGGAACTCGTTCTCTGCCTTAGTTTCGATGGGCACGGGCACGCCTCCGCAGAGTGTGACTATGGGGCTGTAACAGACAAATGACGGCTGAACTATCAGCACTTCGTCACCCTGAGTCACCACCGAGCGCAGACAGAGATCAATGCCCTCAGAACCGCCGACGGTCACGATTATCTCATCTTTCGGGTCATAGTCAACGCCGATGCGCTTATGGAAATATTTTGCTATCTCCTCACGCAGTTCGGCAAGACCTGCATTGGCTGTATAAGAAGTCCTGCCCTTTTCAAGGACATTTATCGCCTCACGCCTGACTACATAAGGGGTCTTGAAATCGGGTTCGCCCACGCCCAGCGAGATGACACCCTCCAGCTGCTGTGCAATATCGAAAAACTTTCGTATGCCTGAGGGCTTCATGCCCATGATGGCAGGTGAAAGCACTTTATTATAATCTATCATGGGAACATCAAGCCTCTCTCGTCTTTTTCATTTGCGGTAACGGATATGCCGTTTACCTTATAGCTTCTCAGCAGGAAGTGTGTCGCAGTGGACTGCACAGCATCTATGGCGGCGAGGTTCTCAGCCACAAAGCGGGATACTTCGCGGATATTTGTGCCTGTCACCGACACAAGTATGTCATACGCACCCGACATCAGGCGCACCGACTCGACCTGTTCGTATGCGGCGATAGCTTTTGCAATATCGTCATATCCCGACTGGGACTGCGGGGTAACTTTCAGTTCTATCAGCGCAGTCACGGAATTCGGGTCATAGACAGCTTCATCGACGATGGCGGTATAGCCTGTGATGATGCCTTCCTTTTCCAGCTTT
The DNA here is from genome assembly GCF_902762735.1 of uncultured Ruminococcus sp. GTDB lineage: Bacteria > Bacillota > Clostridia > Oscillospirales > Ruminococcaceae > Hominimerdicola. Next base: position 136,653 of record NZ_CACWPP010000001.1, read on the forward strand.
TCTATATCCGCCGCGACATCAGCCTCAGACTTGCCCAGCATCACAGCAAGTTCGGCATTCGACAGTCTGGCGTTGTTCTTCAACAGTTTGAGCAGTTTTTCCATTTGAAGTACCTCCTTTTTGGTACAGGCGATGCACTCACATTAAGCACTTTACCGCCGATATGATCGTTTAAATTTGTTCTTGGGTCATTCATAGCTCTCAAGTTCTTCGCAAAGAGCTATAAAATCTTTATATACGGTGATAGTCTGCAAATATCTGAAGTCTAATATAAAACCCGATGCGCGGTGTTTCAGAAAATCCGCGTCCCATAACGGCACGGAAATAAACCCATTTTTAAAGTCATATCGCATCGGTTCAAATTTACTGATATTTGCGCGGAAATATTTTACTTTGGCAGAGCAGAGTTTGTTGATGCGGAAAAGAAGACCCATCACATCATTTCTTTCATAAAAAACATCTTTGAAGATAAGATGCTTATGTGAATTTTCCCTATCCGAGTACCATGCGTTGTTTTCATGTATCAGATGGTATTTTTCTACCAGCAGCTTTTTCTCGTCCATAAACATCACCCGTATGCTTAAAATCAAAAGGCAGCACCGCAAAAACGGTACTGCCTTATAGCAATCCGCCTTAAAATTCAGACAAAATCCAGTCACAAAATCCATATATCCGAGCTTTTGCGACTGGATTTTGTGAATTTAAATAGTTGGATT
>NZ_CACWPP010000002.1 GCF_902762735.1 uncultured Ruminococcus sp.
GTGCGACTATCAGGTTGACCGCATTTTCTCTGAGAAGCTGTCAGGAGCAAACACAGACCGCCCTCAACTCAGGGCTATGCTTGACTATGTGCGTGAGGGAGATACCCTCTATGTGGAAAGCATCAGCCGTCTGGGGCGCTCCACAAAGGACTTGCTGAATATCATCGACACCCTCACCGACAAAGGAGTTACCCTTATCAGCCACAAAGAGAAGATTGACACCGATACGCCTACGGGCAAATTCATGTTGACCGTTTTTGCTGCCCTCTCTCAGTTGGAGCGTGAGCAGCTCAAACAGCGACAGCGTGAGGGCATCGAGATCGCTAAGGCTCAGGGCAAGTACACCGGGCGAAAACCTATCCCCACCGACTGGACGAGGTTCGGGCAGCTCTATGGGGAATGGAAGTCCAAGAGCATCACAGGCAGGGACTTTATGCGGAGAATGGATATGTCGGCAAATACCTTTTACCGCCGTGTAAGGGAGTATGAACTCCGTCACGGCATCACCGAGCAAACCTCAGCTTGACCGTCAGGCGAACGGAAAAGCCCCACAGCATCGTCAAAGCCTGCGGAGCGGAAAACTAACCGCTGAAAAGAAAAAGCCCTCAGAAACGCTTACAGAGCGTTTCCGAGGGTATATGGTTATTATTCACTTTAATTGAAACGGTTATAGATTTGGCGAATATCGATTTTGGGGATAATAATCATTTATCATGGTAGTATATTCCTCTTTTTATGTAATGCCTAAATATAAGGAAGGATATTAATGTAGGTAGAGTAGATATCAGAAGAGAAGCCATCAATACACCATAATCACTAAACCATATAGATCCAATTGAATTTAGATAAATGGAATTGGTAAACTTTTCTGACGATTGGATAATAACGACAGGTATTAGAATGGAGTTCCATGATTCAAAAAAAGTGATAATGAATGCTGATATAAAAACTGGCTTTAAGTATGGGATGCATAATCTAAAAAATATTCTTACATCACTTGCTCCATCAAGGCGTGCTGCCTTAATAATATCAAATGGGAATTTCTTAATATTCTGTCTAAAAAGAAACACTAAAAATGGTGTGTTAAGAGAAGACAGAATCAATGCAAAGTAAGTGTTTAGTAATGATAAGTTCTTGAATATTAGAAAAGTCGGCAACAGCAACGACGATGCGGGAATATACATTGAAAGAACTGTAACTGTAAAGAATAGTTCTGATAGCTTTGAGCGATGAAACTCATATCCAAATCCTGCAAAGGAGGCTATGAATATACCTAAAAGCGAAGATGTTGTTGAAATAATAACTGAATTCAATATGGAGTTAATGAATCCTTTTTGATGATAAGCAGACATAATATTCTTGATGAAATTTTCGGATGATAGATTTTCAAAAACCGTATTGCCTTTTATACTTGAATTCGTACTAAAAGTACATACAATCATCATAAGGTATGGTGCTAGAACTAAGCTACAGACAATTAAAAGGAACACAAAGCTAATCAGCCGTTTTAACATAATATCACTTTTTTCTAATCTTGATTATTAATAAACTGAATAAAGCGTTTAGGAGCATAATACTGATTCCTATTGCTGAAGAATAACCATAATCCGCAAGATAAGTAAATACCTTTCTATACAGATATAGAGATAATGTATAGGTTGATTCTCCTGGATCACCCTTTGTGATTAAGGCAATCTCAACATATAATTGAAACGTAGAGCAAGTACAAAGTGTAATTATTAAAAGTAGAACCGGACGTACAAGTGGTATAATTATCCTTCTATATATACAAATTGTATTCGCCCCATCAAGTTGTGCTGATAAATATATTTTATGATCGATACCTTCTACAGCAGAATACAGAATAATGATATAGAATCCACTCCATGCCCAAATGCAGATTATAGACAGATAGATTTTAGATAATAATTCGTCTTGAAGCAAATTAAATCCTGAATCAACTATTCCAAGATTTACTAATGTGTTTGAAAGCAATCCGTCAGAATAGGCGAGTTGCTTATAGAACAATGTATATACCACCGGTGAAGTAATACATGGAAAATAAAAAATGGAACTAATTATATTCTTTAGTCTTTCTGAATGAATGCTATGCAATGAGATTGTTGCTAGTATACTTATCACGATAATCGTAGGTACAATAAGCAGTACAAACTCTATCGAGTTTAAGAGAGTTATTTGATATGTTCTATCATTTATCATTCTTTCGTAATTGCCAATTCCAAAAAAGTAGAGATTCTTAAGTTCACCTGTGTGAAATGACAGCCACAATGAATAAAAAATAGGGACAACAAACAGAAGCATTACAATAATCAAGCTTGGAATAATAAAGAGTATTTTAGAATTACAAATATTATGTTTTCGGGACATTCTTGGCTGCATCCTCTGCGGCATTTTGCATCTGATCGATCGCAGTATCGAGATCTATTTTGCCTTTAATATATTCATCTACAATTGGACCGACTGTATATGTCATCTCATACGTATTGAAGCCATATTTAACATCTGGAATATTACGATTATACTCCGCCATTATTCTGGGTACATTTTGATTATCAAAGAATGCATTCTCTGAGGTATTAAGATTGGAAGAGAGTTTTTCTGATGCAGGGCAAATAAGATATTGATCACCTACAAAATCTGCAAGTTCTTGATTCTTTGCAAACATTTCTGCTGCAAATTTAGCAGTAAAATCACTATGATCCTTGTTAACAACAAACCAGTTACCACCGCTAAGATTTGAATAGTTGGTATAAGAATCATTACCTGTCATACGCGGAATAGTTGTTATTTTCCATTTACCGCTTTGTTCAGTATACTCCGAGAGAATGGAAGCCCAAAATGATCCTCCGATTAAGCAAACCATTTTTTCATTGGAAATAGCAGAAATATAATCATCCCAACTTGTTGAATGATAAACAATGTCCTCATCGTAAGCTTTTTTCATTGTTGTAAATGCATCTCTGAATGCAGGACTATTCATATTGGGTTTTCCTTCGTTTGTGTAAAACCAAACGCCAGCAGACTGGTACATTATTCTGCCCTCCATATCACCTTCTGGGCACATTATCAACATATCCTTACCAGTCTTTTTCTTTACGTCTTTTCCTATTTCAATATATCTATCCCATGTTATATTATTCAAATCCTCATCAGAATAACCAGCTTCATGAATTAAATCGGTTCTATAGAACATAACAGCAGAACACACATCATAAGGAATAGCGTAGTATGCATCGTTATATGTTCTTGCGGATATGCTGGAAGATGAATTTCTCGGTGAGCCGATGTTCGGCGAGTCGGGTCACATGAAGCTGATAATCGACCCCAGCGGCGTTATCTACGGCGATGACCCCGATCACCCGATAGCAGGCGCGACCGTCACCATCTACTATCGCGACCCCGAGACAGGTGAAGCAGTCAAGTGGAACGCTGAGGACTACGATCAGGTCAACCCGATAATAACGGGCGATGACGGTGTTTACCTCTGGGACGTTCCCGAAGGCGAATGGCGTGTAACAGCCGAAAAGGAAGGATATGAGCTTTACACCACCGACTGGATGGAGATACCGCCTGTCAGAACAGATGTGAACATACCGCTGGTAAGCGTTGATGTGGGTATCAAAGGCGATGCCAACGGCGACGGCAAGATAAACGTCACCGATGTTGCCAAAGTTGCCGCGCAGGTCAAAGGTATAAAACCTCTTGAAGCAGGTGCGTTAAAACGTGCCGATGTCAACGGCGACGGCAAGATAAATGTAACCGATGTATCCAAGATAGCGGCGCATGTAAAGGGTATAAGACCTTTAAGCTGACCGCTCCCCTGTTAGATCTATATGTACAAAACAGACCTCTCGTGTTATATGCGTTAGGTCTGTTATTGCAGGAGATGCACAATGCGGCGGCTCCCCTGTCAGGCTGATATATACAAAACAGACCTCTCGTGTTATATGCGGGAGGTCTGTTATTGCAGGAGATGCACAATGCGGCGGCTCCCCCGTCAGGCTGATATATACAAAACAGACCTCTTGTGTTATAATGCGGGAGGTCTGTTATTGCAGGAGACGCACAATGCGGCGGCTCCCCCATCAGGCTGATATATACAAAACAGACCTCCTGTATTTTAAGCGCAGGAGGTCATTTTTATGGCGTTTTTTACGATAGGCGCGTGTATGCTGTGCATTTTTTATTGCGCATATCGCACAATTCATTCAAGCCGAATTTATGCAGGAATATGATTTTTATTTTAATCAGGACTTATTTTATTAATTGTTGTACAAAAACGTGCAACTTTTGCCCTCAAAATGCCTGATAGTAAAAGGGGGGTTGGTTTAATTCATAATTCATAATGCATAATTCATAATTGTTGGCATGGTCGAAAGATTTGCGCGTTAACACAATTTTGTGTAAACAAGGGTGTGTAGGGCGGGGGCGTATGCGACTGCGTCGGCATAACTCCCGCCGCTGATACACACAAAGCGATGCAAGCACAAACACAAATCCCAAAAAGCATAGCAAACAGCGCCCCGCACTTTGCGAGTCACAGACATTCACAAAGCAATAAAATAATGCCAAAGCGTGTAGGGCGGGGGCTTGTCCCCGCCGCTGATACACACAAAGCGATGCAAGCACAAACGCAAATCGCAAAAATCATGCCAAAGAGCGAGGAGCTTTTGCGCCTTTAAAGTTTTTTTGTGCCCGTAGGGAGGTACGACCGAAGGGTGCAAAAAAATCTTTAAGCTTCTCAGGCGCAAAAGTCTGAGCGTGGGGGTATGGGGGCTTCGCCCCCATTTAGAATAGGAGAATAGCATGGCAAAGAGTATGAAGAGCTTTCTGCTCCCTACATGCGGACATTACACGGAATGTTTCACAGACGACCAGTGTGACAGTCTGAAAATAATCGAAAATGAATTCGGCTTAAAGGGTTTCGCTGTTGTCATTAAACTATGGCAAAAGATATTCGGTAGCAGCGAAGGCTATTATATCAACTGGAATGACAGGGTGGGCACTTTGTTCGCGATAGAGATAGGCGCGAGTAAAGGGTTTGTCTTTGAGATCGTCAACCGAATGATAGCTGAGGGTCTTTTCGATGAAAGGCTGTTCAAGGAGCACGGCATTCTCACCGCCGACTACATTCAGCGCAACTGGCATGATGTGAAGTCAAGGTCGTATCAGCTCGAAGAAAAATTCTGCCTGATAGAATGTTCGCCAAAAGAAGAAAATGCAGACAAATGTTCGCAAAAATCGAAAAATGTCTGCAAAAAGCCAAAAATGCAAACAAATGTCTGCAAAACGGATGCAATAGAATATAATAGAATAGAATTAAAAGAAAATAAAAATAATCTGTCTATCGACAGGGGCGTTTTTCTCACCGATAAACAGCTGCGCGAACTGCAAAGTCTGTCGTCTGTCGGGTCGGTCGATACATACATCTCGAAGCTGTATGAATGGCAGAAAGCCAACGGCAAGCGGTGCAGAGATCCGTTCTCAACGATAAAGAAGTGGATAGCTGAGGACAATGCGAAGTACCGCAAGCCTGCTTCTGCGGCAGAGCCTTCCTTCGACCTTGACAGGTTCGAGGACTACGCCAATAACCTTGACCTCAGCAAAATAAAGCTGGGGAGCAGAGAGGAGGAGATACCGCCGAAATAAGCGGGTGAGCTATATCAGCTCGTATCTCAGGGCGTTGGCTTTCGCATAGCTCTCCGCGTATGAGCCTGAGGGGACTTTTAGGGTGAGGTTATCGTCTTTCCCGAAAGCGTTATTGCCGATGATCGTCACGCTTTTGGGGATAGTGATGCTTGTGAGAGATGTGCAATTACGGAAAGCCTTTTCGTCAATGCTTGTCAGATTATTTGGCATAGTAACGCTTGTGAGAGATGTGCAATCACTAAATGTATACTCGCCAATGCTCTTCACGCCATCGGGTATTTCAATACTTGTTAGCGAAGTACAAAACTCAAACGCACTGCTGTCAATACTTGTAACACTTTTGGGGATAGTGATGCTTTTGAGAGAAGAGCAAAAACTGAAAGCGCCAGAGCCGATATTTGTCACTTCGTCAGGTATGGTAATGCTTGTGAGAGATCTGCAAGTACTAAATGTATACTCGCCAATGCTCTTCACACCATCGGGTATTTCAATACTTGTGAGCGAAGCACAGAAAAAGAACGCAAAATCGCCGATACTTGTCACACTGTCAGGTATCGTGATGGTTGTTAGCGAAAAACAGTTATAAAACGCTCCATCGCCGATATTTTTCACTCTATCAGGGATAGTGATGCTTGTGAGCGAAATGCAGTTATCAAAAGCAAAATTGCCAATACTCGTCACCCCATCGGGGATAACGACGTTTTCGGCACTTCCGATGTACTTTTTAAGAACTTTCTTGCCGTTTTCGCGGGCTATTTCAAAATTGCTTGCGGGAGAGGGTGCGGGCTTAGTATCACGCTTGGGCGCGGGGAAAGTCTCCCTGATAAACTGCTTCAGTTTGCTCGTGAACGTAGGGGGAGCTGTCTCCTGCTTTGGCGCGGGCTTAGTCTCCTGCTTTGGCGAGAGCGCTTCCAGTTCTGCATCGGTCAGCTCGTAGAAAGTGAAAATTTCTGTGGGAGCGCTCGCCTTTCCACCCGCGAAACTTTCTCCGCAGTAACAGCAGAACTTAGCATCATCGGGATTTTCTTTGCCGCAATTTTTGCATGTTATCATTTATTTGACCTCACTTTATCAGTTGGTATTTCAAGTGGAAGTTCTTTGCATAGCGTTCACCGTATGAGCCTGAGCAGACTTTTAAGGTGAGTTTATCGCATTTATCAAATGCATTGTCGTCGATGTTTTTCACGCTTTCGGGGATAGTTATGCTTTTGAGAGAAGAGCAAAAACTGAAAGCGCGATAGCCGATATTTGTCACTCTATCAGGGATAGTGATACTTGTGAGCGAAGCGCAGTGACAGAACGCACAATCGCCGATACTTATAACGCTTTTGGGGATAATGATGCTTGATAGCAAAGTGCAGTCATAAAATGTATACTCGCCAATGCTCTTCACGCCATCGGGTATTTCAATACTTGTGAGCGAAGCACAGTGATAGAACGCAAAATAGCCGATACTTGTAACGCTTTTGGGGATAATGATGCTTTTGAGAGAAGAGCAGTTATCGAAAGCGCCATAGCCGATATTTGTCACTCTATCGTGGATAGTGATGCTTGTGAGAGATGTGCAGTTTCTAAAAGCACAGACCCCAATGTTTATCACCCCATCGGGTATAACAACATTTTCAGCGTTCCCTCTGTACTTTTTAAGAACCGTCTTGCCGTATTCGCGGGCTATTTCAAAATCGCTTGCGGGAGAGGGCATGGGCTTGGTTTTCGGCTTGGCGGGGGGCGGTGTCTCCTGCTTGGGCGCGGGGGAAGTCTCCTGCTTTGGCGCGGGAGCTGTCTCCTGCTTTAGCGCGGGTGAAGTCTCACGCTTTGGCGAGAGCGCTTTAAGCTCTGCATCGGTCAGCTCGTAGAAAGTGGTGAACTGCTCCCCAAAAGCCTGACCTGCCTGCAAAACGGCGGGAGTTTCGGCTTTTTCGCGGAGAGCTTTGTTCTCAGCTTTTATAGTGTCAAGCTCGGCGCGAAGATGTGCGTTCTCTTCCGTGAGCGCTCTGATGGTCTCCTGCGCGGCGGCAAGGCGCTCCGTTTCAGCTTTTGCGGTGTCAAGCTCGGCGCGGAGGGACTTGTTCTGCTCGTTCAGCTCTTTCATTCCCGCGCGCAGATCGGCTATGACCTTCTCCATCTGCTCGACATATTCATCATTATATACCATAAGCGACTCCTTTTTTTGTACAATTTGTTGCAGTCCGAGAAGTGCGCGAAACGGCGAAATGCCCGTCAGCCGTCAAGGAACACGCACCATGTTAGGAAAATATTAAAAAAATATATTTTGATTATACCACAAAGCGCCTGAAAAATCAAGGAGAACAGCATATTTCACATCTATTGCGGAAAAATCTCATCAAGAACATATTTAGTTAACTCCCAGTTTTGATGTGTATTGCTGATTATACAAAATGGCTGTTCTTTCGTATTGTTCCCCCGCCTGCGGCGGGGGAACAATACACAACCAAATTGAGATCTGGTTAATATCCCAATTTGGTCTTGCATTTTCGGCAGTACACTTAAAAACAGTAAGAAAAGCGAAATCTGCCGCGCGGTGAACTGATTAACACATTATCCATTTAACAAATTTGAATTTTTTTGTTTCCGATCAGAGAAATACAAAACAGAAAATTATGCAACTCTTACAACAATTGATTAATTTTATCAATTTTCTTATCAGACAAGTTGACAAAATAGCCTAAATGTGTTATAATTATATTAAACATTTTTGTAAACCTTGGTGAAAAATCATTTGTTTACATTTGCTTTTGATACAGCAAAAGCAGATCGGACAGAACGGGGTCTTACAGCAAGATACTTTATCATATCGGCTCTCCTCATGGGAAAATAGCTTCATGGGGTTTGTTTTTGGTGTTTATAAGCGGGTCTTCTGTATGTTTTGACTTCGCACAAACTCATATATCCCGCATCAGGCGGTCATTGAAAGGACGGTTCGGTAAATGGGGCAGATCCAATTCGATAACAGATTTCTGCATATCATTTGTGCAGATGATAAAGATATTTTCTTTACAGATCATCCCTTTGCTCTTGATTTTGAACAATATATGGCATACTGTCTGAAAAGTCAGACAGACAGGGAGATAAAGTGCATATGCTTTGTAAAAGATGATCTGGAGCTGATATTTGCCGATGAAGAGAGCAAAAAATATTATGCGGACAATCTTCCCGCCGTGAAAAACAGCAAGATCGCGTTTATCCCGTTCATGGGAAGAAACAGCTCTGCGGGCGAAACTGCCGACCACAATGTAAATGCTCTGCGGAATATCGTCAGTGTGATGAACAAGGGAAATACCGCACTTATCATAACTGCCGCCGCACTGACGACGATAAAGAACAAAAATGAACTCAGATCCGTGTTTGAGACGATAAAAGATCATAAGAACAGCAATTATCTTATAGTGGTCATGCCGACCGATACAGATGGTATAAGTGACATTTTAACGCCAAAAGACGAGATGCAGAATATAAGGTACGCTGAACGCGGCATACTGAATATCAAGCCTTTCAAAGCGGAAATGAACGCCTTTTCGGCTAAATTTGAAACAGGCATATCGTACTGGTGCATCAACAATATCAGCTGTCTGTCGGATAAATTATGGTTTTCAAGCGACCATGACTACAATGACTACCTGAATATGACCGTATATGTTTTTATCACAGGCGACGTTCCTGTTTCATATTGTGTTATGGCGGACTGGATAGCGGCAATTATCTACGCATGGCACAGCTCACTGCTGTTCAGGAGCGTCAGCGGGATTGACATCTTCAAAGGCAACAAAAGGCTGAAAATGAGTGAGATATACAAAAAAGTCACAGTGGAAAAAAATCTCGGGACGCTGTATGGTCTTGCAAAAGAGGTCAGTGCGCAATACGGGAGCTGTGATGATTTTTTTGCCTATCTGGGTCTTAACGGCGAGATGCCGCAGGGAAAAGACAAGGGCGGCAGTCTTTATTCGCCTATCGGGTACATAGCGCTCGAAACGCTCAGGAGGATCATTACCTGTATTTACAAAACGTTCAGCGCAGACAGTACATTCAGCAAGCAATTGACGGAGACTATATCCAAACAGTTCCCGAGTTTTTTCGCTGCCGAAAAGCGCCTGCATCATATGCCGATACGTTTTACTGAGGGTGTGGCTGAGCTTGACGATAAGCTCGGGGAATGCATCGGTGAGCTTACAAATTGTGCCAATGATCTCGAAAACAACAAGATGGGAGTTTATGATGATCTGATGGATATATCCGTACTTTTCGACAAAGCACTGGAAGCATACTGTATAAGCGCCACAGCAGACGGTGATGAATTACTGAGAAAAAAAGAAGAGAAGCGGGTGACGGTCGCATGTCTCACCATGAGGCTGATAAACCGTAAAATGCTGGACAAGAAAAAAGAAATAAAATATGATCCGTCACAGGAAAAGATCATAAAAGATGCATATGATATTGCTGTATACAGTAACAGGAGCGATCAGATAAACATCCAATATGATTATCTTAATAATAATTACGGATAAAAGCATTTCCCGATGCGGCTGTGCATCACACTCCCCTGCCGAATGCGGAGGCGGGATACAAAAGAAACGCCGTTCGGGAGAAAACCATGTTTTGATATATCCCAATTTGGTTGTGTGAACAAGCCATTTTGTATCATCAGCAATACACATCAAAATTGGGAGTTTGATATAATGATCTGATATGTTAGGAGCGTATATATAATGGGTTTAAAAATAGGACTGGATTTCGGAAGTACAACTTCCATCGTTTCGATCTACGATACCGACAGAAAAGCACTTGAAGCGGTGACGTATGAGAATGATCTTCCTTATATCCCGTCAAAGATCTCATACGGGGCAAACGATGAAGGAACTGTAAAGATAGGCAATCAGGCACTCAATGATATTATAAACAACAAAAAAAGAAGGTTTTTTCAGGCTTTCAAGACACTGCTGAACAACGATGCCTCCGATGCGATAGTACGTTCAAGAGGATACGATGATAATATCACGCCCGAAAAAGCGGCTTACGATTTTATAGATACGGTACTTCGGACGATATTGCGTTACCGCAGCGAAACCGTGATAGACAAGCTCGTTATCGGCGTTCCCGAAAAATGGGGCAAAAGCGTAAGGAACATGCACGACGGCAGTGACACAGACATAAGCCGTTCGTTCGGCACTCAGAGGATCTGCAATATACTTAAAAAAATGGACTGTATCAAGGACTTCGAGATAGTTTTTGAGCCTGAAGCCGCCAGTGCGTTCTTTGCCTACAACTACAACAATAATCCTAACATCGAAGGCACACTGAATGACAATATACTGATAATAGATTACGGCGGAGGAAGTCTGGACATCACGCTCAGCAAGGTGAATACCTTTGCTGACGGCAAGATGGAGATACGTCTGCTGGACAGCGACGGTCTCGGCGAAAACACCGACGGCAAGCTGGGCAAGGCAGGCATACTGTATATCGAAGCGCTGATAGAAAAAGCCATAAAGGAAGCGGGCTTTACCGATGTTGACATTAACGATATAGCTCTCAAAGCCAGCTTCGATAAGATAAAGCAGACTGTTGAGACTAATCTGAAAAATGCACAGGACGACATCGAAGATGCATTTAATATTGACGACATAGAGGGCGCAAGTGAAGAGCTGAAGGAAATATTGCTGACGCAGGACTGCATAATAACGATGCCCGACGGCGAAAAAAGATTTTTCAATATCAATTACTATCAGCTTTACTGTACATATGAAGAATTCATCAAGCCGAGTTTTGACATGCTCTTGCAGAGGTTTGTGAAAAACGGTCATATAGATATAGAAAACAAGAATTTCAAGATAGGTCTGGTGGGCGGTTTCAGCAATTTCTATCTGGTGCGCAGGCAGATCTGGAAAACATTCAGGATAAGCAGCGCAAGTGACCGATGCCTGACAGGTCTGCTGACCGACCCGACTAAACAGGGACAGGCTATATCTCTCGGGGCGGCACTGCTTGCCAATGACATGATACATCTGTGCAAGACCTCCGAGTTTGCGATAGGTGTGTATACTATCGAAAATATTAACGGAAGAAACATACCTGTACCGCACTTTGCAATAAAGTTCAGGCAGGAGTATGAATTTTACAAGAAGTACTATTCAAAAAATCTGGACGGCAAGACTAACCAGATAATAGATTCTCACAGCGGTAATATCGACAGGCTGATAATTATGAGGGATAATGACCCGAGACATATCCATGTGATACGTCCCGACGAAAAATATGCCGAAAAGCTCAGGAATGTGATAAACTATCAGGCACAGATAGCATTTTCCATAACGCCTGACGGTCAGCTGAAAGTGCATGTGGAAAGCGGTGAAGCGGGGAAAAACGGTATGTTTACCCCGAGCGGCTCCGAAAAAGAGATCACACTGACGGATTTTGACCATCTGACATCAAATGTTACAAGAAATCCGGGTCAGCAGTATGAATTTGCTGAATGGCTCGCGCTCCTGCAAAGCGGAAAGCTCCCGAATGCTCTCGGAGGAGGAATAAAATGAAATTCACTGAACTCAAAGATAATCTCAACAGATTACAGAACACAGACAATATCACTGTCGCTGATATAATGTCACTTTATGCGGATATTACAACGGGTCTTGCCAACGAAAAAGATCTGGCACTGAGCCAGATAGAATTCTGCGGCGAAGATAACGAAGATAAAACAGTTCAGCTGGTGACAAAAGTGCTGTACGAGATGTCCTCGATGTATAAGAAAAATGAGGATACGATCAAGACGTTTTGCAGATCGCGCATACAGATGAACAGACTGGATAACAGCGTAGCTACCATCGAAGAAGCTGAAAGCGCCATAAAAGAGCAGGAAGAAGAGCTGGCTAAACTGAAAGCGTATGAGAACACCCTCAAAGATAATGAAAACGAGATAAAAAAGAAAAAGGCTGAGAACGAAAAGAAAAATATTCAGCTGGAGCAGGACAAAACAGATGTCGAAAAAGAGACAGCTCGCCTGAATAAAGCTGAAAATGAGATAGATGAAAAGAAAGCGGAAAGAGACCGTATCAGATCAAGTATAGGCGACCCGACAGCGGCAAAGCAGGTGCTTGATGACGAAATAAAAGATCTGATCTTCCAAAAGCAGAGAATAAGCGAACAGCTTGCCCCTTACAGACTTAAAATAGATGAACTGAATGCGGGAATAGGTGAACTGACCAAAGAACAGAAGAACGTTCCGGGTGAGATCACTGCTCTGACACAGGAGAAAACAGTTCTGGAGGGTGCAGTCGCGCCGCTCAGGAACACGCTGAAAAGCCTGCAAAGCAGTGTCGATGATCTTAAAGCGGAAGAAAAGCAGCTGGAAGAAAAAAAGCTGGTGCTGAAAAATGAGGAAAGCATGCTCACACCGATAGTTGAGGGGCTGAGAAAATCAAAGGAGGAGCTTGATAAAAAGGTCAAGCCGCTGGAAGAAGAGCAGGCTTCGCTGAAACAGCAGATAGAGGAAGGGCAGAAAAAACAGGCTGAACTGCCCGATGAGATAGAAAAGCTCAAAGCTGAGCTGGACGCTGGGGAGCAGAAGCTGAAAGGCCTTCAACAGCAGTTTTCGGATACTGAAGATATGATACGTCAGCAGACAGAAGAGGCTGAGAACGAAAAGAAAAAGCTGGAAAACAAGAAGAGTGAGCTTTCAGATAAAAAAATAAATGCCGAAGCCGAAAAGCTGCGTCTTGAAAAAGAAGTCAGCGAGAAAGAAAAAGAATTTGAGACAGCAGCAGCCCAAAAAAAAGCCGCAGAGCTGGAGCTTATCGCTAAAGAAGCCGACGTTAAGACGCAGCAGGAAGAGCTTAATAAAATAAATGCCCGTATAAAGGAAAATGAAGATAATATCAGCAAGCTGAAAGAAGAACAGGAGAAACGTTCAAAAGAGGAACAAGATCTGATAAGCGATATTAACAGTATGAAAGAGCAGGCAAAGGCGTTCAACAAAGAAGAACTGGAAAGACTGCTGAAAGAAGCCACAGCCGAACATGATCGGGTCAAGGGTGAATATGACAGTATCGCTGCTAAGAAAAAAAGTTTTGAGGAAAAGAAGAAAGAGCTGGAAAAAGAACTTCCCACGCTTAAAAGTGATATGGAAGAAGCGGAGAAGAGCGTTGCAGAGCTTGAAAAAAAAGAGACAGAACTTAATGAAAAGAAAACCAAAGCGGAAAACAAAGAGCAGGACCTTAAAGCAAAGGTGAAAAACCTTACCAATGCCCTTATCCCGCTTTCCGACAAGGAATATAATGAACGCATCAAAGGCTGCGAGGCATATCTGGAACTGCTGAAAAAAACTATCGGGCGCATCTACGGTGACAACGTTATAGCCAATTATATCTCGGATACTGCCGCTGCTAAAAAGAGAGATGAGTTCAGGGAAGAACTTGATAATATTGAGAGCAGTCTGAAAACAATAAGCGGTAAATATAAAAGTATCGAAGCTGCTTTAAAAAACCATAAAATAGCAAAGGAGCAGTAATATGGAAAACAAGATCAAAAGCAGATCAATATGCAGCTGCTGCGGCAGTGAAATAAACGACCAAAGCAAGTCGTACTGTGATGTATGCGGAATGCCTAAAGTGACTTACATCGACTTGGAAGAAGCTGCAAGACATGAGCCTGAAAGAGTCGAGGTCTATAAGCGCAAATACTTTGACGGTGATATTAGGCTGAAATGCTTCACCTACAAGTACGATGCGGACAGCAGCTGTTACAGACCTGCGGGTAACGAGTATGTAAAGCTGTGTGACAGGGTATCGTATAAGCCCGGTGCTAAGGTAGACCTGGATCTGGCTTTTTCAGAGATCGCTTCCGACAGAAAGATAACACTGAACGTCAGGGTGAATAAGGAGAACAAGAACTTTGACAGCAAGGTAGACCTCATTCCGGGAAAGACGATAGGACACAGCAATATCGCGATAGAATTCCAAAAAAGCATGAAAGCATGTTTCGTTGTGCGTTATAATGATGACGAGTTCCGTTCAGAGGAATTTGATATGTAAGCGATAACATGCCAAAATAATAATTACAGGAGGAAATGACATGGGAGTTTTCAAGAGATTTCTTAATGGCAATTCAAGTGAAAAAGAAGCTGAAAAAAACGCTCAGCAGGCTGAACAACAGCTTCACGACAATACTATGGGGGCTTTAGATGATATTCGCCAGAGTTCCGATAGGATAATCAAGAAGCTGAGCAGCATAGACTGGGAAACGCTGAAAAATAAAGAGTCGATAAAAAAAGCAGAAATAACGCTCATAATTCAGAAAGACCCCAAAACAGGGGGAGAAGGCATTGATGATCTTATATCTGTCGATTACAGCGGCGTGGATTATCTGAATTATGCTAAGCCCAGAGTTGACGGTATCATAAGAAAGCTCAATAATCAGATCACCGCACAGATAGCCGAATTGCAAGCCACTGCCGAAAAGACCATGCTTGATACCTCGAGCATAGACAATTATATCTATTCTTTTGCAGGCAAATTTTTCACATCGCTGGACAAAGGCGATCTGCGTACAGCGAACGTCAGTCTTTCGGGCATGATATACGGAGTGTTTGAAGCTCACTATCCGATAGATGACAGCGTAACGGAAGATGAAGCACTGAATGAGATGTCTGAAAGACTTAAAAATATCCAGGCGATAGACGGTCTTATAGAAAACGCAAAGCATATCACATCACTGGAAAAGGTAAGAAATGAGCTGATAAAAAACTACCGTGTGTTCCGTCCGAAAGCAATTGATGCAGATGAGGAATTCAAAGCATTTTATACGAATAATCAGGGCTTGTATAATAAGATCAGCGGAATGAGCGGCGAAGAGATCGAAAAGGCATACGGAAAAGATGAAGAGTGGAAAGCCTGGAAGCTCGTTACCTATGCTGATAATATGTATGATGTCGGTGATAGAATGCTGACGCAGATAGAGCTTATAGAAAGCAATATCAAAGAGTATGAAGTGACGAACTATAACCTCCAGAACGCAAGACTGCTTTCGGGCACACATGCCGATGATAAGCTGAGAAGCAAGTTATCGGCTATCACTTCACGTATACCCGATGCTATGACAGACCTTGCAAATAATGCTGTTGAGGCAGAAAAAGAAAACAAGAGCATAACCGACAATGTAAATGCGGCTATGGATGCCGATAAGTTCATACAGGCTCACGCAGAGGCAGTATATAATCATAAAGAGCGTGAGGAAAAAGAACTTGCAAGGGAAACGCAGAGAGAGAAGGACGAAGAAGCTGCCACACGCAAACTTGAAGAGGAAGCAGCAGAGCTGGAAAAGAAGTTACAGGAAAAAGAAACAAAGGAAAAGATGAACGCGCTTAACAAGCGGAAAGTTTTAAAGCGCTGATAAGCATGATGAACGGAGGTATAAGCAGATGAGTAATAATATATTTGGCAAAGTGTTCAAGCCTAAATCGGAACGTACACAGAAAAAGGCAGACAAAGCAGCCAAGAAAGTAATGGAAAATGCCAGAGAGGACATAATAAACAGTGAAGCCAGCAGAAAGCTCAATGCGGCTAACGATGCCCTGAAAGCTCAGAAAGAATTGAAGGACATGAAAACCGTCAGAAATGTAAAAGCAAAGCTCATCGCTCAGCAGAGGACGGCGGGCACACATCTGTTAAGGGCAAAAACAGAATATGACCTTGCGGTAAATAAGGAATACAAAAATAAGAACGACATCAAAAAAGCTAAGGCGCATTTGAAAAACTATTTTTATATGTACGTGACGATCAGACGGGAACTGATAACTGTAAAAGACCTTGAGAAAAACAATGAGATCAACAAGCTCCTGAATGAAATGAGCAACACATTCAAAATGATGAATAAGATCAATGAGGGTTCGCCGCTGATAAAGCGCCTGCTGTTCATGCACCGCTACAATAAGACAAAGGGCATCGAAGATCAGTCCTATGACAAGATCAAGAAATATTTCGGCGAAGATGCTAATGAGATCATCAAGGACGATACACTGAAAAAGTTTGAATCAGAGGAACTCATTGACCTGCTGGTATCGGATAAGCTCTTTGAGAAATTCCACGACATCAATGATCTTGAAAATTGTGCGGAAGACGATGAGATCGTCAAAGAACAGCCCGATGATCTGAAAGATCAGGCGATCACAGTGAACAAGTCCTGCGAAAACAGCGGAGGTGCAGAGATTATCGAGGGAATAAACGAAAAAGAAGAGGAAAACCTTACAGAGGACGAAATGATGAATTCAGCGAATTTCTTCTGATAAGCTGAAATAATGAAACGGAGGGAATACGATGGAGCTTGATGTATATTTGCTCAAACAGATAATCGAATTGACAAAACAGTATGAACACTTCATAGAAAGTGCGGATAATACACGCAGACATGAGAACGGCAAGGCTACAAAGGCGGAGTGTTTGTTCCTTCAGGGCGCTGCCAACTGCAAGTCTAAAATACTGAACCTGACTAATGGCAGCGGAAGCGAATGGACAAAACACAAGAGGGATCTTGATGAGCTGAACAAGCGCATAAAGAAAGTTTCGGAGGAGATAGAGGGCACAGCTGGCAATAAAGGCTCTGACGGCACTAACGGCACTAACGGCACTAACAGCTCTAACAGCTCGAATTCGGGCACAAGCAATTCCTCCAACAACAGCGGCGGCACTTCACAGGGCGGCGATGATGACCTGAATATCGACCCTTCGGAGTGGCAGCCCGGTATTCCCGAGCATGGATTTGATAAGGTGTCGGGAATGTCGTCCGTTATGAAAAAGCTCAAGACCTGCATGATAGAAACAGCCCTTGAAAAGCTGTCGGCACGCCTTGAAATGAAACAGCTCAACTCCTATTTCTTCGTAGGACCTCCAGGCTGCGGCAAGACATATATCATAAAGGCTTTTGTACATGAACTGCATAAAAAGTATAACTATAACTATCTCTATCTGGACTGCGCACAGATAATCACAAAATATGTGGGAGACTCCGAAAAGATAGTAAAGAGGGTATTTGAGGAAGCTGTAAAGCTCGCACCGTGCATTCTTTTCATTGACGAGATAGACGGCATGTGCAAGAACCGTTCAAACCCGATGCTGCCCGAATATGCGTCCTCGCTGACCACAGCTTTCCTGACCAGCTACAACATCATCAACGAAGCCAACAAGAAGATAATCTTCATGGGTGCGACGAACTATCCCAAGAACGTTGACGAAGCTATGCTTGACAGAGTTGAGGTGGTATATGTGGGTCTGCCCGATGAGGAGAGCCGTGTTTCCGCTTTCAAGATGGCGTTTTGCAGAAAAAACAAGGAAGAAGCCGATGAAAGCGATGATGCTCCCCCGCTTATATACTTTGCCGAAGACCTTGACTATGAATATATGGCTGAACGCACACGCGGATACAGCCGCCGTGACATAGACCGCGTAGTTGAGAATATAAAGAAGTATATCTTTACAAGCATAGCAAATGACATAACCGATGCCGAGAACGATGAAGATATGGTGGATAAGGTCATAGCCGATATTGACAGCGGCAATTATCTGCTTACCAGAGAAATGTTCGATCAGGTGCTTTCGGGCTTCATTCCCTCCAACAAGACCAATATCATCAGGGATATAAAGGAGTGGATGGAACAGAGCCGCGCCAGCGATATGAGCGGCATGGGAGCAAACTTCCCCGATATAACAGGGCTGTTTGATTTTGAGGAATTAGCCGCAGAGAAAGCCGAAACTGCCGAGAACGAGACAGTTCCCGCAGAGAAAGCCGAAACCGCCGAGAGCGAGACAGTTCCCGCAGAGGAAGCCGAAACTGCCGAGAACGAAACAGTTCCCGCAGAGAAAGCCGAAAACGCCGAGAACGAGACAGTTCCCGCAGAGGAAGCCGAAACTGCCGAGAGCGAGACAGTTCCCGCAGAGGAAGCCGAAACTGCCGAGATCGAGACTGTTCCCGCAGAGGAAGCCGAAACTGCCGAGATCGAGACAGTTCCCGCAGAAGAAGCCGAAACTGCCGAGAGCGAGACAGTTCCCGCAGAGGAAGCCGAAACCGCCGAGATCGAGACAGTTCCCGCAGAAGAAGCCGAAAACGCCGAGAACGAGACAGTTCCCGCAGAGAAAGCCGAAATTGCCGAGATCGAGACAGTTCCCGCAGAGGAAGCCGAAACTGCCGAGAACGAGACAGTTCCCGCAGAGGAAGCCGAAACTGCCGAGAGCGAGACAGTTCCCGCAGAGAAAGCCGAAATTGCCGAGAACGTGACAGTTCCCGCAGAGGAAGCCGAAACTGCCGAGAACGAGACAGCTCCCGCAGAGGAAGCCGAAAACGCCGAGACACAGCCCGAAGCTATCCCCATGACACCCGTTGAGGAGAGCGTGTCAGTTGACCCTGAGGGAAAGACTGAGATAAGGTTTTATGTTCCCGAAGGATACAGCGAGCCGCTTACGGTAATGGTAATGGGTGAAAAGACTTCATTCATACAGTGCGGGATAAACGGAAATATCGCATCGTTCGGATATGGACCTGCCGCCGATGCGGAGGTATTGAAGTTCCGTGTGCTGGACGCTGAAAAATTCTACGGAGATATATCGGTGGCACTTGACAGGGAATGACCGAAAAGGACGATCCCAAAGATCTGTGACAGCGCTCGGGAACAGCCCGCGCCGTTACGGAAATGCTGTTGTACGTAAAGGAGTGGAATGATTGAAACTGAAAGATTGCGAAGTGCTTAAATACGAGGAACTTACCGATCCCGAAAAGGATAATCTTAACCCGCTGGAGACCTGCATGATGCCCGATGAACTGTTTTATATGCTCAGAGGTGCGATCATAAGGGAAAAAGAACCCGGTGATGATATGTTTAGTAATTTCAGAACATCAAATACCTATATCTTCACGGGGGACTCGGGCTGCGGGAACACGGAGATAGTTGAATCTTTTGCGGTCAGTGCGCTGTATGCAAATTACGACGTGATACGGGTATCTGTGATACAGCTGATGGGCGAAGAGCAAAACTCTACGATAAGCTCCATAAATGAGCTTATGGACGATATTGAGGCTTATGCGAATGAAAGCAGCATTTTCCTGCTGGTAGAGGACATCTGGCTGCTCAACGATGATACCAGAGCGGCAAGATTATTCTTTTCAAAGCTGAGAAAGCTGAAAACAAATATCATAAGAAACGGCGGAAAACCGATAATAATAGCCGCTTTGTACGACGGCAGGGCTGAGGAGATGCCCGAGATATTCAGGATAGACGCGCATATAGTCCCTGTGGGAGAGCAGAACAGGCGTACACGGCTATTCTGTTTCAATAACGCTCTGGGTGAGCTGCTTGAAAAGCAGGAGACAATAACAGCCGATATGCTGGCGGATATGACCGAGAGCTTCAGTCTCGGGGAGCTGACTATGGCAGCCGAAAATATCACGATGTATATCAGGGGGCTAAATCTGTCGGGCGACGATCCCGAAGAGCTGAAATATGCCGATAACATCTCCGATACAGCAAACGTCAACATCTCGAAAGAAACCGTCGAAATGCTGATAGCTCAGGTAAGAAACAGCAGAGTCCGCGAAAACGCACCGCACATCAGGCGTTCGGTATATAACTACCCATCTGCAAAGCAGGTCGGCGGAGCGATAAGTATCGCTTCTCCGATGATGGTCGGCGCTGCGGAAGAAAATGAGAAAAAGAAGATGGAAAACTCACGTAATCTGATAAGTGAAGCTAAAAAAGTGATGGACGCTAACGATAGCAACATGGATAAAACTATCGTCCCATCTGCCGAAAAGTCATTTAACAGAAAACCTCTGCGTTCAATTTGATATAAGAAAGCCCCCGCTTTATGGGGCTATTCCAAAAGAAGTTTTTACTTCACTCTCAAAAGGTTGCGTAGAAACGCTCTACGCAGCCTTTTTCTTTTTTGGGTAATCCCACCTGTCAAGCACCGCCGAGGAGCAGGCAATTCTGAACCTGAAATAAATATCTACCTTCTGCTGCCTGTGACCGCTCGACTTGTCGGGGGCGTGTACTTCTATACGCTCGATCAGCTCGTGCATCTGTTCCGGAGTGATGTCCGTCAAATGCTCATATTTGCTCACAATCTTCATAAAGCTGCTGATGTCATCACTCTGCTGTTCTTTCGTTTCCACGAATTTCTGTAACTCTGTAATACTTGCTTTAAGCTGCTTTTGCTCATTCTCGTAATTTCTTGACATCATCTCAAAACGCTCATCGCTGATCTTACGCGAAATATTGTCCTCATAAAGCCTTGTGAACAGCTTGTCAAGCTCGGCTATTCGTTTTTCGGACTTGGCTATCGTCTTTTTCGCCTGCTTAGCTTCTTCCAAATGATTTGCATTTGTTTGCTGAGTAAGCATATCCAGATAGTTCTCCTTGTTGATGCTTACATAGTCAAGCAGTTTGTTTATCTCGTTCAGCAATAGCTCTTTCAAAACACAGGTGCGTATAAAATGTGCCGAGCATTCGTTTGGGTCTTTCGAGTATGTACTGCACTTCATATGCTCTTGCTCTTTAGTGAGAGAGCGTGACCTGCACAGATACATTGGCTTTCCGCAGTCGGCACAATACACCATCCCCGAAAACGGATTGACCTCCTCGCATTTCTGCATTTTCCGCCTGTGACTGCGAAGCTCCTGCACAAGCTCAAAATCGTGCTGAGAAATAATTGCAGGGTGAGTGTTTTCAAAGATCACCCATTCTTCTTTTGCCCGATTCATTCGTTTTTTGTTCTTGTATGACTTGCGGTAGGTCTTGAAGTTCACCGTATGACCGCAGTATTCAGGCTTCTCAAAAATTTTTGCAATCGTCTGTCCGCCCCAGCGAGTAGGATATTTGTAGTTAGCTGACTTGCAATATCCCTTTGACTCCGCATAAGCCGAGGGTATCAGTATTTTTTCAGCCGACAGCCTTTTTGCAATTTGTTTAGGGCCTAACCCTTCTATGCACATCTTAAATATCCGTCTGACAACTGCAGCTGATTCTTCGTCTATCTTCCAAACGTTCTTGTCATGCTCAGATTTCTTGTACCCATAAGGAGCATTGGTCGAAAGTGGCTTGCCCGACATTCCCTTTGATTTGAAAACCGCTTTGATTTTTTACTGCAATCACGGGCATAAAAATCGTTAAAGACGTTTCGGAATATCATCATTTCATTCTCCGCTTTGAGAGTGTCCACATTGTCATTGACAGCTATGTATCTCACATTGTATTCGGGAAAAATCATCTCGATATACTGACCCGTCATCAGATAATCACGCCCCAAACGGCTTAGATCTTTAGTAATTATAGTACCTATCCTTCCGTTTTCCATATCGGCTATCATACGCTGAAAATCGGGGCGATTGAA
This sequence comes from uncultured Ruminococcus sp., assembly GCF_902762735.1. GTDB lineage: Bacteria > Bacillota > Clostridia > Oscillospirales > Ruminococcaceae > Hominimerdicola. Next base: position 22,056 of record NZ_CACWPP010000002.1, read on the forward strand.
ATTAGTACCCGACCAGCCGTCATCGATATAGAACTGCGGATCACGGAAACCGTTCTTCTTCGCATATTCCATAAGTATCGCTTTCTGATTTGTAATGCTGTTGCTCTCGCCCTGCAAATCGTCATCGTTGCTGAGGCGGCAATACAGTGCTGTTATCTTGTCTGTCATTTTTACCTCTCTTTCCGACAAGTACAGCGGATCATTATTAGTATAGCAAATAATTATGAACACTTTTATGCTTTAAAGTGCGCTTTTTGTAAATGATCCGCTGACCTCGGTTTGCGTTTTGTTGCCTAATTTACGCTGCACCTGCGTCCTTCATCATAAGACGCTTGATAACATCATCAAGCGTTTCGCCATGCTCAAAGCTAAAGTGCAGCTCGACTATGTAGGTGGTATGCCCGATCTTGTATTCCGAAGCAAGCTGATCCTGCTTGTTATCCTGTCTGTTGTCTTTTTCTTTCTGTTCTAAAATTCTGCTCAAATATTTATCCTCCCATTTTCTAAAAATTCATTCCGTAGTGAGGATAAAAGTTACACGTACTTTCATTGATTGTCATTCCTTTCTCTTTTGTATTATCTCTTTTTATGTTTTTTCTTCACACGCTCCTGTCGCTTGCGTTCTTCCTCGACAAGGTTGCTGATGTAGTCGCCCTTTGAGATCTCCCCATACGTCTTAGAGATATCGCAGTACACGTCATAACGCTGACGTGTTTTTTCAAGCGTATCCTTTAGGGCGTTGATCTTTGCTTGAAGGCGGTAGGCTTGATTACGCAGGTGGTCAATGTCTGCCTTGCTGTGAATGTTATTCTGTTCTATAGCCTGCCTGCAAATGGTGAGTTGAAGCTGCTCGGCGTCTGACAGCTTGTCCTTAGATGATAACTCATCAAAAAGCTGTGCCTGCTCAAGCAGGCTCACCATCTGGTTGTATTTTTCTATCTGCCCGTTTATCTCCTGCCGCTGTTTTTCATAGTCGGAACACAGCTTAGCAATTCTCCCTTACAAGTCACCGATTGATTTGATACTTTCATTGTTAATGACAGATAGCTGTGCCGACAGCTTGTAAACATCAAGATCATTTTCGACCGAGTATGCGGCTGTGACGATTCGTTTGCGAGGAACTTTCTTACGCTGGGCGGCAAGTATGCGAACGTCACCAATTATAGCAACATAGGCAGCTTGCAACTTTGAGATTTCACTCTGCTCGGGTGTGTTTCCTGCACCCAACTCACTATAGCGAATGCGGATATTCAAGCTGTCCTCTGTGTACTCATCGCCCAGTGTTTTCGTGCGGACAAAGCGTTCCTGCCAGGGGGCTCTGATCGAGATATACTTGCCACGCTTGATTTCATATCCATGCTCTTCGAGCGTCTGCAAGAGTTCATCAAGCGAATTTGCCGAGCCTATCAGACTATCAATTTCTTGTCTTATCTGTTCTTTCCAAGAAGTGCCGTTTTTCTTATGCTCCCACTCTTTGTGATTTAATGATTTGCCCTTACCTGTGAGGTTTGGGTGAATATCTATCCCAAATGCCTTGCACACCCCGTCTGATATTTCACGGATTCTTTTCAAAGACCTGCGGTTTGCATAATACTTCTTTCCCGACAGCGAGTAGGAATTTATGATGATATGGCTTTGAAGATGATCTTTATCAACGTGCGTGGCAATTACCGCCTGCGCATCATCTCCGAATGCTTTTCTTAAAAACGCTTTTGCAATCTTGTGGGCAAGCTCTGGAGTAACGTCATCATCGGGCGAAAAACTTTGTATGTAGTGAATGGCTTTCACCGAGCCTTTACCATGCAGCGGCGGAGGGGTATTGAAGTGGTCTTTGGCGAATTGGTTATAGACCAGCCGCATCTGCAAGTAGGCGGATTCAGCGTCGGTCATGCAATTCACCGAGGCGGTGTATAACAGGTCTTCGGTCTTGTCGGGGTTTAGGATATACCTCAAACTTTTCTTGACAGTAGCGTGGAGAGCGATAGATTTACAGTACGGAATAGCGATTCCACCTCTTTTCTCAAAGTTTCGTAGTCCTCAGCGTTGAGCGTGTTTGTTTCGTTTGCCTTCTTAGCAATCTGGTTGATGTTGCGTGAGATAGTTCACATTCCGTTTATCATCGGTGCGACATTTTTCATATCGTAAAATATCGGCTCACGGTCGAGTATCATTCTGCGGAGATATTTCGTAGTATCGGTGTGACAAGCCTCAGCCCTGCGCTCGATTTTCTCCCAGTCCTGCAGATCAAATGTCAGCTCCTTGCGTTTTACTTGTTTGTATTTTCGTGCTATTTTTATCAATCCTTTCGTTTTGTTGTTTCATTAGTTATCCCTTGAATAAGGGGCTTTGGTTTAGGACGACGGGTTCCCTAAACAGCGATTTTGCAGGGATATCGCAAAATCGGGATACGAATTTTTTCGGTGTACGGAAAAATCTATGCTTGCTAAATGCGAGTTAAAAATTCTGCAATAAAAACGAATTTTTGATTATTACTACCGTTGCCCGATAGGGCTCAATTTTGATTATCGCATTATGAGTTGCCGAATCAAATGACCATTGGAAACACCTCCTGAATTATCATTCAGCCTGTATGGGCAGTTGTTTGATCTGACGTTTTCGCTGCGTATGTAGCCGTGGCTGAACTGCCTTCCAAAAGTACCGACAGTTTGATCCGATTTTATAAGCGGTTTCGGGAAAGTTGTAATAATTATCTCTGTATTCAACAAAACTGCCCTATGGAAAATGTATTGTTTGCATATAGCTGCTGTGGCATACTCCCTTTGCTTAAAAGCACTTGGGCTATATCGTGACATAGTGAAACCTTCCTTCATAAGACACTACATAATGCAGCATATTTTTAAGTGATATTTAGCCTTCCAAAAATATTTTCTCCGAATTCAACAAATCAGCTCTATGTAAAATGTGTGACTTGCACAGCATTCTGATAAAGAGGGTGCGAGCGGTTTAATTAAGATAAATCTTTTCATCATGACAATAACCTCTCACTTATACCTAGGATTTCGGACAAAAAGTTAAGTCAAAATTGGGCGTGTTTACAAAATATTTAGATTTGCAATAGAATTATACCCTATTAAAATAGAAACAGGACGTTGGTTCATTTGCGAACCCAGCGTCCTGTTTTCTCATTATTATTCTTCATCAGATATATTGATTATCCGTTTGCCCTGTTTCTCTGCATACTGTAGAGTGTGATATGCCCCTCCAGTATTATGCTGCACACAGCACACCACAAGGTCGGAACGGTCTATCATACTGCGGTTGCGAATTTGGATAGCAGCCTTTGGGTGAGCCATGGAGGATTCATAGCATATCTCAACATCATCATAATAGTCAAGGTACTCCTTTTCGTTGTCACGGTATTCCGATTTCATGTATGGCAGGACAAGTGTGAAGTGGGTATTGCCACAAGCGTGCCAATTGCGGCACTCCCACTAAACGAAAAGTTACGGTATGTATAGTCGATATTGCGGTGTATATGCTGATATTTGTATTTTTGATAATTAACGGGATATGCTTTTTTGATGAAAGGTATATCCCGATTTTTTATCCATTTTCGAGCTTGTTTGTTATCTGCCAATTGACTTATCTTATCCTATCTGCTATAATTATAGATATAAATATCGCCATACATAGGAATGATACAAAAATGGATATACGAAAGATCACACCGTTATTGATCGGATTTGAGGAGGTCTTAAAATGTGCCTGATATGCGACAGAATAGAAATGATAAAGGACGGAACAAACCCCTATTTTGTCAAGGAGCTTGAAACAGGGTATGTGGTGATAGGTGACAATCAGCATTTTCATGGCTATACGCTGTTTCTCTACAAACATCATGGAGATAAGACCGAGCTGTTCCACCTTGACCCGACAGAGCGGGCAAAGTTCCTTGAAGAAATGACTATCGTTGCCGAGGCGGTGTCAAGGGCATTCGGTGCGGAGAAGATAAATTATGAGCTGCTCGGTATGGGTGACGCACACCTGCACTAGCATCTGTTCCCGAGGGTCAGCGGTGATATTGAGAACTACGGCAATAACGGCAGAGGTCCTGTCTGGTGGTATCCTATGGAAAAGATGTATTCCGATGACAACAAACCAAGTGAGGAACAGCTTGCGGATATGAAAAGCAGGCTGCTTAAAGAATTGGAGAAACTATTAGCAGAACGCTTTTGACTTATTGTAATAATAGTAAAACTGAAATATCAAAAAATGATAATATTTGTCGGGAATATGCCTTTGAGTTGTGATATAATAAGTATCGGCAGGTGATAAAATGCAGCAAAAGAAGATAATTTGCAGGGTGCTAGAGCTTATTGACAACAGTTTAGGCGAAAAACTGACATTGCAAAAGCTGGCTGATCTGTCAGGCTATTCGCTGGTGCAGCTGACAAGGCTGTTCAACGAATTTGCAGACATTACTCCGATGAGGTATGTCAATACTCTGCGTATAATCAGATCGGCGCAGCTGCTTTCCGATACCGACAAACGCATCACAGACATTGCTTTTGAATGCGGTTTTGAATCTCTTGAAGTTTTCGAGCGCAGCTTTAAAAAGTATTTCGGAGTTACTGCTTTCCGATTCAGAAAAAGCTGCTTTGCCGAACCCGATCCCTTTTATCTGTCTGCCAAAATATACTATGAAAGGCTGAGGACAATGCTTATAGACGGCGGAGCTCGGTTTGACTGGGGCAAAACGGCAGAGCAGTATGCAAAATACAGAGATCTATATCCTTCCGAATTCTGGGAGACCATGAAACAAATGGGTGTGAACGGCAAGCGTGTGCTTGATATAGGTACGGGAACAGGAGTCTTGCCTCTCAACATGGCAGATAATGGCGGAGAATTTATCGGAGCAGATATTTCGGCGGAGATGCTCGAACAGGCTAAACTAAAATGCGAGCATTTACCGAACGTGAAATTCGTTCATGCCGATGCCCACTGCCTTCCCTTTGAGGATAGCTGCTTTGACGCTGTTACGGCTTTGCAGTGCTGAGTATATTTCGACAAGGAGATACTTATCCCCGAGTTGCTCAGGGTGCTAAGACCTGATGGTGAGCTTTACATCGCATTTATGACCTGGCTCCCCGACGAGGACGAGACCGTCAGGAAGAGCTTTGAACTTGTGCGAAAATACAGCCACAACTGGAGCGGATTTATGAAACGCTTTGATGAGAGCAGCTTCGATCATCTGAAAAAGTATTTCAGCATTGAAAAGATAAACAAGAAAGATCATTACCTTCATTTTACCAAAGAGGAATGGTGCGGCAGAATGACCGCAAGCCGTGGCATCGGTGCAGCACTTGATGACGCTACCATAGAGAGCTTTAAGGAAGACATGATGGATATGCTGAAAAAAGACAGCTATGATATATTGCACGAATCCGTTATCATTAAGCTAAGAAAGGAAACATGATGAACAACAAATATTTCACAGTATGCGGCATAGTCGAGATAAACGGGAAAATCCTGCTCGTCCGCCACACCTACGGTACTGCCGAGGGGAGGATACTCGTTCCGGGAGGTTATGTCGAAGAGGGCGAGCTGCCCTCAAAAGCGATCGAGCGTGAGGTGTTTGAGGAAACAGGCGTGAGCGCAAAAACCAAAGCCGTATTCTCGGTGCAGTTCAAGCCCGAGCAGTGGTGCATTGTTTTCACTATGGATCATGTAAGCGGTGAACCAAAGTCGGACGGCTATGAGAACAACGAGGTGCTTCTTATTTCAGCCGAGGAAGCGGCGGAGCGTGATGATATCACAAATATGAGCAGGGAGATACTGCGGGCGTACATAGCCGACAAGGCTAATGTGCTTGGCAAGAGCAGCTATGTGCCGAGATCGACGACGGCTGATAAATATGAGATATATGGAGTTTGATATGAAAGCTGAATGGTTGTTTTGATGTTGGTAAAACTGTGATCGGCGAAACTAAACTAAATGAATTGCTTGCGGCATGCCTGCTTTGTGTGGGTATGCCGCATTCTCACTTTAGTTGAATTTTTATCATCAAATAAGTGATTGACCTTATCAAAAAAACTGCTATAATAATTATAACGACGTCGGAATAAAACTACGGAGGTAGCACTTATGAACATAAATTTCAGCGAGGTTTTCAAGAAACTAAGACGTGAGCGTGAGCTTACACAGGAGCAGGCAGCGGAGGTGTTCTGCGTATCACCACAGGCGGTAAGCAGGTGGGAGAACGGTCAGACAAGCCCCGATATATCGCTTCTGCCGATAATCGCAGAGTATTTCGGGGTGAGCATTGAAACGCTGCTCGGTGTTGAGAATGAGAAACGTAAAGCGCTCCACGAGCAGTATATGAACGATTTTGAAACGGCAATTAAAGGCGGCAGAGTGAACGACTGCATAGAGATCGCCCGTGCGGGACTAAAGGAGTTTCCTCACAGCTATGAGCTAATGAATAATCTGATGTATGCGCTGTTCGTATCCGGTGATGATACGGGAAATATCCCCGATTGGCAGTTAAATCAGGAGAAATACAAGCAGGAAATAATCGACTTGGGAGAGCGTATCCTAAATGGCTGTACAGACGATAATATCCGCATAGAGGTCAAGGCAAGACTTGGCTTTCACTACTGCGACAGTATGCACGACCTTGAAAAGGGAAAGGCGATATTTGAGAGTCTTCCCAGCGAGTCGGTCTGTAAAGAAAACTATATGTACTGGGCTCTGCATGGCGAGGAACGGCTTGACTATATTGGCAGGCATATACGTTCCTCGGCAGGGTCTTTGCAGTGGAATATCTGGAGAATGATAAAAAACGGCGATGAATGGGATATAGAAAGTGAAGACGAAAAATGCAAGCCATACTTTTCCGCTGAGGAACGGATAAAGTATATGCAGGTGATAGAGGATATTGAGGCGCTGATCTTTAATGAGGACGATTATGGGCTTTTTTACCGCACACTTCCAATAGAATATTTTTCTCAGATAGTACCCGATCTGATCTCGCTCGTCAGGCTTGATGAAGCCCTTGCCTATAGCGAAAAGGCTTGCGACTATCTTGAAAAATTCTATGCCCTGCCCGAAAAATATACCTACACCTCACCGCTTGTAAGGGGTTCTGTAGGAGATAAAAAATGGCACACCGCAGATTCACGTTCGCATGCGCAGATAATCTATGAGGATATGCTGAGCCGTGAGTGCTATTCAGCGCTTGAAGGAAACGAACGGTTTGAAATTGTGAAGGATAGGATAAAGAATCTGTATTGATTTTTTGCGGCATACCTGCCATGTGCGGGTATGCCGCATTATATGCTTGCAAAGCTCATCAGTCTATGATATAATATTCATATCATTATTATCGGAGCATTACTTATGAAATCAGATATGATAAAAGCCTACTTCAAAGCGTGGTCAGATAATGACATTACCGTTTTGGCAAATACTTTTTCCTCAGACATAATATATTCCGAATGCTATGGCCCTGAATATCATGGTCTTGACCAGCTAATACAGTGGTTTGATGACTGGAACAAGCGAGGACGGGTCCTTGCATGGGATATAAACAGGATAATGGAGTGCGGAGATACGGCTATCGTTCAGTGGCATTTCAAGTGCAGCTATGACGGAAACACAACAGAATTTGACGGTGTTACGATTGCCGAGTTTAATGATGATAACAAGATCTGCCGTCTTTCGGAGTATCAGTCGAAGTCAGAGCATTATTATCCTTATGATGCGGCAGAAAGCAAGGGTGAAGAGCCTGCTGTAACTATGAAAAGCACGCCGCAGGAGAAAATCACATTGTTCCGTTCACTTTTCAGGGGGCGTGAAGATGTGTATGCGCTGCGCTGGCACAACACAAAAACAGGCAAAAGCGGTTATTCTCCTGTTTGTGCAAACAAGTGGGCACCCGGCATCTGCGGTATGCCAAAGGTCAGATGCGCCAACTGCAAATACCGCAGCTTTTCAAGCCTGACCGACAAGGCAATATATGCTCATCTAAGTGGAAAAGACGAGTTATGCAGAGATGTTATCGGTATTTACCCAATGCTCCCCGATGAAAAGACCTGCTTTCTTGCTATAGATTTTGATGACGGAGACTGGCAGGAGGATATTACTGCCGTTCGTGATGTTTGTGAAGATAATAGTATTCCCTATGCTGTTGAACGCTCCCGTTCAGGCGAGGGCGGACATTTATGGGTGTTTTTTGAAGCACCGGTATCTGCTGTAAAAGCACGAAAGCTTGGCAGCGGACTGCTTACCAATGCTATGAAAAAACGTCATGAGATAAAGTTTAGCTCATATGACAGAATGTTCCCGAATCAAGACACTATGCCCTCCGGCGGTTTTGGAAATCTGATAGCACTTCCGTTGCAGAAGCAAGCTGTAAAATGCGGCAATTCGGTTTTTGTAGATAAGACTTTCAAGCCCTATCCCGACCAATGGGCGTATTTGTCCACCCTAAAAAAGATCGACGAAAATACGGTTGACAGGCTGATCGAAAAGCTTTGCAGCAGTAATGAATTAGGTGAGCTTTTTGAGGAAGAAAGCCGCGAACGTCCTTGGGAATTAAAGCTGTCAGATAATAGCGACAGCAAATTCCCTGATATTGTTCAGGCTGTGCTTGCAGACAGGCTGTATATCCCGAAAGCAGATATATCGCAAAGCGGAATGAATAAGATCAAACGTCTTGCAAGCTTTAAGAATCCCGAATTTTACAAGGCTCAGGCTATGAGAATGTCAACCTATGATAAGCCGAGGATAATAAGTCTTGCCGACGAGAATGAACGATATATTATGCTGCCGAGAGGTTGTCAGGAGTCCCTTGAACAGCTGCTTGCAGAGCATAGCTCAAAGCTTTTCACCGAGGACAGACGCTTTGGCGGAAGAAATATAGATGTGCAGTTCAGCGGAACACTTCGTCCGGAGCAAAGGCAAGCCATAAATGAACTTACGGCTTATGATAACGGAGTACTTGCTGCGACTACAGCTTTTGGCAAAACCGTTACAGCAATAGGTCTGATCGAAAAGCGCAGAGTCAACACGCTTATTCTTGTCCATACTCAGGCGCTTTTGCAGCAATGGAAGGCTGCGTTGGAGCAGTTTCTTATTATCAATGAGCCGCTCCCCGAGCAGCCTGTTAAACGAGGAAGAAAGAAAAAGCTGTCCCTTGTCGGGCAGCTTGGCGGGTCTAAGAATACTCTTTCCGGGATAGTTGATATAGCTGTTATGCAGTCTCTCGTGAACGGTGATGAGGTCAGACCTCTTATCAATGATTACGGAATGATTATAGCTGACGAGTGCCACCATATTTCTGCTGTCAGTTTTGAGGCAGTGCTTAGGGCGGCTCATGCAAAATATGTTTATGGACTAACCGCCACACCCAAACGCTCGGACGGTCATCAGCCTATTATATTTATGCAGTGCGGCCCGATACGCTATTCTGCGAATGCCAAAGAATACGCTGAAAAGCACGGTTTCAAACATATACTTGTGCCGAGGTTCACAAAATTCAGAGCAAATGCTGGTAATGAAAAACTCAGTATTACTGATGTTTACAAGCAGCTTTCGGAGAGCCGATACAGAAATGAGCTTATAGTTGATGATGTAAAAACTGCTGTTAAAAACGATCGGACACCTATTATCATTTCCGAACGAATGGCACACATCAATGTTCTTGCCGAAATGCTGAAAGATGCTGCTGATAACGTGATAATCCTTAGTGGTCAGGGTACGGCAAAAGCAAAAAAAGATCTGCTTGAAAAAGTACGCAGTATTCCAATGGGTCAGTCGCTTATCCTGCTTGCTACAGGCAAGTATGCAGGCGAAGGTTTTGACGAGCCAAGACTTGACACGCTGTTTCTTGCTATGCCGATTTCCTGGAGCGGAACTCTTTCACAGTATGTCGGCAGACTGCACAGGGAATATGACGGCAAAGCAGACGTGAAAATATATGACTACATTGACATAAACGTGCATATGCTTGAAAATATGTATAAGAAACGTCTGCGTGGTTATGCAGCCCTCGGCTATGCACCGGAAAGCAAAGCCGGTGATGAATACAAAACGATATATACCGCAGATCATGAAAACGACCTGTATCGGGATATTGCATCGGCTGAAAGGTATGTGGCAGTCGTCTGCTCTTTTATTTCGTCACGGCAGCTGAACCTGCTTATCAATGCGGCAGACAGCTGTATGCAGAAGGGTGCAGAATTCAGTTTTATCACAAAGAGATCAGATAATATCTATCAGAAAAGGCTGCTGCATCTTCTTTCGGCACACAGCATCTCTGCTGCGGTCAAAAACAAGCTCACGCACAGCTTTGTTGTGATCGACAGCAGGACAGTCTGGTATTCAAGTCATGAACTGTTCTCAGCAAGTAATGATAACTGTGTGCTAAGGCTCGAGGACGAAGTGCTGGCATGGGAGCTAATGGATAGTATAAAATAGAGCGTTTTTGACATAACAAAAACACCGGCTTCAAGTACTGAGACCGGTGTTTAGTTATCCGCTGTATTGTCTGTTTCGTGTTAGCTTAATGGGTAGAAAGCTTCTGTGGGACTACCCATCTTTTTCGCGGGGGCTTTGCTGTTGCGCACTTCCCTGCTAAAGCTGTAACTCCCGTTTCACCGCCGCTGCGGGATAACTCAGAATGACGTTTTTTCTTTTTGCTGACTTTTGAAGGGTAAACGATACACAGCAGGAACGGATAATTTGTCCATTATCTGAACTAAATATGTACCAAATGTAAAAAGAGCGTTTTTATTGAAAGCGCTCTTGAAAAGTTGGAAGATAAATGGTATAATGGTATATGTGTAATTATGATAAAAACTGAAAGCAAAATTGGTTATTTATCTGGCAAAATAAATTGATTGGAGGAAACTGTATGTCTGAAACCAAAAAGTCTCTTGCTGAACTCAAAGCGCTTATCACCGAGAGTGCGGCAAGAACAAGATTGACATATCTGTTTGATGAAGGGAAATTTACTGAGCTTGACGCTTTTGTCGGTAACGGCAGCGAAACGGCAGGCGTTGTGAGTGCCTTCGGTTACGCCGATGGTGAGCCTGTTTACGCTTTTTCTCAGGATATTTCTGTTAAAAGCGGCGCTATGACCGAAGCGGGCGCCAAGAAGATCGCGAAGGTCTATGATCTGGCGGCTAAGACGGGCACTCCCGTTATCGGCATCTACGATTCTTACGGTGCTGATGTTAATGACAGTGCTGCTGCGCTGAGGGCTTACGGTGAGCTTATGCTGTGGACGGCGAACCTGTCGGGCGTTGTACCGCAGATAGCTGTTGTTGCAGGTGTTTGCTCGGGTACTGCCGCACTGCTGGCTGAGGCTGCCGATATAGTCGTTATGGCTAAGGATGCGAGCCTGTATGCCGCTCCGAATGCGAAGAGCAACGGTTCTGCCGAAAATGCGGCGGCAAACGGCACTGTAAGCGTTGTATGCGATGATGACAAGGCGGCAGTTGAGACTGCAAGAAAGATAATGCTGAAACTTCCCGCAAACAACCTCTCCCCTGTTCCTGTTTATGAGTATGAAGAGCCTGTCGGTGCTGTCGGCACGGACCTTGAAAGTCTCACAAAGGCTGTATTTGACGCAGACAGCGTTATCGAGCTGGGCGAAGCGTTCGGCGGTGCAGCTTACACTGCGCTGGCTACTGTCAACGGTGAGACAGTCGGCGTGGCAGCCACAGGCAAGTCCAAAGACAAGCTGACTGCTGATGACTGCGCAAAGCTGGCAAGATTTGTACGCACATGCGATGCTTTTGCCGTACCTGTCGTTACTTTCGTTGACACAGAGGGCTTTGCGGGCAGTGATGAGACAGAAGCTGCGGGCGCTGTGAAGAGCATGAGCAAGCTGGCTCACGCTTATGCTGAGGCTACCACCGCAAAGATAGCTGTTGTGACAGGCAAGGCTTACGGCGCGGCTTACATAGCTCTTGCGGGCAAGGGCGCGAATGCAGATGTGGCATACGCACTGCCTGAGGCTGTTATCTCGGCGCTCGACCCTGTTACAGCTGTTGAGTTCATGGAGCATGACAAGCTGGCAGGCGCGGCTGATCTGGCGGCTGCAAGAAAGGCTCTGGCTGACGAGTTCGCAAAGACACAGGCAAGTGCCGCAAATGCCGCTGTAAACGGTCTGGTGGACGGTATAGCAGATGCGGCTCAGCTGAGAGGCGTTGTCACCGATGCGCTGGCTATGATGTCGGGCAAGAGAGTTTCGAGACTGCCCAAGAAGCACAGCAACATTCAGCTTTAATATAAGATCGTGGTTATCCCGCCGACACTCCGCAAAGACAGCGTTTTTACGGTATCTCGGGCGGTCGGCGAATATCCTGCGGGGCGTGCTGTGAACTTTGCGCCCGCCGCATTTTCAGCCGATGTGTCAAAGGGATAGTCATATAAAAAATTGTAAAGGACGGTATAATTATGAAAAGATATAATATCACTGTAAATGGCAAGGCTTATGATGTAGCTGTCGAGGAAGTTGGCGCTGACGCTGCTGCTCCCGTTGCGGCTGCTGCTCCTGCACCCGCTGCTGCTCCTGCTGCCGCACCTGCACCTGCTGCTGCTCCCGCTGCCGCTGTTGAGGGCACAAAAGTTACTGCGCCTATGCCCGGCACTGTTCTGGATATAAAGGTAGCTGTGGGCGACACAGTCTCCGCAGGTCAGGCTATCGTGGTACTGGAAGCTATGAAGATGGAGAACGACATCAACGCACCTGTTGCAGGCAAGGTACTGAGCATTTCCGCTTCCAAGGGTTCACAGGTAGATACAGGTGCAGTGCTTGCTGTTATCGGCTGATGCCGCTTAAAATATAGTGAAAGGAACGATAAAAAATGGCTAAGCTGAAAATAACCGAAACAGTCCTGCGTGACGCTCACCAGTCTTTGCTGGCAACGAGAATGTCGATGGACGATATGAGACCTATCCTCTCGACGATGGATAAGATAGGTTTCTATTCTGCCGAGTGCTGGGGCGGCGCAACTTTCGACTCCTGCATTCGTTTCCTTAACGAAGATCCTTGGGAGAGACTGAGGATACTCAGGAAAGAGATGCCCAACACAAAGCTCCAGATGCTGTTCAGAGGACAGAACATGCTGGGCTACCGTCACTATGCAGATGACCTGGTGGAGTACTTCGTGCAGAAGTCCATCGCGAACGGTATCGACATAATCAGGATATTCGACGCGCTCAACGACATCAGAAACCTCCAGACCGCTATCAGGGCGGCTAAGAAGGAGAAGGGTCACGCACAGGTAGCTATCTCCTATACACTGGGCGAAGTGTTCACTCACCAGTATTATATGGATTACGCAAAGCGCATACAGGAGGCAGGCGCAGACTCCATCTGCATCAAGGATATGGCGGCACTGCTGACACCTTATGAGGCTGAAACGCTGGTAAGAGATATTAAGTCTGTCGTAACTATCCCTGTACAGCTGCATACACACTACACTTCGGGTCTGGCTTCGATGTGCATACTGAAGGCTGTTGAGGCAGGCGTTGATGCGGTCGATACTGCTATGTCTCCGCTGGCACTGGGTACTTCCCACGCGCCTACCGAGTCGATAGTTGCAACATTCCGCGGAACTGAGTACGATACAGGTCTTGACCTTGTGAAGCTCAATGAGGTAAGAGATTACTTCATGGGTCTGAGAAAGAAGTACATCGACAGCGGACTGCTCGACCCCTCGATGCTGGCTACGAACACAAACGCTCTGCTGTATCAGGTACCGGGCGGAATGCTCTCCAACCTGCTCAGCCAGCTGAAACAGGCAGGCAAGGCAGACCAGCTGGAGGACGTTCTCAAAGAAGTGCCTAAGGTACGTAAGGATGCGGGCTTCCCGCCGCTGGTAACACCTACCTCACAGATCGTTGGTACACAGGCTGTGTTCAACGTTATCATGGGCGAGAGGTACAAGACTGTCACCAAGGAGTTCAAGGGACTGGTAAAGGGCGAGTACGGCAAGACCCCCGTTGCTATCGACCCCGAGTTCCGCAAGAAGATACTTGGCAATGAAGAACCTATCGACTGCCGCCCCGCAGATCTGCTCCAGCCTGAGTTTGAGACCATGAAGAAGGAATGCGCTGAGTGGACAGAACAGGAGGAAGATGTTCTGACTTACGCGATGTTCCCGAAGGTCGCACCCAAGTTCTTTAAGGACAGACGCGACAAGAAGTACGGCGTTGACGGCGCACATTCAGATGCCGCTAACAAGGTACATCCTGTTTAATTTAAAAAATGCTGTAAGGGCTGATGCTCTTACAGCATTTTTTTTAGTTCCAAAGCAATACAATTTCGTATCTGCGCACTTTCCAAAGCGTAATATCGCGCCGCAGCCGCACCTTTGAGCGCAAAAATTTGGCTGTGTATCGTTCCCCCGCCGAAGGCGGGGGGAACAATACGAAAGAACAGCCATTTTTTATCATCAGCAATACACAACCAAATTGGGATAAAATAATTTAACGCCGCTTCCGTATTTCAGAAGCGGCGTTAAAATTTAAGGATTATCTCTCCATTTTCCAGACTTCGACCGAGTACGGCTTCAGCTCACTGCCGCCGCCGAAATCGTGGACTGTGCCCGTGAGCAGTTCTTCCGCCTGACCGCACCGCGCGTCAAAATGGGCGGTGTAGGGCTGGTCATCGGCATTTATAGCCACAAGTATGCGCTCGCCCTCGAACTCGCGCTCGATAATGCACTGCCTGTTGGTCAGCACGGGGATATTTATGCTCCCGTAGCTCAGGGACTTGTACTGCGTGCGGATATGCGCCAGCTTCGAGATCAGCTCGGTCAGCTCGTTCCATTCGGGCTTCTCAAAGGAGACTCTCAGCGCGGGGTCGCCGTCCTTCTTCTCCGCCTTAGTCCCCCACTCCGAACCGTAATAAATGCAGGGAATGCCCGGCATGCCGAACAGCATTCCGTAGATCAGCGGCAGGTGGTTCTCGTTGGTGAGTATGCTTGCAACTCTGGTAACGTCGTGGTTGTCAACAAATGACAGCAGGTGCATGCCGCGATACCTGCACCAGTTCTCATTGCCGAACTGGTTTTTCAGCGAGTGGCATATCTCGAACATGTTCATGCTGTTGAAGCTGGAATACAGCCCCTTGTAGCACTCGTAATTCGTGCAGCTGTGGAGCATCTCGTCATTGACCCAGCGCGAATAGTCGCCGTGCAGAAGCTCACCTATCAGCACGAAGTCCTCCTTGACCCACTCTGCGTGCTTGCGCAGGCGTTTCAGGAAATCATTGTCAAGGCAGTAAGCAACGTCAAGGCGCAGACCGTCTATATCAAACTCGCGCACCCACTGTGTCACGCATTCAAGCAGGTGGTCAGCCACCGCAGGGTTGCGCAGGTTGAGCTTTACCAGGTCGAAATGACCCTCCCAGCCCTCGTACCACAGCCCGTCATTATAATTGCTGTTGCCGCCGAAATTAATGAAGAACCAGTCCTTATACTGCGAATTTTCGCGGTTTTTAAGAACGTCCTGAAAAGCCCAGAAACCTCTGCCGACGTGGTTGAACACGCCGTCCAGCACGACTTTTATGCCTGCCTTGTGCAGTTCGTCAACGACTTTTTTGAAGTCATCATTAGTACCCAGCCGACAGTCTATCCTGCGATAGTCACGGGTGTTGTAGCCGTGCGTGTCCGACTCGAACACAGGCGAGAAATAGACCGCATTCACGCCCAGCTTGGAAAGATGCGGTATCCAGTCGATAACTTTCAGGATACGGCTCTCCTCCGCACCGTCGTTCTCAAACGGCGCACCGCAGAACCCCAGCGGATAGATCTGATAAAAAACACTTTCATAAGCCCACATGATAAAACTCTCCTTAAAGATTAGTTTGTTTTAATTGACAAAATATATTATAGCACATTTCTTATGATAATTCTATACTCATTTTCTATACAATATTATCAACATAATTGTACACTTTCTACAATCACCGCGTAAACAGGGACTTATATATGTGTGGTTTAGACAATTGCCAGAAAAATACAGCATCTTTCCCGCCGCTTCTCTTTTTTAAGACCTGCAAAGCCGCTGTCAGCGCTCCCCTTTTTGCTTTTATGGACATTCGTATAAAATGCACTTGTGAGCGTTCCCACTGCAAAAAAGAATGTGATAATCCCGCTGATACACCACAAAAACAGCGGCTTTAAGGTTCTTGGCGTATATCTTTCCCCCGCCGCAGGCGGGGGAAAAGTACGAAAGAACAGCCATTTTGTATCATCAGCAATACAAATCAAAATTGGGAGAAAAAAGAAAATGCAATTTCAGCTAAATGCCAAAATTGCATAGACTATTCTTGTGCATTTTTCCCAATAAAGCGTTATTTGCGCGAATCAATAACAAAATTGCGGCAATAATTCTTCACAAAGCCTTCCATATCCTCATCAAACATTCTTTTCAGCCTTTCGGAGGGAATATCTGCGGCGGCATTCTCGTCGATGACCCATATCTTATAAGCCTCGTTGGAAGCGTACAGCGATGCGGCATTGTAATCATAAACATCATCGCCCATATCGACCGCCCGATGACCGTCCAGCGCTATCTCGTTGACCTTATCGCCTATCATGCCCGACTGCATTACGTGGTGAGCCATTTCTTCTGCGGCATATTCGGCATCGCCGCTGTTTTCAAACTCCATAACAGCGCGTTCAAAGAACTTCTCGTTCTTCACCAGCAGTTGGTAGGCATAGATAGCATACCTCTTTTTGCCCGCCATGATGGAAGTATCTGTAAATGCATGCTCACCAATTATCGAAACGCTTTCGGGTATGGGCATCGGTTCTAGCTTCTTACAGCTGAAAAACGCAGTCGAGCCTATCATCTTGACCGTATCGGGAATGTTCACCTTTCTCAGGTGACGGCAGCAGCCGAAAGCATAATCGCCGATTATCTGCACGCCATCGGGCAAAGTGACATATCTCAAAGAACTGCACCCGCCGAAAGCGGCTTCTCCTATCTCAATTACCCCGTCGGGTACGACTATTTCAGAAACACCATCTTCCTCTATGTAGCCCACAAGAATACCATTCTCTATTTCAAATGCCATTTTTATTTAACCTCCGTAATCGTTCGCGATGTCTGCATTGAAAAAAATGCCCGAAAATATAAAATCTAACAATATTATATTACTTTTTTGCCGACTTGTCAATGGCTTTCAAGGTTTTTTAAGCTAAAATGCCAAAGTGGAAACCCTCACATTTTTTTCGGCGGCAGACCGCCCGCGCGGTGCTGTCTAACGCCTGTCAAAGTCGATAAACTCCAGCATGACCACCGACAAAAACGAGAACAGCACCACGAATATACCGAGATTTCGCCAGCATTTCAGCACGTTCTCGGTGCTTGATTCGTACCTTTTCTCCTGATTGTTGCTGCCGCATTCGAGCATCAGCTCGTCTTTTCTCTTTGAGGCGGTGATATAGTCCAGCATCTCATCGACGGGCTTCTGCCCCTCTATCTCCATGCTCCTCATCTTGCTCATGGAAGTCCACAGCGATGTCATGGGGAGCGAATTGTACTCGCCCTGCGCACAAAGCGAGGTCAGTCCCCATTTTGACACAGTGAGATATGACATTTTGTAAGCGTTGCCCGTCAGCGAGAAAAAGCCCCCCGAAAATATCAGCTGGAAGATCAGCAGGAACGGCACTACCGTCATGGCAGTGGTGGTCGTTTTCACAAACGAAGATATGAACAGCGCTATCATGTCAGCCGCATAGGTTATCAGGAACATCGTGAAGAACATATCAGCCATCGGGTCTAAGACATAGCCCGTTGTCGGCATCCTGACCTTCGCAAGCACCATCACGGCAATAGTTATCGCCGCCTGACAGCTGCACAGGAACGCCTGATAGATCATGTGGGCGAACACATATGAGGTCATATGCAGACCCGAGCGATGCTCGCGCTTGATTATGTGCCTTTCGCGGCAGATGACCTGTATCGAGTTGAAGAAGCCGTTCCATATGCAGATGCAGGAGAACGCAAATGCGCCCCTCAGCGTGCCTTCCATCGAGACATTCATCTTTTTGCCCACCACGAACGACACAAGCCCCGAGATGAACGCCGCCATAGGAAGAACTTTCCAGTCGTTCCTGAAAATAAACATGCGAAACAGCTTGCCCAGATAGATAAAGGTCTGGCTGACGCGCCCTGCGTGTTTTGAAGCCTTTTCCATCAGCTCACACCCCCTGCTTTCATAGTGGAATACTTTCGCACAAAGTCATCTGCCTTGCCCTCGCCGCCCTCTTCTGTGCGGTTTACGGACATGAGTATCTCCTCCATCGTCCGCTTGCCGAAAAATTCATAAGCATCTATCGTGTTGCCGTAGTATGCCAGTCTGCCCGTGCGCTTCGCGTCTTTTGCCACGACTATGACATCGTCGAACAGGTCAGCCACGCGGTCGGGCGTGTGGGTTATGACTATGACTATCTTGCCCGTGTTGGCTATCGAACGCAGTTTTTCAAACAGCGCCCTTGCCATAACGCCGTCAAGTCCCGAATCAGGCTCATCGAGAATAAAAAGCGTGGGGTCTGAGATATACTCCATCGCGATGGAAAGCCTTTTCCTCTGCCCGCCTGACAGCTTGTCCACCAGACTGCTTTTTACGGGAGTCAGCCCGAAAGTGGCAAGCACGTCGTTTATGCGGTTTCGGCGCTTGTCCATCGAATAATCGGCGGGAAGTCTCAGCCTTGCCGCGTCGGAGAGCGTCCTGTAAACCGTGTCACTGCCGCGCACAAGGTCCTGCTGAGGCACGAAGCCGATGTCGTATTTCATGCTGTTATACTGCTTGTACACATCGTTCACGCCAAGCGTGATGACGGCTTTCGCCTTTTCGTAGCCCGTCACCGCGTTGAGGAAAGTCGTCTTGCCCGAACCCGAACCGCCCAGCAGAAGCACCATATGCCCCATAGGTATATTCAGGTGAATGTCTCTCAGCAGAACTTTCCTTTTAAGAAAACTCATGGCTGTGCGGCTGGTGATGTTTATGGAAAGACCGGGCGAGGTCAGATCTGCTTCGAGACCGCTCAGCTCGGCAGCCGCGCCCGCATCGTCAAAGGGATAGCCCTCAGCGGTCTTAAAGCTCTTCCCAAAGCCCCAGATGACCGCGCAAAGCCAGTCCAGCGCTATCCACGGGACTACCCACAGCCTGTTCCTGCCGAACGCATAGCAAAGACCGAAACACACCCTTATCCTGAATATCGTTTGGGGTATCAGTATCAGCAGAAACAAAAACGCCGCGATCATGTACGGGAGCGAGCCCGCCTCAAAAAATATACAGCAGAGTATGGCGGCATCAGCGCACGATTCCAGCAGAGCGAGTATGCGCCCCTCACCGTCGCGCACCGCACACACGCCCAGATAGTATTGCCTGAACAGCGGAACTACCGAGAACCAGCCTTTTTTTCCGCACTTTTCAAATATGCGGCACAGCCCGACTGTCTCTATGAGCTGTGCCGCGAGAAACACAGCAAGCTCTGCATACCTATCCATCAACAGCGCCCCCTGCCGCAAGACCAAGCTCCGCCCTGACCCGCGCCTTGACGCGCTCGCCCGCAAAAGCGGCTTCAACGGCATTTTCAAGCAGCTGACGCTTCTGTTTGCCGTCAATGCCGAACAGCTCTTCGGCATAACGGTATTCTGCCGCAATATCCGTCCTTTCTATGGCGGGGTCATCGGTATTCAGCGTAACTTTCAGCCCCTGCGAAAAATAGCGCATGAACGGGTGTTCTGCCATATTTTCCACCGCATGGGTCTGACGGTTGCTGGTAAGGCACATCTCTAAAGGTATGCCCTTTTCCCTGACAAGCTCCGCAAGCGCACCGTCCTCAAAGCACCTTACGCCGTGACCGATGCGCGATGCCCCGAAGTTTACAGCCTCCCTGATGCTGTCAGCGCCGTCCGCTTCGCCCGCGTGAATGGTGAACGGTATGCCCTTATCTGCGGCATTTTCAAACAGCTCACGATAATTTCGCGTGGGGAACAGCGCTTCCGCACCTGCAAGGTCCATAGCCGCCGCGCCGCCTTCCGCAGACAGATATTTCGCGGTAAGCGCCAGCGTTTCGGCGTTTTCCTTTTCGTTGCCGCGCCCGCGCATACAGCAGAGTATCAAGCCCGCATCGAACGGACAGCTCTCCAGCCCGTCAAGCACAGCTCTTACAGCGTCCTCCTGCGACATGCCCCGCTGACAGTGCAGCTGAGGTGCAAAGCGTATCTCGGCATAAACGACTCCCTGTTCAGCCAGCGACTTGCAGACGAGTTTCGTGCATTCCGCAAGGGCTTCCCTTGTCTGCAAAAGGGTCAGCGGAAGTTCAAAACAGCGAAGAAAATCGTTCAGGCTCAGACATTCGGGCGGGACGCACAGCTGTTTTTCAAGCAGTTCATCTTCGGGCAGAGCCATGCCCTGCATCTCGCCCAGCCGCCTTGCGATAAGCGGAGTAACAGCGCCGTCAAGGTGAAGATGAAGGTCAATAAATCTATCATTTCTGTTAACAATCGGTCTATCCAAAATAAAACCTCCCGACAAAGAGATACAAATATCTGATCCCAATTTGGCTGTGTATTGTTCCCCCTGCCGAAGGTGTGGGAACAATAGCAATAAACATCAAAATTGGGAGAATATCTATATATATTTTACTACTAAGCGGCGTGTTTGTCAACATATATTATCAAATAAACGAAAACTGCTCCGCGCGGGCGGGGCAGGCTGAGACTGCGAAGACAGGGCGAAAGAGGGCGCAGTGAACTCCACGCGCCGAAAATTTCGGAAAAAAACTGCGTGAGGGCAAAAAAAACGCCGTCATGCCGTCATTTCAGCCAAAATAACAGCAGGCAGACGTTATATTTACAGAAATTTGCAGGCTGTCCGCCCCACAACTCCCGCTTTAGGGGACTTGCCCGCGCTGAAACGCCGATCTGCGCCCGACCGCAGGCAGAAACAGCGGCGAACGGTCGGATATGTCCAAAAAAGCCCCCCGCAGTAGCGCGGCAAGGCGAAAGACGTTCCCCCGAAAAGGCTATTTACCGCACTTTTTCAGCACTTCCGAGACCCGCGCCAAGTCGTCGGCATTATCTATCTCGGTACACAGGCGCGAACCGATCTCCAGCGGGAAGATACTGCATCTGTCAGAAACGGCATTGAATGCGTTTTCCGCGTAACAGCGCCGTTTGCTGTCATCTCCGCTCTCGCAGAAAGCCGTGATGCTCTCCAGCCAGATCTGCATATCTGCTTTAAGTATCTTGTAAAGCGGCTGAGCGGCGAGCGCATTGTCGAAAAATTCGACACCTATGCGGACTATCTTCCCGCTTTCGATCACTGCCTTAAAATCCTTCTGCGGAATCGGCAGAGCCGAAGAGACCGTCATACAGCTGTTTTCCGCGCGGATAACATCGCCAAGCACGCTCTCTTCAAACACCAGGTCGCCGTGCATCAGGATAATATCGTCATCAAGCTCCCCGCGTGCGAGATATATGGAGTAGATGTAATTCGTGACGGCATAACAAGGATTGTTCACAAACTTTGTCCCCGCAGGAAGAGCAAGTCCTGCGGCATAGCTTTTCAGCACATTTTCGTTGTAGCCCGTCGTGATAACGATATTGTCAAGCCCCTCAGCCGACAGCATTTTCAGCTGACGACTGAGGATAGTTTCGTGCGCGGCGATCTCCGTCATGCATTTCGGGCGGTCATCGGTGAGACTGCCCATTCGCGAGCCCCGCCCCGAGTTGAGTATCAGCACTGTCATGTCCCGCACCTCACCCCTCGCCCTGCGCAAAATACGACGCGAGCTGTTCATCGGTCAGCTCAGCGCCGATGTCCCAGCCGTTTTTGTAGGCGGTCATGTCGGGCACTCTGACTTCCCTGCCGTTTTCGAGTATCAGCGTGACCATCGGCTCTTCGCCCTCAGCAAAGCCTTCACAGCCGTTATCAGGCTCGATGAGATCGGTTATCTTGTATTTCATGGTATCCCCTCCCAAAACATTATAGCATGTGCGGGCGCAAAAATCAAGCGGAGTTTCGGGCGAAGAAAATTTCGGGCGGGCAGATAAAATTAGCGGTAAATTCACTAAGTTAAAACGCAGAGTTAATAATTTTGATATATACTGGTAAAGTATATCAAATTTCGGCTGAAAGGCGCACGGAAGAACAGTCCCGCGAAAAGGCATTATTTGGCAGAGCATCAAATTTCAACTGAAAAACGCCGCCGATGCGAAACTTTCGGGCAGGGACGGCTGAAATGCGCACGGCAGAACAGTCCCGCGAAAAGGCATTATTTGGCAGAGCATCAAATTTCGGCTGAAAAACGCCGCTGATGCGAAATTTTCGGGCAGGGACGGCTGTAATGCGCACGGCAGAACAGTCCCGCGAAAAGGCAATATTTGAAAGGAAAAATAAAATGTCCACAAAAAAGATAAACATAGACGGGCTCGAACTTGACGAAGAAGACCGCGAATACGAAGAAAAGCTCGCAAGAGAAGAACAGGAAAAGCGCAGACGCGCAGAGGAACAGGCTGAAGCGGAAAAAGCAGAGCGCGAAAAACAGAAGCGCGAAGCCGACAAAGAACGCGAACGTCAGATCGCTGAGGAAAAGCTGGAGCTTTTGAAACTGAAATCAGGTCTTGCCGACGAAGAAAGCTCGGAGCTGACAAAAAATGACGAAACGTTTGAGAAGCCTCAGGGATGGGCGGCTGTTGCAAATTTCTGGTATCACTACAAATTTATAGTCACATTCTCCGTGATAGCCCTGCTGATAGTGGGTTTTCTGGTGTACACCGAAGCTACGCGCAAGCGCGATGACCTCTGCATAATGGTGGTGACGGATAACGACCTCTCACAGCGTTCGGAAGAGCTGGAAAAATTCTTTGAAAAATATGTGGACGACCTTGACGGCAACGGCTACGTTCACGTCGGCATAATAAATATCCCCACAGGCAGGAACATCGACCCCGTGACAGAAAACACCTATACGCAGAAGTTTCTGGCGCAGGTGCAGACAGGTGAGGCGATGATAGTCATTACAGACTCGCACACCCGTGAAGATTATATGGAGATGATGGACGATACACTGCCCGAGAAGTTCCCCGACAACAAGTATATCGACGAGAAGGGTTTCAGCTTCAATTCGCAGGTGATGGCGCAGGAGCTTAAATACGAGCTTATGCCGAATGATGTCCACATGTCCATAAGACTGCCGCAGGCGACCATGAGCCTGAAGACCGAAGAAGCCGCCGCAAAATATGACGAGAGCTTTGAGGTGTTCGCAAAGATAGTCGAAGATATTACAAAGCGCTGTGAAGAGACCTCCGACAAGGGGCTAACCACCGAGCCGATACAGTACGACGACGAGAGCAGCAGCTCCGACGCGCAGGAGAAATAATGGGGCGAGGGGCTGTGTCTCCCCCGAAAATGCGCAGTTTCGCAAGGGGCTGGGCGGCGGCGGAGCTTATCAATGCACGCGAATGCAGGTCTGCCAAAAGAGATATGAGAGCGGACTGTGCTATTGACTTGAAAAGGAAGATATGATATAATAAAATCATATTATTTCTATATGTTTTAACAGCGGAGGTAACGGCATGGAAATAGAGAGCAGGATACACGGTCTGGTGGACACACTGATGGAAGATTATGGCAAGGGCAGGATAATCGACGAGATAAAAATGTTTGAACACCCCGACAAGGAAATGGTGGTGGACATTCTTGAAAAGCTCAGGAAAATAATCTATCCCGGCTATTTCAGGAACAAAAATTACAAGATATATACGGTCAAAAACAACATTTCGATGCTGCTGGAAGATGTGATCTACAATCTGTCCAAGCAGATCGCTCTTGTGTTAAAATATGAACCTCGTTTCAGCAAACTGAATGCAGATGAAGTATCGGCTAAAGCGGAGGAGCTGACTTTTGAATTTCTCGATAAAATACCGAAAATACGCGAATACATTGAGACAGACGTTCAGGCTTTCTTTGACGGCGACCCTGCCGCGTATAACACCGATGAGATAATATTCTCCTACCCCGGGATCTATGCGATACTCACCAACCGCATAGCGCACGAGCTGTTTCTGCTGGGCGTGCCGCTCATACCGCGCATAATGACCGAGCATGCGCACAGCGTCACGGGCATCGACATCCACCCCGGCACGACCATCGGCAAATACTTTTTTATAGACCACGGGACGGGCATCGTTATAGGTGAAACGACCGAAATAGGCGACAATGTGAAGATATATCAGGGCGTGACACTGGGCGCGCTTTCCACGCGCGGCGGGCAAAGTCTGCGCAACAGGAAGCGCCACCCGACCATCAAGGACAACGTAACTATCTACTCGGGCGCTTCCATACTGGGCGGCGATACGGTGGTCGGCAGAGATGTGGTGATCGGCGGCAACGCATTCATCACAACATCAGTCCCCGACGGCGCGAAAGTCAGCGTAAAAACGCAGGAACTGCACTATAATTATCAGAGCGGTCAGCCTGTTGAATGCAAGGAGCTTGACCCCAAAGAGACATGGTATTACATGATCTGAGTAATTTTAAGGACAGCAAAATGACAGTAGCATACAGAAAACTTACAGCAAAAGACCTCGATATTTTCATAAAAATGAGGATAACACAGCTTCGTGAAGAGGGCGCAAAAGAGGATATTGACCTTGTTCCGCCGCTGCGAGACTATTATGAAAGGCATCTTGCTGATGATACTTTTGTATCATGGCTGGCAGTTGACGGCGGGAAGATCATCGGCACGAGCGGCATGTCGATCGTGGAAAAACCGCCGTATTTCGGCTGTCCAAGCGGCAGGATAGGACTGCTTTCAAGCATGTACACCGACCCGTCTTACAGGAGAATGGGCATAGCAAAAACACTGCTGGGCAAAGTGGTGGACGAAGCAAGAGAACGCGGCTGCGGAACGGTACAGATAACCGCCTCTGACATGGGAGTACTGCTGTATACAGATTTTGGCTTTGTAAAAAACAAGAATTTCATGCAGTATAAGCTGTAAAGCAGATTTGCTTGACGAAAATCGACAGCAAAATATAGTATAAAGCTGATATACTTGACGAAAAATAAGAGGCGAAAACAGTGTCAAGGATATAGCTTGACGTGTGAGTGAAAGGAGAATGGATATGCCCGATATATGTCTTGCGGGAACGGGCGGTATGCTGCCGTTAAAAGACAGATACCTGACAGGCTGTTTCCTGGAATATAACGGAAAAGCAATACTTATAGACTGCGGCGAGGGCATGCAGGTCGCACTTGCGGCTGCCGAGCTGAAAATGAGCC
This sequence comes from uncultured Ruminococcus sp., assembly GCF_902762735.1. Lineage (GTDB taxonomy): Bacteria > Bacillota > Clostridia > Oscillospirales > Ruminococcaceae > Hominimerdicola. Next base: position 47,341 of record NZ_CACWPP010000002.1, read on the forward strand.
GCATCGAAATGATACTTATAACACACAATCACGCAGACCATGTGACAGGTCTGCCCGGACTTCTGCTGTCGGTCGGCAACTGCTCACGCGAAGAGCCTATCGACATCTATCTGCCCGAAAGTGCCGAGCGCGTGGTCAGGAACTTGATCTCGGTCTGCGGAAAACTCCCCTTTGAGGTAAGGCTCCATCTGCTTTCGGACAAAGAGGCGGTGAGCTTTACTGCCGACAAGATAGACCCGATGCTGACCATCTCGACTCTGCCGCTGAAACACAGCGTAAAGTGCATCGGCTATGATTTTGTGCTTGAAAAGAAAGCGGTATTTCAGCCCGATAAAGCGCAGGCGCTGGGAATTCCCGTAAAAATGTGGCGCGTCCTGCACGGCGGCGAGGCGGTCACGCTTGATGACGGCAGGGTGATCCAGCCCGAAGAGGTGCTGGGCGACAAGCGCCCGCCTGTCAAGGTAACTTACGTGACAGATACTTTGCCGATAAACGCCATAGTTCCTTTTGCAAAAGGAGCTGATCTTTTCATCTGCGAGGGCATGTACGGCGATGCAGACAAAAAGCAGAGCATGAACGAAAAAGGTCACATGCTGATGCAGGACGCTTGCCGTCTGGCTAAGGAAGCGGGTGTCAAGCAACTTTGGCTGACACATTACAGCCCCGCTGAAAAGCACCCCGAAAACTTCGAGAAAGAGCTTAAAGCGCTGTTCCCGAATGTGCTTGTCTCAAAAGACGGCGAGAAAATAACGCTGTGATAAATAATGCTTTGTCATATTTAAGACAGCTGAACGAGGAACACCGCAGTGCGGCAGATGACGCTCGTGCGGAATGCCTTGATAAGCTGTTAGACGAGTTTGACGACAGAGGAAAGACAGCAGATGAACTCTACGAACTGCCGTGCGGCATTCTTGCGGACGATGATTCCTCCTTTGAAAATGCTGTCATATCGGTGCTTAGCTGTGTTGTCTGCAAGGCTTATATAGCAGAGGGTCAGAGCTGTCTACCCGAAGATCTCGAAGTTCTCCAAACCGATAAGATCGACGGTTTTTTCAGTTATCTTTCAGAGTATCCCTCAGCTGAGGAATGCTATCGGTATTTTTGCAGAGAAGTCTGCTTGTGATATTGCTGTCAAGCAAGTCTGCCTGACAGAGTTTTGCAACAGTTTGTTCACAAGCTGTTTTGTTAAGCATATTTACTTGACGGTCTTTTTTAAGTGTGAAAATTGTCAAGTTATGTAGCTTTATAGTATTGATAATGCTGCTCAGTGAGCGGCTAACTATAATAAAAAGGAGATGTTGATATGAGCGTTTATGCTGTTAACAGCAGTAATTTCAGGCAGGAGGTCCTTGAAAGCGACAAGCCTGTGGTCGTGGATTTCTGGGCGGGCTGGTGCGGTCCGTGTATGGCGCTTTCGCCCATCGTCGAAGAGCTTTCCGATGAAGTTGACAAGGTGAAGTTCTGCAAGGTGAATGTTGACGAAGCGCGCGATATAGCTATGGAATACGGCATTATGAGCATTCCCACGCTGATGCTCTTCAAATCGGGAGATCCCGTGAATGTGTCGGTGGGACTTATCGACAAGGAAAGGCTGAAAACATTCATAAGAGGCTGATTTGCAGGATTGGCTTCACTCAAATTCAAATAAAGGAGCGGCAAAATGTTTACCCCGATAAACTTTCTATCCTGCTTTTATGGGATATTTTTGTGATGGCAGTGCGCAGTTCCATTTTTTACTGAGCTTTGAGATTTGAATTACGCTTAAACTATTCCTGCAAAATGGTACTAATAATGTCTGTATTTTACATGGTAAATTGTCAAATTGATAAAATTTGCGCTTTAATAATTAAAACGCTTGACAAAGTGCGAAAATATGGTATAATAGAAATAGTGAGCGCCACAATATGTTGTATAAAATATATTGTCACATACACAAATCAATTTTTGAGGAGGAAAATAAAATGGCAAATCTTGATCTTACAAAATACGGCATCACAGGTTCCGTAGAGATCGTCCGCAACCCTTCCTATGAAGAGATATTCAAGGAGGAGACTAAGGAGGGTCTGGAAGGCTACGAAGTTGGTCAGGTAACTGAGCTGGGTGCTGTAAACGTTATGACCGGTATCTACACAGGTCGTTCACCTAAGGATAAGTTCATCGTTATGGACGAAAACTCCAAGGACACTGTTTGGTGGACTTCTGACGAGTATAAGAACGACAACCACGTTGCCACTAAGGAAGCATGGGACGCTGTAAAGAAGATAGCTGTTGAAGAGCTGTGCAACAAGAAGCTGTACGTTGTTGACGCTTTCTGCGGCGCTAACAAGGATACCAGAATGGCTGTTCGTTTCATCGTTGAGGTGGCATGGCAGGCACACTTTATCCTGAACATGTTCATCAAGCCTACCGCTGAGGAGCTGGAGAACTTTGAGCCTGATTTCGTTGTTTACAACGCTTCCAAGGCTAAGGTTGAGAACTACAAGGAGCTGGGTCTGAACTCTGAGACCGCAGTTGTATTCAACATCACCAGCCGCGAGCAGGTCATCATCAACACATGGTACGGCGGCGAGATGAAGAAGGGTATGTTCTCTATGATGAACTACTACCTGCCTCTGAAGGGCATCGCTTCCATGCACTGCTCCGCTAACTGCGATATGGACGGCAAGCACACCGCTATCTTCTTCGGTCTGTCGGGTACAGGTAAGACTACCCTTTCCACCGATCCTAAGAGAAGACTTATCGGTGATGACGAGCATGGCTGGGACGACAACGGCGTATTCAACTTCGAGGGCGGCTGCTATGCTAAGGTCATCGGTCTGGATAAGGAGTCTGAGCCTGACATCTACAACGCTATCAAGAGAGATGCTCTGCTGGAGAACGTAACTGTTGATGCTAACGGCAAGATCGACTTCGACGACAAGTCCGTTACCGAGAACACCCGTGTTTCCTATCCTATCGACCACATCAACAACATCGCTTCCGAGGTAAACGGCGTTTCCGCAGGTCCTGCTGCGGAGAACGTTATCTTCCTGTCTGCTGATGCTTTCGGAGTTCTGCCTCCTGTTTCCATTCTGACTCCCGAGCAGACTAAGTACTATTTCCTGTCGGGCTTCACTGCTAAGCTGGCAGGTACTGAGCGCGGCATCACTGAGCCTACTCCTACATTCTCTGCTTGCTTCGGTCAGGCATTCCTCGAACTGCATCCTACCAAGTATGCAGAAGAGCTGGTAAAGAAGATGGAGAAGAGCGGCGCTAAGGCTTATCTGGTAAACACAGGCTGGAACGGCACAGGCAAGAGAATTTCCATCAAGGATACCCGTGGTATCATCGACGCTATCCTGAACGGCGACGTTCTGAAAGCTCCTACCAAGAAGATACCTTACTTCGACTTTGAAGTTCCTACCGAGCTGCCGGGCGTTGATCCTGCTATCCTTGACCCAAGAGATACATATGCTAACGCTTCCGAGTGGGAAGAGAAGGCTAAGGATCTGGCTAACAGATTTATCAAGAACTTTGCTAAGTACGAGGGCAACGAGGCTGGTAAGGCTCTTGTTCCCGCAGGTCCTAAGGTTGACTAATATAGTTTAAGCTATTCAAATAAAGCTCCGCACATCTCTGCGGGGCTTTATTTTATAAAAGGAGAACACCATGAAAAAACATAATGCAGAACTAAGGGCGATAAAAGATAAATTCCCTTTTGGGATCATTTCCACGGCTATACTGCTTGTGTTATTTCTGGTAATTTATATCATTCTCTGCATACAGCACGATACCAGATTTACAGTTCTGTTTGATTTAAAAAGATTTAATCCTGCATTGTTCATTTTTTTGGTCATGATATTAGACATATTATTTTCCGGCTTAAAATACTGCATATACTGTATCAATAAAAAGCTCATCCTCTCTAGAGGGAAAATAAGCAGAGGCACCATTGTTGATACTACTGAAGTCCCTGTAAGAAGCATAAGGGGAAAACACGTTACGCACTATAACTATATATATGGTGTAAGACTTGACAACGGGAAGCAAGTTTATACCGATCGATACGAAGTTGATCTCGTAAAGAAATATCGTTTCAGAAGCTGCACTGTACACGAATACAGGGGCAGGTATGTATTCAGCGAATTCAGAAGATAAAAACGAAAGGAATGATTATATGCAATTTGTATGCTACCCAAAATGCACCACCTGCAAAAAGGCGCAGAAATGGCTTGACGACAACGGCAAGTCCTACGAAGTGCGCGACATAAAGGAAAATAATCCCACTTTTGAAGAGCTGAAATGCTGGCATGAAAAGAGCGGTCTGCCGCTGAAAAGGTTCTTCAACACCAGCGGTCTGCTTTATAAGTCGATGGCACTGAAAGACAAGCTGCCCGCCATGTCGGAGGAAGAACAGCTGAAACTGCTGGCGACTGACGGCATGCTGGTCAAGCGCCCCATACTCGTCAGCGGAGATACCGTCCTTGTGGGCTTTAAAGAGGCTGAATGGGAGAAATTATAACGCAAAAGACGTACCGCTCGTCTGTGAACGGTACGTCTTTTTGTACTGATATTATTATTCTGCCACCAGCTTTTTCAGCTTATCCACCGCAGACTTCACGGGGTTGCCCTTCGGCTTATAGAAATGCTGGTAATCTTTGGAATTTTCCCAGTCGCCGCCCCACTTCCAGCCTTTGCTTGCAAAAACCTTGAAAGCAAGGTCGTGGTGGTCTATCTTGTGGCAGAAATCCTTGCTTCTGTCAACATATGGTGTGCTGTTTGCGGGGCTGATGCTGTCCGCCGTTATGTAGGGATTGTAAAGCGGATTGATGTCTATCGCCCGCCCCAGTGCATGCAGTGAAAGTTCCTGCGTGCCTGCGACATTCCTGAAATTAAAGGCTGAGGAATTATTGTCTGCCATTGATGCTTCATCATCGCCGTCATACTCATCGCAAAGCCTTATCTTTTCGATCTCGTATTCAGCTTCAAACAGCATCTCAAAAATTTCCAGCACCTCTTTAGCCAGCGTTTTGTGGACGATCATCTCACCGTCTGCGATCTTATGGCTGAAATCAAGATACCTGATCTGCAAATATGACAGGTCATCAAAATGTATCTCGCTGTTCTCTTTGTACGTTTTGCCTGTGATACGCGCCCTCACCTCATCGCTGAGCGGCGAGGCGGAAAAGCCTTCACGAAGCAAAAACACCTCATTCTTCATATTATTTCCTCCAAAAAAAGCCATCAAAACCCAAAATTGTCAGCATATGATATTTTAACAGATATGCAGGCGTTTGTCAAGTGTTTTTACCGTCATTTAAAAAAATACAAAGAAGGGGAAGCGAAACTCCCCCTCCCTTGTCTGTATTTACACCTTGACAGTCGGTTTTTCAGGCACAGATGTCGGGTGGAAGGTCGTTACGACTTCCTTCACCTTCTCATAAACGCCGTATTCGTCCTCATCGTAGGCAACGTTCATCAGTTCCCTTATGTCAACAAGGAACTTGTCATACTCAAACGGTATCGGCTGACCTATGTGTATCTTCTGATTTTTGGTGCGCTTGAGACCTTCCTCAGCCATCAGCTTTTCTTCATACAGCTTCTCACCGGGACGCAGACCCGTGTAGACTATCTTGATGTCAACATCGGGCTTGTGCCCTGACAGCTTTATCAGGTTTCTCGCAAGCGTATCTATCTTGATCGACTCGCCCATATCAAGCACATATATCTCAGACCCGTGCCCCAGCACGCTTGCCTGTAACACCAGTGAAACAGCTTCGGGGATACTCATAAAGAAGCGGTTGATGTTCTTGTCCACCACAGTCACGGGACCGCCCTCAGCTATCTGCTTTTTAAACAGCGGTATCACAGAGCCGTTGCTGCCCAGCACGTTGCCGAAACGCACCGCGCAGAACTCGGTATGCGGTGTAAAGTTCTCCAGCGCGGGGTCTGTCTCCCAGTCCTGTTCGGTCATATGGGCGTGTATTCTCGGAATTTCGCGGCATCTGTTATGCTTTACCATATAGTCAAAAGTCTGTATTATCATCTCACACAGACGCTTGCTCGCGCCCATGATATTCGTGGGGTTGACCGCCTTATCCGTTGAGATCAGCACGAACCGCTGACAGCCGCTCCTCATGGCGGCATAAGCCGTCTTGTATGTACCGATGGCGTTGTTCTTTATAGCCTCGCATGGGCTGCCCTCCATCAGCGGGACATGCTTGTGCGCCGCCGCATGGTAAACGATGTCAACTTGATATTTCTCGAACACCTCGTTGATACGCTTGTTATCGCGCACAGAGCCTATCAGCACCACCAGGTCAAGCTCAGGCATCTTGCGCCTCAGCTCCATCTGTATATCGTAGGCGTTGTTCTCGTAAACATCAAAAATTATCAGCTGTTTTGGGCTGTGCTTAGCGACCTGTCTGCAAAGCTCACTGCCTATCGAGCCGCCGCCGCCCGTCACCAGCACGACTTTGCCGCGAAGATTATCAAACACCTCAGACATATCCATCTCGATAGGTTCTCTGCCCAGCAGATCTTCAATGGCTACATCTTTCATCTTTGCGACCGAGACATCGCCAGTTACCAGCTGATACATACCGGGAAGGTTTTTCAGCTCACAGCCCGTCTCCTTGCAGATATTCAGCAGATCGCGCCTGTCCTCTGCGGAGGCGCTGGGAATAGCCACATATATCGCATCTACCTCATACTTCTGCGCCGACAGCAGAATATCATCTCGTCCGCCGACTATCTGCACGCCGTCGATATACCTGTCCCACTTATTGGGATTGTCGTCGATGATACAGACAACTTTCTCTTTCAGCTCCTCAGACTGTTCAATATCGCGCAGTATCATCTGTCCCGCGTTGCCCGCGCCTACCAGCATGACCCTTTTGAGCTTGCCTTTATCCTCAGGCATCGCGTCATTCCGTTTACGCGCCAGCAGTATGAACCTGTAACAAAAGCGTATACCGATGACAAGCGTGAATTGCAGCAGCGGACCTACCAGATAGTATGAAATAGGCATTCTGCGGAACACAACGGTTATCAGTACTATGTGTATCAGCGTTGTCTCGATGGAAGCCAGTGTTACGTGCTTTAACTCGGTATAGCTCGCGTAACGCCAGATGCTTTTGTAAAGTTTATTGAAACAATGCACACCGACAACAACAATGACATATATTGGCAGAAAATAAGCATAAGCCTCGAGATAATCGCGAGGTATTTTAGTAAAATGCAAGTCATATCTCAGCCACAATCCCGCAAAATAACTGCCTGCCGCGACGATGACATCATACGCCATCAGATACAGCGATATGATCTGCCAATGCTCAAATCGTTTACGTTTCCTGAGTTTTGCTTTTCCCAAACTCTCTCTCTCATTATCCATTAAAAAAATTCCCCCTAAGGATAATTTCGACAACATATTCATTATAACATAGCATATATCAAAATGTCAAGTATTTGTTACAGCAATATCAGTTAATATAACAAAAAATATTAGTAATAATGCAAATTTAGTAACAAAAAGACAAAAAAGCCCCCGCAGTCATCGCTGTCGGGAGCTTTATTGTCTGAAATATAAATTGCTTTATCATATTAACGAATATCTGCAAAACACTTCACCCGTACACGGGGAGCGATGCCGTTCAGATATTACTTGGCGATCTCAGCCTTGATAGCCGCAAGCAGCTCATCATAAGTCTCAAAAGCGGGAAGCTGGGGATAATCAGCCTTGATCTTGTCGGTGCTTCTGAACAGATAGCCTGCACGGCTGTTGAGTATCATGCCCAGATCGTTGAAGCTGTCACCGCTGGCGATAGTCTCAAAACCGCAGGACTGTAATGCCTTAACAGTTGTCAGCTTGGACTTCTCGCATCTCATCTTATAGCCCGTGATCTCGCCGTTCTCACCAACTACCAGCTCGTTGCAGAAGATGGTGGGCATGCCCAGCTTCTTCATCAGCGGCTTTGCGAACTGTGTGAAAGTATCACTGAGTATAAGCACCTGGCAGCAGTCTCTCAGCTCATCAAGAAACTCCTTAGCGCCGGGCATGGGGTCGATCTTTGCGATGGTATCCTGTATCTCTTTGAGACCCAGACCATGCTCTTTCAGTATTGCAAGACGGTACTGCATCAGCTTGTCATAATCAGGCTCGTCTCTTGTGGTCTTTTTCAGCTCGGGAATGCCGCTGGCTTCCGCAAAAGCTATCCATATCTCGGGTACTAAAACGCCTTCAAGATCAAGACATGTAACTATCATTTTTCCTACCTCCGAAAAACTTTCGATTTATTATTGATATAACACTAGATATTATACACCATCATTCCGATTTTGTAAAGGGCTTTTTTGCAATTTTTAAATTCCAATCCTGCAAAATATATACTCCATTACCAGTTTTATATACTTTGCACAACTTTTTCCGTTTCGCCCTGACTGTCGCCCGACGTAAAATTTACTTTTATTGTAGAGTATAATTTTGTAAAAAAGGTGAAAAATCTTTAAATTTCTGCGAAACCCCTTGTAAAAGAGCGAAATATCAGTTATAATGTAAATGTAGGTCAGGCTAACTGACCGCATTTATAGATGGAGGTATATATAATAATGGGTAGTGCTGACAAGATTTTATTTGACAACGATTCGAGAGTAGCTCCCCTCGGGCTTATCCCGATGGCGGGCGCGAGGGAGCTTGGCGAGAAGGTCAACGCTTATCTGGTAAAGTGGGCGAACGAGGACAATTTCTTCAAAGATACTTTTCTGGTCGAGGCTGAGTGCCCGAGATTTTCTTCGGGTGACGGCAAGGGTCTTATAAAGCAGACTGTTCGCGGCAACGATCTGTTCATTCTCTGCGACATGGGCAATTACAGCGTAAAATATGACTATTTCGGTCACGAGAACTTCATGTCGCCCGACGATCATTTTCAGGATCTCAAGCGTATAATACAGGCTGCGAGCGGCAAGTGCCACAGGATAAACGTTATCATGCCTTCACTTTACGGCGGCAGACAGCACAGAAGAAACTATCGTGAGTCGCTGGACTGTGCAGTTGCTCTTCAGGAATTGCAGGCTATGGGCGTATCGAACGTTCTGGCTTTTGATGCACACGATCCCAGAGTGCAGAATGCAGTCCCGCTGATGGGCTTTGACAATATCATACCTTCATATCAGGTGCTTAAAGCCATGTTCAAGAGCCTTGACGATTTCAGACCCGACAAGGCGCACTTTATGATAGTTTCCCCCGACGAGGGCGCTATCAACAGAAATATGTACTACGCATCGGTACTTGGCGTTGACATGGGCATGTTCTACAAGAGACGTGACTACTCCACCGTCGTAAACGGCAGAAACCCCATCGTTGCGCACGAATACATGGGCAACGATGTCAAGGGCAAAGATGTGTTCATCGCCGATGACATCATCTCTTCGGGCGAATCCATGCTGGAAGTCGCTGTTGAGCTGAAAAAGAGAAACGCAAACAAGATCTACTGCTACGCTACCTACGCTATCTTCACGAACGGTCTTGCCTCATTTGACAAGGCATTCGCAGACGGCATTATCGACGGCGTTTTCGGCACTAACCTCACTTACCGCACACCCGAACTGCTCAAAAGAGAGTGGTTCCATGAAGTTGATGTGGCTAAGTACATCGCTTACTATATCGCAGCACTTAACCACGATGCTTCCATCTCGGAGGTCATCGACCCTCACAAGAAGATCTCCGCTCTGCTTGACAAGTACGACATCAAGAGAGGCAACTAAATCAAGTCTATCAGAACGGGCGAACTTATCGCCCGTTTGTTGTATACTGATTGAGGTGTCCCAATGGAAGAGATACTCAGGACTGAAAGACTGACAGTCAGAAAATTCATGCCCGCCGACAGCGGCGACCTCGCCGAGATACTGACCGACCCTGAGGTGACGTATTTTGAGCCGTATGAAACTTTCACCGCAGAAGCATGCATAAAAGAAGCTGAAAATTTTGCCGCCAGCGATGAATTCTTCGCGGTGGTGCTTGGCGGCAAGGTGATAGGCAAGATCTATTTTTCACGCAAAAAATACGGCACGGCTGAGATAGGATACACCTTCGGCAGGGCTTTTCAGGGCAACGGCTATGCCTGCGAGAGCGTTCATGCGTTTATGGGATACGCTTTCGGCAAACTTGGGGTGCGGCGCATCATCGCCGAGATAGATACGCGCAACAAGCGTTCGGCAAGTCTGGCAAAAAGGCTGGGCATGCGGATGGAAGGCGAGCATAAACAGGTATTTCCGCGCAAGGAAGATCCCGATAAGTATAACGATTTCTACATATTTGCCATGCTGAAAAGTGAATACAGTCAGCCGGAAAAGGAGGGGTAATATGATATTCGCAGGTATAGTCGCAGGCGGAAGCGGCACAAGGATAAAAAATGCAGATAAGCCGAAACAGTTCATCGAGATAGGCGGTGTGCCCGTCCTTGTCAGGACTGTACGCGCTTTTGAGGAGATAGGCGAGATCGAACGCATCTACATCGGCATAAACCCCGCATGGTACGACTATGCAGACAAAATGCTGGAGGAATTTGATGTCAGCACAAAGCGCGTCCGCCTTGTGACGGGCGGGCAGGACCGCAGCGGCACAGTGCTGAATATACTGCGGGAGATAACGGGCATATTCGGCGCGAATAAAGGCGATATACTTGTCACCCATGACGCAGTGCGGCCGTTCGTCAGTGAGCGGATAATCCGCGAGAATATCGAGTGTGCGCAGAAAAACCTCGCCTGCGGCACGTATATCCCGTCATATGACACGGTGATAAAAACCACAGACGGCATCACTGTCAGCGAAAACCTGAAACGAAGCGAACTTATGCGCGCCCAGACTCCCCAGACTTTTGAAATATCGGCGCTGTGCGAATGCATCGGCAGGCTGGGTCAGGAGAAGGTCAGCCAGCTGACCGACACCTGCGGCATAATGACCGAATGCGGCTACCCTATCCACATCGTTCAGGGCGAACCGATGAATTTCAAGATAACCACCGACCACGACCTGATGATAGCGGGTCTGATGGCTTGCGATTAAACAAAAGCGCTCACCGTTTATTGCGGTGAGCGTTGCTTTTTTTTACTTGTAGATAACCTTCTTGTGCCAGCATTTCTCACCGCAGGCGGGGCATTTCATTTTCCTCGAACGTCCGCTGTGCATCGCCATCACAACGTCCTTAAACTCGGGAACATACGTGTTTCCACAGTTACTGCACTTGTAATAGCCCGCTTCCGTTTCGATCTTTAGCGCGTGATACAGGTAAAAGAAAAACTGCACCGCGCCGACGATCATCAGAACAGCTTTCAGCACATTCGTTATGTCCGCATATGCCGCGATACCCAAAAGCGCAATAAATGTTAATACAGACGGTATTCCCAGCCATATCTCAAGGTCAAGCATCATGCGGTTCTTCTTCTCTTCATTTTCCTTTAATTGCAGCATCGCTGCCTCAGCAGCTTCCTTATAGTTCTCCATAGTGACTCTCCTTCCGTTGAACAGATCGTTGATGCTTATGCCGAGCTGTTCGCAAAGCTCAGGCATAAGCGAAGCATCAGGCATGCATTTGCCAGTCTCCCATTTTGAAACAGCGCGATCAGATATACCGAGTTTCTCAGCAAGCTGAGCCTGTGTCATTTTCTTTTCCTTTCTGCAAGCGGCTATGAATTTGCCTATCATTATCTGATCCATACGCCTTATCCTCCTTTCTGTGCCTATCATAGCACAGAATTTCAAATTTGTACACGAACTGTTGGTTGATAAGCTGAAACGCCGCATTTTCGGGCATTTGCAGACAGCTCAACCGCAGGTTGGGAAGTCAAAAATATTGTCCCCGACCGAAAAGATCGGGGACAAAAGATAGCATCAGACAGAACAGCCTGCCTTTAGCCGTTCGTAGGGATAAAAGGTCTGATAGCGCCTGCAAGGTTGCTGACAGGCATAGTCTGGAGCCATACATGACCAGGACCTGTAACTCTGGTATTGAAGAAGCCCTCGCCGCCGAAGAACATATTCTTCAGACCCGAGACCTGTTCAATATCAATGGAGCATGATGCTTCCATCGCCGCAAGACAGCCCGTGTCTACCAGCATCGACTGACCTGCTGCCAGCTGATACTCGATGATAGAACCGTCAAGCTCCAGGAAAACAGTACCATTACCTGAGAACTTCTGCATAATGAAGCCCTCACCGCCGAAGAAGCCAGCGCCCAGCCTTTTCTGGAAGAATATCTCCATGTTGACACCCATCTCAGAAGCAAGAAAAGCAGACTTCTGAGCAACGATAGGCATCTGTGAAACGTCCATCGGTTTGATAGAACCCGGGAAGTTTGAAGCCATAGCGATCATGCCGTCACCGTTCATGGCGGTGTAAACATTCTGGAAGATGGACTCACCCGAGAAAGCTCTCGATAAAGCCTTTCCTATTCCGCCGCCTGCATTGGTGGACATGTTCATGTTTGGGCTCATCCAGCTCATAGCTCCCTGCTGGCATTTGATAGCCTCGCCGTTTGCCAGATAGCAGATAACTACCGGCAGCGGCTCTCCTTGGATCTCGTAACGCATATTTTTGTACCTCCTTTATTTGTCAGGCTAATGCCTGTACTTAACAACTTTAAATTCTGTAAAGTATTTTACTTTACACATTTTTCGTCAACTGCTCAACTGTCAAGCTAAACACCTTCACATGATAATTTATCTTTAAATTCCATCAAGCAGTTCAGCTTTACACGGGACTTGCTGAGCATTTCTTCGTCAGGCTCGATAAGATCGGGTATCAGTACGGGGATCATACCCGCCGCATCAGCAGAGATAATGCCGTTGCGCGAATCTTCCACCGCCAGAGTATTTTCGGGTACGACCCCCAGCTTCTGGCAGGCAAGAAGATATATCTCAGGGTCGGGCTTGGAATTCTCTATCATGTCACCGCCCACTATAATATCAAAGCAGTGTATCAGCCCCACATCTTTCATCTCGCGAACCACCGTGTCATAGCTCGTGGAAGAAGCCAGCCCGATCTTAACGCCGCTGTCATGCAGCCATTCAAGCACTTCACGCGCACCGTCTTTGAGCGGGATACCCTCCTGCTCAAAAGCCTCATTTATCACGCGGCGCGACTCAGCATAAAGCGTGTCCATATCAACGATATGACCGTATGCTTTCTCAATTATCATCTTGGTATCCTTAGTGCTTCTGCCAATGCAAAGCCGAATATTCTCTTCGACATTTTCAAGCCCATAGCGCTCACCCACTTTTTTCCAGCAGCGCATGCTTAGTGCTTCCGTGTCAAAGATCACACCGTCCATATCGAAGATGATGCCGTCAATATTTTTTAAAGTGTACATTTATTCACCCTATTTTTAAGTAGTTCTGCTATGCAGATCACCTGCATATGTCTAAGCCGTCAGACATGCTTCTCCCATTTTTTACGTGTAAAGTATTTTCGCTTTGCAGTTCTTTCTTCATTTTAGTTGCTCCGCTATGCAGGTCAACTGCGCATGTCAAAGCAGTCAGAATCTCTTTCCACATGCATCTTATCTGTAAAGCAATTTTACTTTACATCATATCATTTGAAATACATATACAAGTCGCATTTTATCATGCCGTTGTAGAGCTTGCGCTTTTTATCAGCCTTTTTGCCGAAGAATTTCTCGAACTCTTCATGTGGCGAGATTATATAGCAAGGTCTTTCCCTTGACGGCTGAAGCCTGTCACCCAGAAGCTTGTACAGCTCTTCCGCATCGCGTATCTCCAGCAAACGCTCACCGTAAGGCGGATTGCAGAACGTGATGCACTTCTCGGGCTGAACAAGCTTGCTGATGTCCTGCTGTTTAACTGTTATCTTAGAGCCGACACCTGCCTTTTTAGCGTTATCGCGAGTCAGCTCCACCGCCAGGTCGTCTATATCAAAGCCAAATGCCTTGAAACTTCCCTCTCTGTCAAGCATATCCATCGCTTCTGCGCGGGCGTTCTGCCATATTTTGTCAGGTATCTGTTCCCACTGCTGGGCTGCAAAATTTCTCCTGATGCCCGGTGCGACTTTCAGCGCTTTATAGGCAGACTCGATCAGAAAAGTGCCCGAGCCGCACATGGGGTCGCACACGACAGAATCAGCCCTGACCCTGCCCAGATCAATGATACCTGCCGCAAGAGTCTCCTTAATTGGCGCGGCATTGGAATTTCTGCGGTAGCCGCGCTTGTGGAGTCCCGCGCCCGAAGTGTCCAGATAAAGTGTGAAAACATCTTTTATCAGCGAGAACTGGAGCTGGTGTTTCGCGCCTGTCTCCTCAAAAACAGATATGCCGTAGACCTTTTCAAGGCGCTTGACGCAAGCCTTTTTGATGATCTTCTGGCAGTTGGGCACGGAATGCAGCTTTGAATCCAGCGAGTGACCTTTCACGGGAAAAGCGTCATATTTACCGATAAACTCTTCCAGCGGCAGTTTCAAAACGCCCTGAAACAGCTCTTCAAAACTGCGTGCAGTGAAGCTGGTAAGCTCGATCAGCACTCTCTCCCCCGTTGCTATCCAGAGATTTGCTTTGGCGACTGTTTCAAAAGTGCCGTCAAAGCTCACCCTGCCGTCATTTACAGTAATATTTTCGCCGCCTATCCTCTCGACCTCGAATTTTAACGTTTTTTCAAGACCGAAATGGCAAGGAACAGCTAGTCTTAATTTATTCATATTTAACCTTTCAAAAAATGACCTCCGCACATCAGCACGGAGGTCACGGATAATTAATGTCCGCCGTAGCAGTAATCAGGTGTATTTGATGCCTTGTAATAGCCCGTTGCCCTGCTGGAGCAACCGTTTGTAGCCAGCAGACCTGTACGTGTACAGTAATCCAGCTTTACAACCGTGTCAGGCATCGGGAATGTGTCATCAAAGCTCTTATGCTCTTCCGAATCAGCAATATCGCCGAACACATTTTTCCAGATCTGACCGATATTTTCGTAATCATTTGTCGGTATAGTCGAAGGATTTTCATAACCTATCCATATACCCGAAACATAGTCAGGTGTGCAGCCTACGAAGTTGAGGTCGAACCAATCCGAAGAAGTACCTGTCTTGCCGACAAGATCGGTCTTTTTCAGCTTAGCATAGCGTCCTGTACCCTCTTTATCGTTGATAACGTACTGCATCATACGGTTCATTATATACGAAGTGCTGTCAGAGATCGCCTGCTTGTAGCCATCATTCTTCTCATAAATGACCTTACCTGCGGCATCTTCTATCTTGTAGACATAGCTTACATCGTACTTTCTGCCGCCGTTGCCGAATATCATATAAGCGCCGACGAGTTCTTCCAGCGTCATACCTCTTGTCAGACCGCCGACGGTAACGCCCGACCAGTCTGCATCCAGATCGTCGAGAGTAGTGACATCCAGTTTAGATTTAAGGAAGTTGAACGAATAAGCGGGAGTCATCTTCTTGATAAGCTGTGCAGGCATGGTATTAAGGGATTTCAGCAGCATCTGATAGGTGAAGTAATCCCTGTACGACCAGTTGCCGCTCAGACCGTCCTCTGAATAGTTGACAGGCCACTGTTCGGTTTCGCCTTCCTTGTTGACTATCTCGATAGGCGAGTCATTATAAAGCGACGACCACGTTATCAGATCCTGATCCAGCGCGGGAGCATAAGACGCGATAGGTTTTATGCACGAACCGGGTGAACGTGTAGCTTTCGTTACCAGATACAGGTTACGCGATTCGGTCTTTTCCCATCGGCTTCCGACGACTGCTTTGACGTTGCCGTTATAGTCCATACAAATAAAGTCAGACCAGAGCGTATCCTCCTCGGGGTCCATATCATAAGTCGTGAAATTGCTTGGGTCCTGCATTGATTTCTCCATACGGCGCTGCATGTCAATATCTACGTTTGTATAGACGTTATAACCGCCGTCATAGAGCCTTTTCTGAGCATCTTCGTAGGTACAACCCGCCTCTTCGGCGATCCTGTTGATAGCTTCTTCGATCGCCGCATCGAGATACCAGTCTGTCAGACCCTGATCTTCCAGTTCGCCCTCATAGACTGTCTCGCTGGAATAATCGAAATTACCCGCCAGTTCAAGCGATTCATGGAGAGCCTCATTATACTCCTGCTCAGAGATAGCGCCGTTTTCAAACATCTTTTTAAGGCAGTATCTGCGTCTGATATTATTATTGTCAATATCATCTATCGGGTTGTTCCATGCGGGAGCGTTATTCATACCCGCCAGGCAAGCCGCCTCAGCGAGGTCAAGCTCAGAAACGTCCTTGCCGAAATAGAAGTTCGCCGCCGCCTGTACACCGATAATATCGTACTTCTGAGTACCCTGTGGAACGATATTCAGATAGCTTTCAAGGATAACGTCTTTTGTATAGGTCTTTTCGACGTTTATCGCGCGGAACACCTCACGTATCTTACGTTCGATACCCTGTACGCCTTCCGTCGCGTCATCGCCCGTCAGGTTTTTGATAGTCTGCTGAGTGATCGTCGAACCGCCTCGTTTGCTGTTATTCGGCAGGAAGATCTTTACGAATGCAGCGAAAGTACTTTTGAAGTCAACGCCGTCATGGCTGTAAAAGCGCTCGTCCTCTGTATACACAAAAGCGTCCTGCACCACCTGCGGAATATCCTCAAGATCGACCCAGAGGTAATGCTTATACTCATTTCTCATTGAATAATAAAGCACATACTTGTCGATCGGGTCATCGGTCTCCGCATCATAATCGGGGTTATCATACAAGAAGCGGCTGATATTACTTTCAGGATTTTTCTCAAGTGTAACTGTTGTAGTAGTATCAGCAAAGTTCAGCACGTATATCGTCAACACCGTACCGAAGATCGACATAGTGATAATGATTATCAGAAAAATCGAAAGCAGCAGCGTCCCCAGCGCTTTGAAGATATGCGCCACGGGTCCGGAACCGTTTTTTCTCTTCTTTCTTGTTGTTTTTCTTCTGTTTTGTTCCATAAAGTCATACCTTTCGTTATTAAATGCACATAAAAGCACATTCGACCAACACTTTTATTATTATACCATATTTTTATAAATAATGCAAGTCCAACGCACACAAATTATCTCGCAGACAGGCGCTTAAAACAGTACAATAATAACATGACATATATATTTCTATAATAAAAAATGGGGACGAATAATCGTCCCCATGATAAATGCCGATTATTCAGCGCTCTCGTCCTCGTCGTCGAGCAAAGCTCTTCTGGACAGGCTGATCCTCTTCTTATCAGGATCTATCTCAGTGATGCGGCAGTCAACAACATCACCAACAGCAAGTATATCTGCCACATTGTTAACTCTCTGATTAGCTATCTGAGAAATGTGGATAAGACCGTCAATGCCGTCAATGATCTGTGCGAAAGCACCGAATGAAGTTATGGAAACGATAGTTGCCTTAACGTCCTGACCAACTTCATAATTGTTTACAAAGATCTCCCACGGATTTTCGGAATCCTTCTTGTATGTAAGGGATACCTTCTTGGTCTCGGGGTCAATATCCTTGATCTTTACAGTTACCTTATCGCCGATGGATACAACATCGGAAGGATGCTTGATCCTGTTCCAGCTCAGGTCAGCTCTTCTTACCAGACCGTCAACGCCGCCCAGATCAACGAATACGCCGTAATCAGTGATAGACTTTACAACGCCTTCCATCTCAGCGCCCGGAACAGCAGTCTCAAAGAACTTGCTCTGTGCAGCAGCCTTTTCCTCTCTTGCAACAGCTCTTACAGAGCCGACAGCTCTCTGCTTTGCATCGTTAACTTCCAGTATCTTGAACTTAACGGTCTGCTTCAGCAGCTCATTGAGGTCATAATCTCTTCTCGGTGCAGCCTGTGAAGCAGGTACGAATACCTTAACTCCGTCAGATGATACCAGTACACCGCCCTTGACAACGTTTGTAACAACGCCCTCAAGTATCTCGCCGCTCTCAGCAGCGTCCTTGATCTTCTGGAAGCTCTTAACAGCGTCCACTCTCTTCTTGGAAAGCAGAACAGTACCGTCAGTATCACTGGTCTTGATAACGATCAGGTCGATGGTATCGCCCACGCTTACAATATCAGAGGGCTTCTTGGAAGGGTCATCAGTCAGTTCATTCAGGGAAACATAGCCGGTGTGCTTTGTTCCGATGTCAACAATGACCTCGGTATCGTTCACAGATTCGACAGTGCCTTCAACCTTCGCTCCCGGATATATTTTTTTGAGGGTCTTATCGATCGCCTCCAGATTAAATTCTTCGTCAACATTATTGTCAACATTGTTCAGCAGTTCACTCATAGTGTCCTGTACCTCCTTTATAATATAGCCGGGTGTCGAAGCACCGGCAGAGATCCCGATAAATCTTGCTCCGCTCAGGTCAAGACCGAGCCTTCTCAATTCATCAGCAGTTTCCACGAGTACACATTTGCAGTGCTTCTCGCAGACAGCTTTCAGCTTGTGTGTATTTGAACTGTGCCTTCCGCCGACTATGACCATAAGATCAGCCTTCTGCGCCAATTCCTCAGCTTCATTCTGACGGATATTGGTGGCGCTGCATATCGTCTCGCAGACCTCAGCCTGCGGCAGATATTTTTTGAACAGCGGCACGCATTCTTTCCACATGTTCTTATTATACGTTGTTTGAGCCAAAATTGCAAGCTTTTTTGACGAAAAATTTTTATTTTTCACCAAATTTTCAAACTCAGTACAATTTTCAAACACAAAACACTCGCCAACGCAGTGTCCCATGATGCCCTGCACCTCAGGATGCGACTCGTCACCCGCGATCAGTATGGTGTATCCGTCAGCTGATCTTTCCCGCGCTATGTTATGTATCTTCATAACAAACGGACAGGTAGCGTCCACCACCTCAGCGCCCAGCTTGTCCAGCTGTTCATAGACAGCCTTCCCTACTCCGTGAGACCTGATGATGACAGTCTGCCCTTTCGTGATCTCTGACAGATCAACAGGATAGACCCCTTTTGATCTCAGGTCATCAACAACGTTTTGATTGTGAATGATCGGACCTAACGTCACAATATTATTTCGGTTATCCAATTCATTATACACCATTTTTATCGCTCTGTCTACACCAAAACAGAATCCTGCGCTTTTAGCTACAAAAAGTTTACATTTAGTTAACATTATTCATGCACCAGATTGGTAATATCTTCCATTACCTTGTTTTTAAGAACCTTTAACGACTTGCTGTCAGTGTTCGATGCGCCTATCTCGGCAGGCACGATCGGTTTGCCGTAACGAACTATGACTTTCCTGCGGAATTTCAGCCTGCCTTCAAAAGTGATGCCCACGGGGATTATCTTCGTCTGCGCCACAGCGGCTATGAGCGCCACACCCGTCTTGCCCTTGCCCACTTTGCCGTCCTTTGAGCGTGTGCCTTCGGGGAATATCGCGAGATTTCTGCCGCTTTCCAGCTTCTCTATCGACGTATCAATGACCGCAGTATCGCCCTTGCCCCTTGTTACGGGGAAAGCGCCGAAAGCTGTTATCAGCCGTTTGAACGCCTTGTTCCCCTGAAACAGTTCCTCCTTAGCCATGTAAGACAGCGGCACACGGGTGTGCAGCGCGATGAACACGGGATCCTGATAGCTTCTGTGATTTGACGCAAAGATATTTCCGCCGTCCTTAGGCACATTTTCCGTACCTTCCCACCTTATATCATAGTAGATATGGTAAATGCCTATCACTATCCATCTGAGAAGCGCGTATACCAGCACTTTCAGCGGATTTACGCGGTGTGACTTGCTTATGGGACGCACTTCCATCAGCACGCGGGGCGCACGTTCCTTTTTCACGCCCTCGCCGTCATTGTTTTTTTTTTCGCCCAGCTTTTCGTTTATGACCCTGCATATCTCGTCGATAGACTGCTGAAGGTCGAGCGCGGTCGTATCCACCTCTACTGCATCATCAGCCTTTTTAAGGGGAGCTGTCTCGCGGTGTGTATCATTGTAGTCGCGCTGTTCGATGTCCCTGAGAACTTCCTCAAAAGTCGATGTATCGCCCTTTTCCCGAAGTTCCTTGAAACGGCGCTGTGCCCTTGCTTCGGCGGAGGCGGTGAGGAATATCTTCACATCGGCGTTTGGCAGCACCACCGTGCCAATGTCCCTGCCGTCCATTATGATATTGTTTTCCTTAGCCATATCCTGCTGAAGATCGAACAAAAATGCTCTTACTTCGGGTATGGCAGATGTCTTTGAAGCCGCCATCGAGATCTCGGGTGTCCTTATTTTTTCGGAAACGTCCTCGCCGTTGAGTATTACATGCTGTGCGCCGTCCTTGTATTCCAGCTTGATGCTTATCTCACCCAGCTTGCCGATTATCGCCTCCGTATCGTCAAGGTCAGTGCCGCTCGTCACCATATAGCAGGCGACCGCGCGGTACATCGCGCCCGTGTCAACGTAAACGTACTGCATTTTAGCCGCCACAGCCTTAGCTATGGTGGATTTTCCCGCGCCCGACGGTCCGTCAAGTGCAATATTTATTCCCATATCCTACAACTCCTTTTTCAAAATTATCCCAATTTGGTTTCGTATCATCAGCAATAAACATCAAAATCGGGAGTCAAAATTTATATAAGCCGTTCGGTATCTCAAATATATGACTATCCCTTTAGCACACCAGCTGAAAATGCTGTAAACAAAAGGATAATTGAGCGACATACGCCAACCACCTTAAGTCCTGTAAAACCGCCGTTTTTGTGGTGTGTCAGCGGGATAACCACGTCTCAAATATATTCGACAGCCTGCGCACACGCATATGCGGTAGACCATGCTATCTGCAAATTGAAGCCGCCCGTATAAGCGTCCAGGTCAAGCACCTCACCGATGAAATACAGCCCCCCGCACAGCTTCGACTCCATAGTTTTAGGGTCAATCTCGGAGACATCTACCCCGCCGCGCGTGATTATCGCTTCATCTATCGGTCTCAGCCTGTCCACCTTGTAAGTCAGCTTTTTGAGCAGCTGTACGAGCCGCCTGCGTTCTTCCTTAGTTATCTGATTTACACGCTTTTCGGGCGGTATGCCGCTTCTTCTGACGATGACGGGTATCATCTTTGCGGGAAGCAGTTTCCCCAGTGAATTTGCGAACTCGCGGTTCGGGAAGTCACTGAGATCGCGCAGTATGCGTCCGTCGAGCTGTTCGTCGGAGAGCGCGGGTTTCAGGTCAATCTCGATGATATAGCTGTGCTTTTCAATATCATCAATGTGAGCGCTCGCGGACAGCACCAGCGGTCCCGAAAGCCCGAAATGCGTGAACAGCATCTCGCCCAGCTCTTCATACAAAGCCTTGCTTTTATTTTCCTCGCGCAGTGTAAGTGTACAGTTTTTCAGACTAAGCCCCATCATCTCGGCGCATTCTTCATGCCTGACAGCAACTATCGGGCAAAGTGACGGCACTATCGGCGTTACATGATGCCCCGCCGACTTTGCCAGCTTATAGCCAAAGCCGTCAGACCCTGTTTTGGGGTACGAGCGTCCGCCTGACGCGATTATCACACTGCCTCCGCGATATTCCCTGCCGCCGCATTTTACGCCGACAGCCCTGCCGTCCCGAATGACCAGCTCCGTCACTTCCCCGCTGACCAGTTCCGTGCCGCAGTCAAGGCAGCATCTGACCAGCGCATCTGCAATATCATGTGCGCTGTCACTGACGGGAAACACCCTGTTGCCGCGCTCGGTCTTGAGCGGCACGCCCAGCCCTTCAAAGAAAGCCATCGTATCTTCGGGCGCAAATCTGCTCAGCGACGAATACATGAACCTGCTGTTTCGGGTAATATTCTTCATCACCGTCTGACTATCGCAATTATTGGTAACATTACATCTGCCCTTGCCCGTTATGCGCAGTTTTCTTCCGAAGCGCTCGTTCTTCTCGATGATAACGGCGCTTTTGCCCAGCAGTCCCAGCTGTGCGCCACAGAAAAGCCCTGCCGCGCCGCCGCCGACTATAACAGCATCATACATCTTCTCCATCTTCGGTATGCTCCGTATTTTCGGTGTTTTTCGCGTATACATCAAAATCTTCCCAGACTTTTTCCAGCTTGCTGAAAGTCTGTGTGACGAGATCTACATTTCTGATCGAAATTGCGGCGATAAGCGCATTTACCAGGCTCAGCGGAGCGACCAGCGAATCTGCAAAGGAAGCCATATCGCTCTTTGCAAGCAGCAGTGCATCGGCATACTCAGCCAGCGGAGAGCTGGTAGAGTCTGTTATCGCTATGACCCTCGCGCCGTTTCTTTTGGAGTATTTCAGCGCTTTTACCGTCTGGTTGGAATATCTCGGGAAAGAAATGCCTATCATAACATCGTTGCTGTCGATGCGCATGATACGCTCAAACAGCTCGGAAGTTGTCGTGCTGGGCACGAGTTTTACATGCGGAAAGAGCAGATTGAGATAGTAGTTCAGAAAATAAGCCAGCGCCGCCGAGCTTCTCGTACCTATTATATAGATAGTGTTTGCCGAAGTTATCAGATCGACCGCGTGGTTGAAATCATCATTTTTTGCGGCATTAAGCGTCGCCCTGATGCGGTCAATATCCTGATTCAGCACCCGTTGGAGAACGTCCTCGCTGTTCATCTGCTCAGAGCTTACCTCTATACGCTGAACAGCCGTGAGCTTGTTTCTCATAAGGTCCTGAAGCTGTCTTTGCAGTTCGGGATAACCGTCATACCCAAGCTCGGAAGCAAAGCGCACCACAGTTGACTCACTGACACCGACAGTTTTACCCAACTTCTGCGCCGTCATAAAAGCCGCCTTATCGTACTGCGAAAGTATGTAATTGGCTATCAGCTTATGTCCCTTTGAGAGACTCGGCAGTTTAGCTTTGATGACTGAAAACAGATCTCTGTTCAACTCAAATCACTCCATTTCATGGTGCATCTTCATTTGCTCCACAGGCTTTCCTGCAAAGCGGTCAGCTCAGCGCGGCGCTTTTCTGCCGCCTCGCGGTCGATAAAAAAAGCTCCGCCTTTACGCACCAATATATCCCCCGCTTTGACATTTTCGGGGAGTTTATCTGCATGAAAGCTGACAGCCCTGCCATTCTCATCTTCGCAAACAGCTGTCATGCCTTCAAATCGGTCAACGATATATCTCATTTCTTTTCCTTTGAACATTTCACACTCAGCCCCACACCATCTGATATGAACACTATATTTCCGTCACGCGGTGTCATGTAGAGCTTATCGGCATATTTTTTCAATCTGCGCACCGTCGTGTCATGCGGATGACCGTAATCATTCTTCCTGCCGCAGGAGATCACCGCATAGTCGGGCTTGACAGCATCGAGAAACTCCGCCGATGATGACGTATAGCTCCCGTGATGCCCCGCTTTCAGGACTTTTGCTCTAAGTTCCACCCCGCGCGAAAGAAGATCGCGCTCCTCGGTATTCTCGCAGTCTCCCGTAAACAGGAAGCTGTTCTCCCCATGCACCAGCCTGACGATAACAGAATAGTCATTGAGGTTATCCGAATCTTCAACGCCCGATGCATACAGCTGCACTTTGCAGCAGCCAAGCTCAAACTCGCAATCCTCAGCGGGTGTGACGGGCGTATTTTTAGCTTTCAGCATTTTCAGCATATTCTCATAGCACTGCGTTGTCGGAGTGAGCTTCGCAGGCAAACGCGGCATAATAAAATTATCCACCTGAAACTGCCCGATGATCTCAGCCATTTCCCCGATATGATCGGCATGCGGGTGCGAAGCTACGAGATAATTTATCCTTGTGACCCCCTGCATCATCAGGTATCTTTCGACTGAATTGCTCTCATCTCTGTCACCGCTGTCAATGACCATTACTTCGCCCTGCGACATTATCACCGCACAGTCGCCCTGCCCCACATCGACAAAATGCACCTCAAGATCTGCGCGTGTGGCAGGACGTTCTGAAAGTCCCAGCCGCACCAGCATATCCTGAAATGGCATGATGCCCGTGAAATGAAGCAGGCAGATCACCCCTGCCGCAAACAGCGCAAGGACTGCCAATATCAGCCGAAAGCGTGTCTTAACGCTCAGTTTCTTTTTGCCGACCGGCTTTGGCGGCGGCGTATCGGAAGGCTTTTTTGCCTTTTTCTTACCTGCCATTATCTTCTCGCTCTCATTTCGAGCCATTCAGACTCGGTTATGTTTATCTTACGGGGTTTAGCGCCCTCCTGCGGACCGATTATACCTCTGTCCTCTATCTCGTCCATTATCCTTGACGCGCGTGAGAACCCGAGTTTCAGTTTGCGCTGGAGGTAAGAAGTTGAAGCGTTGCCCGTCTGCACGATAACGGTTATCGCCTGATCTATCAGGTCATCATCGGGGTTGATAACGACCTCTTCGTTATCCGAACTGCTGCTGTTCTTCTTATCTTCCTTAGGCTTCGGCATATTCTCCTCCACCTCAGCCATTATGGACTCGCTGTAATCAGCAGAATGCTCGCTTTTGAGGAACTTGACTATCTCGGTTATCTCAGGCGTTCCCGCAAAGCCCGACTGTATTCTTATGGGAGTTTTGACCCCGACGGGCTTGTACAGCATATCGCCGTAGCCCAGCAGTTTTTCCGCGCCGCCCTGGTCCATGATAACGCGCGAGTCGATATTGCTCGAAACGCTCAGCGACACACGCGACGGTATATTCGACTTGATAAGACCCGTAATAACGTCTTTTCTCGGCGACTGCGTTGCGATTATCATATGTATGCCCGCCGCACGCGCCAGCTGACCCAGCCTGATGACCGAATCCTCGACCTCACTGCCTGCCACCATCATAAGGTCGGCAAACTCGTCTATAACTATAAGTATCTGCGGGAGCGGCTTCATCTTTGCATAGACAGGGTCCTGCATATCCACAGGCTTAGCATGCTCTCTTTCCAGCATTTCATTGAACTCTTCGAGATTTTTTACATTGTTGACCTCGAACTGCTTGTAGCGCTTGTTCATCTCATTTACCGCCCATCCCAGAGCGCCTGCCGCTTTCAGCGGGTCTGTCACAACGGGTATGAGCAGGTGCGGTATGCTGTTATAAGGCTTGAATTCGACCATTTTTGGGTCAATAAGTATCAGCTTGACTTCATCAGGCGCAGCATGGTACAGCACGCTCAGTATTATGGAGTTTGTAAACACCGACTTACCCGAACCCGTAGTGCCCGCCACCAGCAAATGCGGCATTTTAGCGATGTTGCCGATAACTATCTTGCCCTCGATGTCCTTTCCGACCGCGAAAGTCAGCTTGCCTTTTGCATTACGGTATTCATCGCTGTCAATGAGTTCGCGCAGTGAAACAGGGTCTCTGACATCGTTCGGGACTTCTATGCCGACGCACGGCTTGCCCGGCACAGGAGCTTCGATACGAATGCTGAGTGCCGCTAAGTTCAGCGCAATATCATCGGCAAGATTGAGTATCTTCGATACCTTAACGCCTGCCGCAGGCTGAAGTTCATATCTCGTAACAGACGGTCCTCTGAAAATGCCTGTGATGCGCGTCTTTACGCCGTATACCTCCAGTGTTTCGACCAGTTTCTGCGATTTTTCCTGTATCTCCGCCTCAATAACTTCCTTGTCTATCTTCTTTTTGGGATACTGGAGCAGTTCGATGGGCGGATATACGTAAACGGGCGTATACTCGTCGCCCTCAGCCGGATCTGCCGCTGCGGCTCTTTCGGCTGTTTCGGTCTCACCACTGTCCTTATCCTCATCAGCCTGCACCTTAGCCGCCATTTTTCTGCTGACAGCCTGCTGTATTATCTTTTTCAGATCTTCATCGGCGCTGTCAGTATCTTCGGGCTTTTCTTCCGCTTCTGCGGGCGCTTCGCCCTCACTGACCTTTTCAGCCTTTTTCTTCCTCCTGCCTATGCGCGGCAGCTCCTCGGGAACAGGCTCGGGAACAGGCTCAGGCTCGTCACACTCAACATCAACGATGTCCTTCGTGACAGCTTCTGCATCGACAGCATCTTCCTGCTCATCGGGATCGTTCTTGGGCAGAAATCTTGCAAAGTCCACCCGCTGTCTTGTTTCTGCCGCTGTTTCGGGAAATTCCTCCTCCACTGTCTGCAAAGTGCGTTTTGCTCTCGTTTCGGGAGCTTTCTGCCTTCTTGCGGCGGCGAGCTGTTCTTCCCTTTCGCGTCTGGCGGCTATGCGCTCGACCCTGTCCGCATGGACTGCTTCGACCGAGACCACGAAAGGTCTGCTTATCAGCCTGAAAAACTGCGGAAGCGTGAGATCGGTCAGCAGAAGTATGAACATGAAAGCTATCAGCAGTATTATGATAGCCGCGCCGACCCTCTTGAAAGCCGCCAGCAGAGGCCACCCCAGCAGCGCACTGGCAAGTCCGCCGCCGCGAAGTTCCACCCCGTCCAGGTAAAGCCCTTTCAGCTTTTTGAAAAAGCTCCCGCCGTCAACAGAGCCTACCTGGAGTATCTGTATCATACCGCTGGACAACAGCATCAGCATACCGCCCTCAACACATTTTGCGACAACTGTATTGCGCTTTGTGTTTGAGGCTATCATAAGCGCCACATATATCATTATGGGCGCAAAAAGGAACACCGACAAGCCGAACATGCCGCGGTTGAAATTGTGGAGCGAGCGCCATAGCCCGTCACCTTTGATAAAAGTTATGAGAAGTTCCAGAATGCCCCAGAAAAACAGTATGTATGACCAAAATCGCCTTATCTCGCGTTCTTTAGCGGCATTCAGCGCGTCCTGCGCCGCCTTGCTGACATTAGGCTGACTTGTTTTGGCAGTACTATTGGTCTTTGCAGGCGTTTTGCTGCCTGTTTTGTTCTTAGTGGCTCCTGCCGCCATTGAAACACTTTCCTTTCCTCTGTTTTAACAGTATAACTCATATAAACCGCAAAAAGCCCGGATACGCGACCCAAGCTCTATTGCCGATATGTAACTTGCGTTATCAGAATGTTATCGCGTGACCCATACAGAACTCTATAAAACCTGCGATAAGCACCACACAGCCCAGCACGAACGTATACAGCGCAAACACCTTGAACCTGTCTGTCTTTACCAGCCAGTTCACCAGCTTTATCGCAAGCACACCGACTGCCGCCGATACAGCAAAACCGACAAAGCAGTTTAAAAAGCCCACAGAACTATCGTTCACCACATTAGACTCTACGGAGTCCTTTAAATATTTGAATATCTCCATCAGACAGCTGAGGAGTATCACGGGTATGCCCAGTATGAAAGAATATTTCACCGAAGTCTCGCGTGAAAATCCCGAAAACAGTCCTGCCGAAATGGTCGAGCCCGACCTTGAAACGCCCGGAAGCAGTGCCACGCCCTGAAACAGTCCCACCGTAACGGAGTCCTTGTAGGTTATGTCGCCCGCTTTCTTTTCGCCTTTGGTGCATCTGTCAGACATGAACAGTATAGCAGAGGTATACAGAAAGCAAAGCCCCTCCGCAATTATCGAGCCGTCCTCCGCTATCGACTCGAACCAGTCCTTGAAAACAGCGAACGGCGCAAGGCAGAAGCAGGATATTATTATCATAACTATCATGCGTCTTTCGGGGTTCATGTCTTTCAGCGTGAACTTTCTCCCGAAAATGTCCTTGATGATGATCCACAGTTCCTTAATAAGCGCCAGTATATCCCTGCGGAATGCTATGAACACCGCCACCAGCGTCCCCAGATGCAGTATCGCCGAAAACATCAGCGCACCCTCACCGCTGTTGCCTGTAAAATGCTGATAAAGCGAAAGGTGTCCCGAACTGGAAACAGGCAGAAACTCGGTAAGTCCCTGCAGAACTGCCTGTGTGATCACGTCAAATAAACTCATTTTATCCTCCATACTACTCGCCGTCACTGCGGCTTT
The DNA here is from genome assembly GCF_902762735.1 of uncultured Ruminococcus sp. Taxonomy (GTDB): domain Bacteria; phylum Bacillota; class Clostridia; order Oscillospirales; family Ruminococcaceae; genus Hominimerdicola. The sequence continues at coordinate 75,142 of NZ_CACWPP010000002.1, forward strand.
TATCTATAAGTCCGTAAAGGCAGGAAATGGCATCAGCCAGCCCGCCCGAACTGTCAATAAGACCTTCTTTTACCGCTTCTTCGCCCTCCAGCACCGTGCCTATATCCGTCATCAGCTCACCCGTTGACATCATAAGCTCACGGAAGCGCTCGGGCTTTATCGAAGAATTGCTGCACACAAAACTTACTATCCGTTCCTGCATTCTGTAAAAGTAGGACATCGTCTGCGGCACGCCTATCACCGTCCCGTTCAGCCTGACAGGGTGGATGGTCATAGTCGCCGTCGGCGCTATGAATGACCTGTCCGCGCAGACAGCCAGCGGCACGCCTATCGAATGACCGCCGCCCACCACCAGCGAGACCGTAGGCGTACTCATGCCCGCAATAAGTTCGGCTATGGCAAGCCCCGCCTCCACATCGCCGCCCACCGTGTTCAGCACTATCAGCAGACCTTCTATGGCGCTGTCCTGTTCAACAGCCACCAGCGCAGGTATGATATGCTCATACTTAGTCGTCTTGTCGGAGGGCGGCAGTATATAATGCCCCTCGACCTGCCCGATGATATTCAGGCAGTGTATCAGATGACCGTTCCCCGATAGAGTTATACTGCCAAGATCGGTCTCCTGTCTTTCAGCATCGTTCATGCACCCTTTAGTTTCGCATTCCATAAAAATACCTCCCGCAAAAGCTCGTTAAGATATTTTACGCATCAAATGCAAAACTATTCAGTACACAACTATACTTATATATCATAGCACTAAAAAACGTACTTGTCAATAATTAATATTTACCAAAAAAAGAAATTTTGCAGGAAAAACTGCAATTTCCTGCAAAATTATCATCTATCTCACATATTCTGCTGAAAGCACCTGATCCACCCACTTGACAAGGCTTACAAAACTTTCCTTGTCGAGAATGGAGAAATACTTATTATTTGTCTGCTGTTCACCAGAAGCCGTGTGGTCAGTCAGGCAGTATCCGTCAGCGGAGATGGTCATAGTTGCAGCATCGTCCGTGCCGAAGCCCACTTCCAGCTGGATATAATCAAGGCTCTCGTCCTTGCTGGGGCTTTTCACCGAATTCGTTTCGCCAAAACTCTCCAACAGCTTCGTAAGCTCGGTATAATCATCGTGGTCGAGTATATAGCATTCACCGTATCCGCTCCCGACTTTCAGCCTGACATACCCGTAAGCGCCGTTATAAATAGTATAGTTATAAAAACGGTCAAAGCAGATATAATAGAACTCGCCGTTTTTTTCCGCCCTGTAATATGCATTGTACGGTCTCAGCGTGTTGATCGACTGCGCAGTTACCGCTTCTATCTTGTCCCAGTCAAAGTAAGCAGTGCCCTCACCCACAGTCTCATTTTCGGACAGCTTCAGGTTCTGCACATTATAGTTTTCCTCGCGGTCATCTTCCTTTGTTTCGTTATACCTCATTTCCTGTTCGATACTGATCTTATCCTCCTTGAATTCGGGCGGCTCTATCATGCTGACCATGCCCATGCCGTTGAAAGTCATGTAATCATCGGGCGCATTGAGTTCCCTGTCGCGCGAAAGCACCAGCATCCCCTGACTGCACGGCGCTATCGCCGTATACGTATCAGCATCGACCACCACCCTGCCGTCAGAGTCCAGCAGTCCCACGTACTTCCCTTCCCTGAAAACGTAAAGCGTATTTCCGATCATCTCCGTACACGTATATCCCTCAAAAGGCTGTTCAACGACCGCCTTCATATGGTCGGCAGCCGCAAAGCTGACATAAACGGGACTGCTCAGCACATCAGGCTGTTTTATATCATTCAGAAATTCTGGGAATTTATAGCTTTTCAGCTCCACCACATCAGGCACAGCCTTAGTCTCCTTGCCTGAGGAAGTGGTGTTCGTGCCGCTGTCATTTCCCGTATCCTGAGAACACCCGAAAAGTGTCAGACCCATAACAACAGTCACCAGCGCAGCTGCCATTCTTTTTGCTCTCATTTATACTCTCCTTAAAATATCCCCGCGCACGGCTTGTACCGCCCATGATGATGCGCGGCACACACAGTCCGTTCGGGATAAAAATACACGGCAAACGCCGCTATTCAATTTCTATTATAATATAATGCCGACATTTTTTCAAGGGGTTTTCAGCAAAAAGTTTTCTTAAAGTCAAGTCTTGTTATAAATGTTACAGATGTGTTAAAAGTTTTCTAAGGTGTTTACAAACACAAAAATATGTGGTATAATATACAGGTGTTCGTGTGGAACGTTTTCACATAGCACCACGCTAAATCATCACAACTTAGCTATTCTGCTTAACAGCAAGGAGGACATTAACAAATGGTAAGAGCAATTGTTGGCGCAAACTGGGGCGACGAAGGTAAGGGCAAGCTCACAGATATGATGGCGCAGGAGTCTGATATAGTCATCAGATTTCAGGGCGGCGCAAATGCAGGTCACACCATACATAACCACTATGGCAGGTTTGCACTTCACACTCTCCCCTCGGGCATATTTTACGATCACACAACAAATATCATCGGCAACGGCGTAGCTTTCGATATACCCAAATTCTTCAAAGAGCTGAACGAGGTAACTTCTCAGGGTGTGCCGATGCCCAAACTGCTCATTTCTGACAGAGTGCAGATGATAATGCCCTACCATGTTGATTTTGATAAATTCGAGGAAGAAAGACTGGGCAAGGCTAGTTTCGGTTCAACAAAGTCGGGCATAGCACCTTTCTATTCCGACAAGTATGCGAAGATAGGCTTCCAGGTGCAGGAACTTTTTGACGAAGAAGCGCTGAAAGTCAAGATACACAGAGTTTGCGAGCAGAAGAACATTCTGCTGAAATACCTCTACAACAAGCCCGCCATAGATGAAGATCAGCTGTTTGAGACACTGATGGGTTACAGAAAGATGGTCGAGCCTTATGTATGCGATGTTTCCGCTTATCTGTGGAACGCTATCAAGGAAGGCAAGAACATTCTGCTGGAAGGTCAGCTGGGTTCACTGAAAGACCCCGATCACGGCATTTACCCGATGGTGACTTCTTCCTCCACTCTGGCGGCTTACGGCGCTATCGGCGCAGGTATACCTCCTTATGAGATCAAGAAGATAGTTACTGTCTGCAAGGCATACTCTTCCGCAGTAGGCGCAGGCGCATTCGTTTCCGAGATATTCGGCGATGAGGCTGAGGAACTGAGAAAGCGCGGCGGTGACAAGGGCGAGTACGGCGCTACCACAGGCAGACCGAGAAGAATGGGCTGGTTCGACTGCGTTGCATCGAAGTACGGCTGCCGCATTCAGGGCACTACCGATGTGGCTTTCACTGTTGTTGACGCACTGGGCTATCTCGAAAAGATACCCGTATGTGTCGGATATGAGATCGACGGCGAAGTTACCACTGACTTCCCCACCACTCAGAAGCTGGAAAAGGCTAAGCCTGTTCTGGAAGTTCTGGACGGCTGGCACTGCGACATCAAGGGTATCCGCAAGTATGAGGAACTTCCCGAGAACTGCCGCAAGTACATCGAGTTCGTTGAAGATAAGATCGGCTTCCCTATCACTATGGTATCGAACGGTCCTAAGAGAGAAGATATTATCTTCAGAGAGAGCAAGCTGAGCAAGTAAACAGTTTTTGAAAATATTCCCTTTTGCCGTAAAAACGCGGCAAAAGGGATCTTTTATGCACACAAAAAGCGACCGTGTTTCTCACACGATCGCTTTTTTTGATCGTTATTGTCGGATCTGCGTTTACATCGCGCTGCCGCACGGAAGATTCAGCGCTTTTTGTACATCACCAGTTCGGGGTCTTTGCCGTCCTTTTCGTAGGTGCAGACAAGGATAAACTCCATATTCGCCAGCACCCCGAAGAACCGCTCACCGCCGAACTCGCTTTCAAGCTGATCACCGAGATATGTGGCGTTCTCATCAAGAAATCTCACGGTATTCCCGTTGGGCAGTCTGTACGGCAGATCAACATAGCTCCCCACAAGAGCATTCAGCTTTTCCACCTTTGGCATGCCCTCTATATTCAGCGCGTTTATCTCGTCTGTCAGCGTCTGCTTGAATTTCTCGAACTCGCCGCCGTCAGAAAGCTCTTCATAGCGCTTCCAGTAGTCAAGCTGTGGCAAAACAGTTCGCAGATATTCTCTGACTTCCCTCTCAGGGTGTTCGTCACTGACCATATTCTTCACGCATATCTCGATCAGATCGTCCATATTGCTGTACATATGTTTCCCGTCGGCATAGCACCATTTGCAGTAGTCCCCGTTGGGCGTTCCGTCCTTCTCGCGGCTGATGATGCTTTCGTCAAGCGGCATGCCGCAGCACTGGCAGATCTGTTTTCGCGGTGCGCCCAGCAGTGTATTTATGGACACATCGAACAGCTCCGAAAGCAGTTTCAGTGTCTCCGTGTTCGGGACTGTTTCGCCTGTCTCCCAGCGGCTGACAGCCTGCCTTGTGACAAAGATGCGGTCAGCAAGTTCTCCCTGTGACATACCGTGCTTTATGCGCAGTTCCTGAATGATGTTTTTGGTTTCCATATTATCACCTCTTCTATATCATACCACAGATAAGACCGCTCTGCAAGCAACTGTCTGTTGCTTACGGGCTTATCTCCTGATACTGAAGCCCGCAGTCATCGCAGTACCACACCAGCCTGCCCGCGCGAAGCATCGGCAGTTCGATATTCACTTCCCATTCGGGGTACTGCCTGAACATCATTACACAGCTGTCACCAACATATGCCACAAATGAAATGTAGTTATCCTTCGTCATCTCGTGGTCTGCCGTGATATGCCATTCCCCGCCTATGTCCCTGACTTTAAGCATATCCGCTTCGTCAGCTGCTTTTGGCAGAAGGGCTGTCAGCTTGTTCCCACAGCAGGTAACAGCCGCATCGCTCGCCGCTGTTATGATATTTCCGCAGTCTTTGCAAACGTAAAATCTTATTTTTTTCATGTCACCGTTCTCCTTTGTGTTTTTTTCAGCCCCGCCGTCCAGCAGGACTTGTATATCAGTGCCAAAAACTTCCGCCAGCGCTGTCAGCAGTGAAATATCGGGACAGCCGCCCCCGCATTCCCACTTTGAAACAGCCTTGTCGCTGACATGCAGCATATCTGCCAGCTGTTTCTGTGTAAGACCTTTTTCACCGCGCAGCTTTTTTATGAGCGCTCCTGTTTTTACCTGATCCATACTTCTCACCTCTCTTTGAGACTATTATAACCGAGATGCATCCGCAAGTCAATCTACTCTCGGTAGACACACAAAATAAGACCTGCCGTTTGCCGACAGGTCTTTCGTGATATTTATGCTGATATGTGCGGGTCTTTCGCGGTACACCTCATCATCGCCCGCGTAAAGACCGTCAGTGAAAGAGCCGCTCTCTGTTCACCGCCGTACCGATGTTATAAAACAGCCCGTCTGAGGTACGCCTCCGCATCAACACAAGCGCTCAATTCCCGAAAGCACGTATCCAATAACAGCGAAGATCAGGATATATCATATCAGATGCCTGATAAGCTCAAAATACTTTTCATCATCGCATTCAAAGATCTCTTCTCCTGCAAGCATATACGCACGCATAAGATATTCCGCCGCATCTTCTTTTCCCAATTCATATGAACACTGCCCTAAGCGAAGCATTACAAATGGATCCGTATAACCTTCACCCGTAATATTTGATCTTGCTTCACACAAGTACGGATATGCTTTATCATATTCTCCCAGCATGAACAAAGCATCAGCAACAGACGTTTGGAACCACACTGCTTCACTTTGAGCATTGAGCGGTTTATCCAGCAATTCCAATCCTTCCTGCCATTTCCTGATAGCCTGAGAATATTCGCCTTCATCAAACAGCTTGTTTCCTTCTTCGGCATATTCATCAATGCTTTTCTTTTCGGTAAACATTTCCGTATTGTGACCTTCTTTCTATAAAAACGATACGCCGCACCCAAATTTTCTGCGTGTCACTTCTCTGTTTCGGCATAATTTAACTGATGATAAAAACAGCTTCCTGTCAAAGCAAAGTTCACGCTTTTAACGACAGCCTACATATCAGCCTTGTTTTTGCCCATAAGCCGAACTGTCTCCCGAAGTGTCGGCGGAGCAAGCTGACTTGGATAGCGTGAGACCGCCACAGCTGCGCAGGCACTTGCAAAACGCACCGTTTCCTCATCGCTCATGCCGTTTGCAAGGGCATAAATTTCCTGACAGGCTCACCGCGCCTGCTTTTGACAACAGCCTACATATCAGCCTTGTTTTTGCCCATAAGCTGAACTGTCTCCCGAAGTGTCGGCGGAGCAAGCTGACTTGGATAGCGTGAGACCGCCACAGCTGCGCAGGCACTTGCGAAACGCACCGTTTCCTCATCGCTCATGCCGTTTGTAAGGGCATAAGTACAGCCCGCCTTGAAAGTATCTCCCGCCCCAAGAGTGCTTGCGGCCTTGACCTTAAAGGGCGTAAATTTCCTGACAGGCTCACCGCGCCTGCCGTAGAAAAACTCACCGCCGCCGTTTGTGATGATAGTCAGCCCGCCTGAGTTTTCGGCATAAAACGGGAACATCTCGGCGCGTGTGACATCACCGTAGTGCATGCCGAGCGCTTCGCCCGATATTACCGTCACTGCGGCGTGCCTGTGTATGTAACTGTCATACTTGCAGTCGATAGTAACATAAGGCTTGCCATGACTGACACACAGCTCGGCACAGCGCTGTGAATCTTCCCCGAAACAATCATCTATCGCAGCAGTATCGCACCATATGACATCTCTCTCCTTCGGCTCGTTCCAGTGTTTCGCGCCGCCGCTGTAAAAGTCACCGAAAAAATGCCCGAACCGCCCCAGCGGGGTCCTGACATCTCCCGAAATAAGGATATGATCCTCCAGTCCCTCAAAACTCTCATCAAAAGTCAGCGAGCCGAGATCAACGCTTTTGCCGCTGTAAAAATCGCGGGTAAGCTCTGTCATGCTCCTGCCGATGTGAGTGCCGTCTATCCTGACGTCAGCCCCCAGCGATGAAAGCACGTTAGCACAAGTCCCCGTTTCACCGCCGATGAACCTTGCGCTGTCCTGTATTTCGGTATATTCATCGGGCTTCGGGAACTCGTTTATCCTAAAGCTGTTCGAGACACATATCATGCCGTATAGATATATTTTCATCTGCATTCCCCCATTCTTATACTGTCCGTTTTTCAGTACAAAACATCGTCCGTTTCCCACAGCGGCACAAATATGGAAAAATCAGACACGAACTCAGCAAGCATCTCCTGAAGCGCAGAGATACCTTTTATATCGCCCTCGTCCCTCAGCACTATGACATCATTATCATTTACCTGCAAACCGTTTGTGCTGTATTCTGCGGGGTATTCACAGTCCCTCAGGTGAAAAAGGACAGTCTCCGTCTTGGCGCTGTCAAGTAACTTGTCGGGAGATGACACATTTCCGCTGTCATTGATAATGTACGGAAAAACTGCCACAAATCTGCGGTCGCCCTCGCGCGTAGCGGGAAGTTCGGCACAAAGCACCGTGCCTGTTATCAGGTCATTTATCTGTTTCTGTCCAAAGCTCATGCATGTCACACTTTCTGTTTTTCTCGTATGGTCAGACCCCCGAAATGCCGCAGATCAGCGGTCATATATATCTACTATCACGTATTCGGATATGCAACCCGTCTTGAAAGGTATCGCCCAGCCCGAAATACCCGATGTTACCACAAATGTCGTGTCATTTCTGACTTCCGTGCCGTAAACACTGTCATTTGCACCCATAGCAAGCCCCACCAGCCCCGCAGGAAAAATGTGACCGCCGTGAGTGTGTCCCGAAAGCACCAGGTCAGCCGAAGTTTCAGCCTCAGCGGCATAGTCATTCGGCTGATGGTCGAGTATTATCGTGTATTTATCGCTGTCCAGTTCCGCCGTAAGTTCGGATACGGGCGCACGTTCGGGGTCACTGCGGTCGTTTCTGCCCACCAGATAGAACTTATCATCTATCAGCACAGACTCATCTTTCAGTATGACGACACCGTTCTTTTCAAGCTCGTCATAAAGCTCATTCAGCGAGAAATCACGGTAGTTGCCGTAGCCCTTATCGTGGTTGCCGTCAACATAGTATATGCCGTATTTTGCATCAAACTCACCAAGAGCCTGACATGCGCGTATCATATCGGTTTTTTTGCTGTCATCATCAACATAATCGCCGACTATCACCAGCACATCGGGCTGTTGTTTCTGTATCTCAGCCAGTTCAGCGGCAAATTCTTCACCGTCAAGCGTTATGCCGAGATGCAGGTCAGCAAACTGCGCTACCCTGAGCCGCTCCATGCCGAGTTCCTTGGGCGTGTTGAAGCGGTAGTCGGTCTCAAAGACATGGTGCGCAAAAAACCAGCCCGCGCCCAGATATGCAGTCGTTATAAGTAAAGCAGCTGCACCCGCGTAATACCTCACCGACCAGCTGTACCTGCGCTTGCGGTGTATGAACGAAACAATATCGCATATGCCCCATATCAGCATCAGGTGAAGCAGTACCACAATAGCCGCATAGAGATTTATCAGCCCGAACAGGAACACTCCCCCCACAGGAACAGCAGAGATGAGCCACGCCATGACGGGGTGCTTTTTCGCAAACTTCTGCATAAAACTGAATTTATGAAAGCGTGAAACAAGATATACAATGCCAAGCAAAGCTAAAACTGCCGCCGCAATAAACAATATTCCCCAGAAATTCATTTCTATCTCCCCCATTACCGTCAAGGACCGATCATCGGCAAACCGCTTATGCGCCGCTGTAACAGACAGCGTTTTACAAGTATACGCCCTCCCTGCACACAAGCCGATGAATATATCCAACTCCCAATTTTGATGTGTATTGCTGATGATACAAAATGGCTGTTCTTTCGTATTGTCCCCCCGCCTTCGGCGGGGGGACAATACACAACCAAATTGGGATAAATCAAAAAACCGTTGGTGTTGGCTTATTCTGTGCGTTGTCAGCGGTACGACCGTGTTTTATTATAGTATACAATAATAACCTTATTTTGTCAATAAATTACAAGCAGATAACAGTTATCTTATTTCCGTGAGAAACGATCATGCCATCTGTATTGAGCTTTTTCAGTTCACGCATCATGGCACTGCGGTCACAGCAAAGGTAATCCGCCAGTTCGGAAAGTGACAGCGGCAGGACCTGTTCGGAGCTGTCATCGGGATCAAGCAGATAATCAAAGGCAGTCAACAGCTTTTCGCGAATGGTGCGGCGGCTGAGAATATCTATGTGCGCAACGCTCCTCCGCGCGGCAGTGCCCAGCAGATAGTCAATGAGGTCAGCATGTTTGTCACAGCTGTTCTCACAGCAGTGTATCAGCCTGCCGTAGTCAACATACGTTATCAGGCAGTCTGTCTTTGCAACGGCATAGCACGCACCCAGTCCCCGCTCGGGAAAGATGCCTCCGCCGAACGCATCGCCCTCGCGGCATATATCGAGTATGCTCTTCTGCCCGTCAGAATTGACATTCACCAGCAGTACCGTGCCGTCAAGCACGATGGCTGTTTCATTTGTATCCCGCAGATGCCGCAGGAACATCTCTCCTTTTGAATACTTGTGCGTATGCGCCATATAACAGGCGCTGGCACTGCCTTTCGGCTCAGCAGAAAAGCCGTTTTCAGTTAAAAGTTTATTCAAGTTTATTCACCCCATAATGTGCTTTTAAATATTAAGAAATACTATATATTGTATTATAACATATAATTGTGCTTTTTGCAACAGACACAGAGAACTTTTTGTAGTATAATCATAATTACACTTTAATGCTGTCCTTTCAAAACACCGCACGTAATGGCGATCATGCAGCGGCTCACTGCGCAAACGTAATCTTTCTCCGCTTTTGCAATGGTAAGATGAACACGTTATAAGAAACAGCATCGGGCATGGTGTATCGGCGGGACAGCATATTAGTTTCAAGACTTATGGATAATGATATTATCGGGGTTCGGAGGGCATGCAGATGAAGATAATCAAAAGAAACGGCGCAGAAGAAGCATTCGATCAGGAAAAAATAATCAACGCCGTTAGAAAAGCCAATATCGCAGGCGAAAAGGGTCGTATCAGCGATGAAGAGATAGCCGATGTGACCGACTATGTTGAATACAAGTGCAACAAACTGGGCAGAGCTGTCTCGGTAGAAGAGATACAGGATATGGTGGAGAACCAGCTTATGGCAAAAGGCGCTTTCGAGCTGGCAAGGAGGTATGTAAGATACCGCTATACAAGGTCGCTGGTAAGAAAGTCAAACACCACCGACAACAAGATACTCAGCCTTATCGAGTGCGCCAACGAAGAGGTCAAGCAGGAGAATTCCAATAAGAACCCCACTGTCAACAGCGTTCAGCGCGATTACATGGCGGGCGAGGTCAGCCGTGACCTCACTAAAAGACTGCTTCTGCCGCAGGATATAGTTGAGGCTCACGAGCAGGGCATAATCCATTTTCACGATACCGACTATTACGCACAGCATATGCACAACTGCGATCTCGTCAACCTCGAAGACATGCTGCAAAACGGCACGGTCATCAGCGAGACACTGATAGAAAAGCCCCACAGCTTCTCCACCGCCTGCAATATCGCAACGCAGATAATCGCGCAGGTCGCGTCTAACCAGTACGGCGGACAGAGCATCAGCCTGGCACATCTTGCTCCTTTCGTGCAGGTATCAAGGGTGAAGATAAGGAAAGAACTGGAAGTCGAGATGGCTAAGCTGGGTGTCAACCCGACGCAGGAAAAGCTCGACATGATAACCGAAGAAAGGCTCCGCAAAGAGATAACGCGCGGCGTGCAGACCATACAGTATCAGGTCGTTACACTGCTGACCACCAACGGTCAGGCACCGTTCGTGACAGTGTTCATGTACCTCAACGAAGCCAAGAACGAGCAGGAGAAAAAAGACCTCGCCATGATAATCGAGGAAACGCTGAAACAGCGCACCGAAGGCGTAAAGAACGAGTCGGGCGTTTGGGTGACACCCGCATTCCCGAAGCTGATATATGTGCTGGAAGAGGACAATGTGGAAGAAGGCACACCGTATTTCTACCTGACAAAGCTGGCGGCAAAATGCACAGCAAAGCGCATGGTCCCCGATTATATCTCCGAAAAAGTAATGCTTAAACTGAAAGTTGACAAGAACGGCGAGGGTCACTGCTATACCTGCATGGGGTGCAGAAGTTTCCTGACACCTTATGTTGACGAGAACGGCAAACCGAAATATTACGGCAGATTCAATCAGGGCGTTGTCACTATCAATCTGGTGGATGTTGCACTGTCCAGCGGCAGAAATGTGGAGACTTTCTGGAAAGTGTTCGATGAAAGATTACAGCTTTGTTATAGGGCACTTATGTGCAGACACGAAAGGCTGAAAGGCACACTCTCCGATGCCGCACCTATACTCTGGCAGTACGGCGCTCTGGCAAGGCTGAAAAAGGGCGAGCCGATAGACAAACTGCTCTACGGCGGATATTCTACTATCTCGCTGGGCTATGCGGGTCTTTACGAATGCGTGAAGTACATGACGGGCAAAAGCCACACCGACCCCGAAGCAAAACCGTTCGCACTGGAGATAATGCAGCACATGAACGATGCCTGCAAGAAGTGGAAGGAAAAAGAGAACATCGACTTCTCCATCTACGGCACTCCGCTGGAGTCTACCACGTACAAGTTCGCAAGATGCCTGCAAAAGCGTTTCGGCATAATAGAAGGTATAACAGACAAGAGTTATATCACAAACAGCTACCACGTACATGTTACTGAAAAGATAGACGCTTTCACCAAGCTGAAATTCGAGAGCGAGTTCCAGCATCTTTCTCCGGGCGGCGCTATAAGCTATGTGGAAGTTCCCAATATGCAGAAGAATATCCCCGCTGTGCTGAATGTCATCAGGTTCATCTACGATAACATTATGTATGCAGAGCTGAATACCAAGAGCGATTACTGTCAGGTCTGCGGCTTTGACGGCGAGATACAGATAGTCGAGGACGACGGCAAACTGGTATGGGAATGCCCTCAGTGCCACAACCGCGACCAGAACAAGATGAACGTTGCAAGACGCACCTGCGGCTACATCGGCACTCAGTACTGGAACCAGGGACGCACACAGGAGATACGTGACAGAGTACTGCATCTGTGATATGCAAAAAAACTTCAATATTCAAGGTGAACGATATGTTCTGCGGTGAGATAAAAAACTGTGATATTGCAAACGGTGTCGGCGTGAGGGTAAGCCTGTTCGTTTCGGGGTGCAGACATCACTGCAAAGGCTGTTTCAATGAAATGACATGGGACTTTTCATACGGTCAGCCGTTTACTTCGGAGACCGAGCAGAAGCTGCTGATGATGCTTGACCACGACTATATAAACGGTCTGACAGTGCTGGGCGGTGAACCTTTTGAGCCTGAAAATCAGCGGGTGCTTGTGCCGTTCCTGCACAGGGTAAGGGAGCATTTTCCCGATAAAAACATATGGTGCTACACAGGCTGTGTGCTTGAAAGCGAGCTTCTGGGCGATAGTCAGTGGCGCTGTGAAGTCACCGATGAGATGCTTTCAATGATAGATGTGCTGGTGGACGGACGCTTCGTGCTTGAAAAGCGGAATATCTCGCTGGCGTTCAGAGGCTCTGAAAATCAGCGTGTCATCGACCTGAAAAGCACACTTTCAGAGGGCAAAACAAAGGTCCTTGAACTTGACTGACACTCTCCCGACAGGCGAAAAAGGCGTTTGTCGGGAGTTTTTATATGCTTGTCCGTCCCAGAAATACAAGCGTATTTCACAAACGCACATTCAAATCTTTAGGAAAGTTTGTATATTTGACTATTGACTAATTTTGAGAAATTAGGTATACTTTTTAAGGTGCTGAAAAAAGGTAATTTAACTTGTTTCAGTGTACTTTTATCTGAGAAGGGGTATCACGTAATGACTAAGGTAGTAAAATTCGGCGGCAGCTCACTGGCAAGCGCTGAGCAGTTCCGCAAGGTAAAGAATATAATCACAGCTGAGGATTCAAGAAGGTTCGTAGTTCCTTCTGCACCGGGCAAGAGGTTTTCTGCTGACACTAAGGTGACAGATATGCTCTATGGCTGCTATGACCTGGCTGCCAAGGGCAAAGACTTCACTAAGGAGTTCGACGCTATCAAGGAAAGATACAACGGCATAATCAGCGAACTGGGTCTCGACCTTTCGCTGGACAGCGAGTTCGATGTCATCAAGGCTTGCTTCATCGGTAAGGCAGGCAGAGACTATGCGGCTTCCAGAGGTGAGTTCCTCAACGGTATCGTGCTGGCTAACTTCTTAGGTTACAACTTCATTGATGCCGCTGACGTTATCTACTTTGATGAGAGAGGCATGTTCGATACAGCACGCACAAACAAGGCTCTCGGCGAAAAGCTGGAAGGACTGGATAATGCAGTTATCCCCGGTTTCTACGGCTCTATGCCCAACGATACCATCAAGACTTTCTCAAGAGGCGGTTCTGATATAACAGGTTCTATCGTGGCTGCTGCCGTTAATGCAGACCTGTATGAGAACTGGACAGACGTTTCAGGCTTCCTGACCTGCGACCCCAGAATAATCGACGATCCCGCTCCCATCACCACCATCACTTATAAGGAGCTGAGAGAGCTTTCCTACATGGGCGCGACCGTTCTGCATGAAGATGCTATCTTCCCTGTAAGAAAAGCAGGTATCCCGATAAATATAAAGAACACAAACAAGCCCGAAGATGTCGGCACACTGATAGTTGAGTCCACATCGCAGAAGCCTAAGTACACCATCACAGGTATAGCAGGCAAGAAGGGCTTCACAGTTATCAATATCGAGAAGGATATGATGAACGCTGAGCTGGGCTTCGGCAGAAGAGTACTGGAAGTATTCGAGAAGAACGGCGTAAACTTCGAGCATATGCCTTCGGGTATCGACACTATGTCCATCGTTGTTCATCAGGAAGAATTCGCTAAAAAGGAACAGGAGATACTCGCAGGCATCCACCGCAACTGTCACCCCGATTCCATCGACATCGAGACAGATCTGGCGCTGATCGCCGTTGTGGGCAGAGCCATGAAATCCAACAGAGGTACAGCAGGCAGGATCTTCTCGGCACTGGCACATGCGCATGTAAATGTCAAGATGATCGACCAGGGTTCAAGTGAGCTGAACATCATCATCGGTGTCAGCGAGAGCGATTTCGAGGCTGCGAACCGCGCTATCTATGATATTTTTGTTGAGACCAAGCTCTGATTTTATCAATTTTGCGAAGTATAGATAAAATATCCCGCTGTATCCATATACAGCGGGTATATTTTTAATTGTGGTTATCCCTTTAACACACCAATATCTGACAGCCGTAATTCAGCGTTCTTGGCAAGGGGCGCTCCTCACCAACCCTCTGCCCTTAAGTAGGGGATGGGCTATGTGGCACGCCAATTTACCACATCTGCCCTGTTTGCTTGCAAAAATGTGGTGTGTCAGGGGGATAACCATATTTTTAATTATGACTATCCCTTTAGCACACCACTGCAAAATACCTTTATCAACTGTATTCAATTCCCGATATAACATCGTTTGTTTTGGTGTATCAGCGTGATAATCACATTTTTAATATGTAAATATTTCCATGATAATACTGTTGACTAATCAGTGCAAATGTTGTATAATTAATGTAGCGAGCCAATTATTGAAAATCACGGGATACTGTCGCAAATGCTTTTATCTGTAAATTTTCCGAACGGATCTTGTATAAATTCTAAGGCGGGTCGCTATATAACAGGAGGGTTGTTATGGAGATAATTGAGGCGCTCGGAACGCTTTATAAAAATTCTAATGATAAGTTAATTTTCACGGATACTAAACTGAACACACTATGGCGAAATAATGACGATCTGCCCGAATTCATTTTTCCGGATAAGATCATGCTGTCACGCTCAGAATCAATTTCACTGCCTGTGACCGAGTACACGGTATGCAGGTACGTAAGTGACGATCACGACTTTACGCTCAGGATAACACCGATGTTTGAGAATGACGAACTTGCAGGTTACCTGATGCATTTTCTTGGCGAGTATGAAGTCGATAAGATCGCCATGCAGTCAACTTTGAAAAGCAGACTGAGAAAAGAAATTGATAACATCAGATTTCAGGCAGGAAGTATCATCAGCCTGCTGAATGAACGTAAAAAAGCGTGGGAACAGACAGGTGATCCTGAGAATTCGGATTTTGACATGAGTACGCGCGAAAAAGTGCTGAATATCATGTCTGCAACTTCCAATTACGAAGAAGTCAGCAGATATTTGGGCGACAACGTGATCTCAAAACCAAAATTCATGTCGGTGGCGCTGGACGATCTTGCAAAGCGGATAAAATGCAGAGCTGATGAACTCGGCTATGATTTCGACTGCGAGATAAGATCTATGGTGCATGCTGAGATGAACGTTGAAAGGTTTGAGGCTGCTGTATCGAACCTTGTGGTCAATGCCTACATGTACAACTCAAAACCCGAGAAAAAATGTAAGATCATTTTGTCCTCTGACGACGAGGAGATAAAACTCACCGTTGAGGACAACGGCGACGGCATACCCGAAGAAAAACTGGCAAAGCTCCAAAAACCGCTTGAATTTTTTGATGAGATCGACCTTAATGAGTCGCTGGGGCTAACTGTGGTCATGCTCTACTGCGATCGTTTTGGAGGAAAGCTGGATATTGAAACAAAAGCCGATGAATATACCAGAGTTACTATGACATTCAAAGATAACGGTCTTGAACTTCCCCGTGAATTCAGACAGTATCTTCCGCCAATGGTATTTACGCTTGACAACACAGGCTGTATACTCGGCAAAGGCTTCGGCTATTACAACGACGATATGTATAACAAGAAATAAAAAGAGGAAACAAAATGAGAAGAAATTTTCTGCTGATATTGTGTACAGCAGTTATTTCCGCGTTTTCACTGGCATCGTGCGGCAATAATAATGAGGATAGTACTTCAAAAACAGCATCATCGTCATCTGAAGAGGTCAGCCTGAGCCAGAGCGAACAGCAGGAGTTCACGCTGCCGGAGGACAGCGTTACAGACAGTGAGACTACCGCAGGATCGGATATTACACCAGCCATGTGGGAAGTCACCTGCGATAACGGCGCAGTCGTGACGCTGACAGGCTCGATGCATGCGCTCAAACAAAGCGATTATCCGCTTCCCGACAGAATGATGAGCGCTTTTAACGATGCTGACATACTCGCCGTCGAAGCCGACCTCGCAACAGGTGACTCGATAACATATCAGTCAGCACTGCTGGCAAATATGTATTATGATGACCCCAATGACAGTCTCGACAAGCATATATCAAAGGAAGCCTACGATGCGCTTGAAAAATACCTTGCGGAATTTTCGACAGATCTTTCGCAGTATAACAACATGAAGCCGTGGGCGGTAAGCAATATCGCTGACAATATAGCTCTGCAATATTCAGACCTTTCGGGCGACTTGGGCATAGACAATTACCTGCTGGACATAGCCCATGAGAACGGCAAGGAGATATATGAAGTCGAGGGGCTTGACAGTCAGATGGACTTGCTTATGAATTTCTCGGACGATATTTATGATATGCTGTTCAGGGGATACAAAGGCAAAACAAAAGAAAATCAGCTGGAACTGCTCTTAAATACCCATGATGCATGGGCAAGGGGCGACATGCAAGCCATTGACAAGCTAAGCGCAGATGAACAGGACGTAAGCGAAGCTGATATTGCTCTTATGGAAGAACACTCCGACAAATTATTATATGACCGTAACGCTGTTATGACAGAAGCGGCTGAAAACTTCATTAATGAGGGCAAAAACGTGTTCTTTATAGTAGGTGCAGCACATTTTGCAGGCGAAAAAGGTATTATCTCTCTGCTTGAAAACGACGGATATACAGTCAAAAGAATTGAATACTAAAAAAACGGCACAGCGCATTTTCTGCACTGTGCCGATATTTTTATCATCTTTATCATCCAATGAGCCAGTCGTACATCTCCTGATACTTCTTCGCAGAAGCCTGCCATGAGAAATCCCTTGACATAGCCTGTCTGATTATGCCATTCCATTCATCGCGCCTGTCAACGTAAATGTAGTGAGCGAACATCACAGTGTTGTACATCTCATGCGCATTGTAGTTCGCAAAGCTGAAACCTGTGCCTGTCTTTTCAAACTGGTTGTATGGCTGAACTGTATCGCGCAGACCACCTGTCTCCCTTACGATTGGCAGTGTGCCGTATCTCAGCGACATGAGCTGTGAAAGACCGCAAGGCTCAAACAGCGAAGGCATCAGGAATGCATCGCTTGCCGCATATATCTTGTGGCTCATAGCCTCGCTGTAATAGATGTTTGCCGATACCTTGTCAGGGAATTTCCAAGCGAAGTAACGGAACATATCCTCATACTTCTGCTCGCCTGTGCCGAGTACAACTATCTGAACGTCCTGCTGACAAAGCCTTTCCATCATGTAGGCGATAAGGTCAAAGCCCTTCTGGTCGGTAAGTCTGCTGACAATGCCTATCATAAACTTGTTGTCATCACGGCAAAGCCCAAGCTCCTGCTGAAGCGCACGCTTGTTCTCTATCTTCCTGTCAAACACGCTGTTTATGTCGTAATTGCAGGGTATCATCTTGTCGGTGGCAGGATCATAAACGTTATAGTCGATACCGTTTACGATACCGCGCAGATCATTTTTTCTTGCGCGCATAAGACCGTCAAGACCCTCACCGTAAAACTCGGTCTTTATCTCCTCAGCGTATGACTCCGAAACAGTAGTGATGGCATCAGCATACACCAGACCGCCCTTGAGCATGTTTCCGTCAACATCTTTGAGCAGCTTGTCGTAAGTCATGTAATAAGATGACAGCCCCGACAATCCCATGAACCTTGCCGCGTTGTCGTTGCCCTGGAATTTCAGGTTGTGTATCGTCATTACCGTCTTTATGCCGCGGAAGAACTCTCCCCCCTGGAACGAATCGTGCAGATACACAGGTATAAGACCCGTCTGCCAGTCGTGGCAGTGGATAATATCGGGTCTGAATTCCAGCACAGGCAGTGCGGACAGCACAGCCCTGTCAAAATACATGAATTTCTCAATATCCCAGTGCCAGTCACCGTAAGGCTTGTCCCCGCTGAAATAGTACTCATTGTCAATGAAATAGAAAGTCACGCCCTCATAGACCATCTTCAGCAGACCCACATAGCGGCTCTGCCCCGCAAAGTCCATATAGAAGTTTGTGATATACTCCAGCTGATCCTTCCATTTCTGCGCCATGCACGCATACTTGGGCAGGATAACACGAACATCGTAATACTGCTTGTCAAAGCACTTCGGCAGAGAGCCGACCACATCAGCCAGACCGCCTGTCTTGATAAACGGAACTACTTCGGAAGCCGCAAATAATACTTTTTTCATAGCTATGATCCCTTCCTCTTTAAAAATTTTAAATAATTAAATGTACACAAACTATTTTAGTTAATTATAGCACGTTTTGTCGCTTTCGTCAATAGGAAAATACGAAATTTTTGCGATTATTTTTCAAAATCGTGAAGAGGATATTTGTTTCTGTTATTTTCGAGCATTTCGCGAATTCTTGTCTTTGTCACCTTGTATTCTTTCTCGTCAGCGTGCCCGCCTTGCCTATACCAGTCTGCTGAACCCCCAGCAGGAACGTCAGACCATGTTTCGGCTCGTTTGAGAAGAATGTCCCCAGCCAGCCGTCCCAGCCGTATTCACCCTTTGACGAGAACAGCGCCGTGTTGTTTTCGTCCTCGCATACGCGCATGAGATCGCCTTTTCCGTACAATCAGGCAAACTCGCCCATTACCGGATTTTTCAGCTTTCTCGTCAGCGTGTCCGCCTTGCCTATACCTGTCTGCTGAACCCCCAACAGGAACGTCAGACCATGTTTCGGCTCGTTTGAGAAGAACGTCCCCAGCCAGCCGTCCCAGCCGTATTCTCCCTTTGACGAGAACAGCGCCGTGTTGTTTTCGTCCTCGCATACGCGCATGAAATTGCCGTAACCGTATCCGCGCGTCCAGTCCCACCATAACCAGAGGTTTGAACGCAGTTTCGGCAAGATACCGCCCCGTGTCAGATACTTGACAGCGTATTCGGGCATTATCCTCCTGCCCCTGAATTCACCGCCGTTCATCAGCATCGAAGCGAATTTGCCGTAGTCATCAAGGGTCGAACAAAGCCCCTCACCGCCCGACTCAAACGCAGGTTCAACATCGCGCAGATAGCGCATGGAAAGATTGTCGGTCTTGTTCTCTTTAAGACCGTTTTCGCTGTAATCATAGACCTTTGCAAGCCTTGACTGCTTTTCAGAGGGAACATAAAAGTCAGTATCCTCTATGCCCAGCGGCTCAAAAAAATTCTCGCGGAGAAATTTTCCGAAAGTCATACCGCTGACACGCTCGATCAGTCCGCCGATAAGGTCAGCGCCGATGCCGTACTGAAACTCACTTCCCGGCTCGAACATGCACGGTATCTCAGCCGCCATCTCACAAAACTTTTTCGTGGTGACAGGTTCGCCCTCATACAGACTGCGGGTCGTTTTCCAAAAGACCTCCCCCGATTTTTCGCCGCTTGGGTGCCCATCAAAAGGATAAGGCAGACCCGAAGTCATGTTCAGCAGGTCACGCACAGTTATGCGCCTGCTGACAGGCTTTTTCTCGCCGTCCTTTATAACGAACTGCTCTGCAAATTCGGGCAGGTAGTCTGCAATATCTGCGGCAAGGTCTATCTCTCCCCTGCTTGCCAGAAGAATTGCCGCCGCAGCCGTTACGGGCTTGGTCTGCGAATACAGCCTGAAAATGGTATCGCGCGTCATAGGCACGCTGTTCTCAATATCCCGCATGCCGCCCTCAGCATAAAGCACTTCCCTGCCGTATTTCATTACAAGCAAGTTAGCGCCTGCTATGTCACCCGCGCTTACTGCCTGTTTTATTATCTTTTCTGCATTGTTCTTTATATCCATAGCACCATGACCTCCGAATGTTATTCAAAAATATGAATATCCCTTTAGCACACCAACTAAAAAGGCGGTGAACAAAAGGATAATTGAGCGCCCCATATCTTTCCCCCCGCCTGTGGGGAAAAATATACGCCAAAAACCCTACGTTCTGTATAGCCGCTGTTTTTGTGGTGTGTCAGCGGGATAACCACATTCAAAATTAAGGCTGTCCCCCTGACACACCGCACCAAAAAGCCTTTCAGCCGCGTAAAAGATAACCGCTGCACCCATTATACAGTGTTATGCACTTACTGTCAGCGCGTTCAGCCAAAAGTATTATAACACATCTTAATATCAAAATGCAACACTTTATTTCCAACTCCCAATTTTGATGTGTATTGCTGATGATACAAAATGGCTGTTCTTTCGTATTGTTTCCCCGCCTTCGGCGGGGGAACAATACACAACCAAATTGGGATATTTCCAATAATTCATTTGAACGGCTAGACCAAGCAAATTCGGGCTTTTGGAAATACCGCTTACGTAAAATTTAGTCCATGCTCCGTTTTTATCTCATTTTTGCTGTGTACCGCTCCCCCGACCAAGACCGTGAAAGCAATACGAAATATGACTATCTCTTTAGCACACCACTGCAAAATACCTTTATCAATGAGGAAAAACTGAGTTGATGTTATCTTTCCCCCGCCGCAGGCGGGGGAAAGATAACCGCCAACTGAGCGGAATAATCACAATACGAAAAACAGACATTTCGAGCCATCGGCAATACGCATCGAAATGTCTGTTATTTCGTACAGGAGCTATTGTAACATATGCTCAGAATTTCAGCTCTGCTTTAAACTCCCCGTCAATGCAGGAGACAGGCAGTCTGAATCCGTTTGCAAGTGCAGCTCTTTCGGCAGCTGTAAAAAGAACAGCAGCATGCTCAAAAGTGTAATTTTGCAAACCGCCTCTACATTTTCCAATTCTGAGAGATAAGCTGCTGTTCGGTCATGTGCTTGAATATCCCGTTCTTTCTAATGAGTTCAGCAGGTGAACCCTCTTCTGCTGTAACTCCGTCTTTAAGCACTACTACATGATCTGCATCTGCAATAGTGCGCATACGATGAGCAATAATGAGAACTGTTTTATTCTTGATAAGCTCTGAAAGTGCCTGCTGTATAGCAGTTTCGTTTTCAACGTCAAGAGATGCCGTAGCTTCGTCAAGAAGTATTACAGGAGCATCTTTGAGCAATGCTCTTGCTATGGAGATCCTCTGTCTCTCACCGCCTGAGAGTTCACTGCCGTTTTCGCCTATCATAGTATCATATCCATTTGGAAGCCTGCTGATGAATTCATCGCAGCGCGCCATTTTGGCTGCTCTTTTGATCTCTTCATCTGTTGCACCTTTTTTACCTATAAGAATGTTTTCTCTTACTGTATTATTGAACAGCGTTACATCCTGAAAGACAAAGGAGAACAGTGAACAAAGTGTTTCGGGATCTATCGCTGAAACATCCATGCCGCCAAGTCGGATCGTTCCGCCTTTAGCGTCCCAGAAACGTGCCGCCAGCTTTGATACTGTTGTTTTTCCGCCGCCGCTGGGTCCGATAAGCGCTGTGACCTCTCCTTGTTTAGCAGTAAATGAAACGTCTTTAAGAACTTCTGTATCATCATCATAAGAAAATGAAACGTGATCGAACACTATGTCAAAGCCTTTGTTTGTTAGTTTCTGTTCGCCCTGCTGAACTTCGTGATCGAGTATCTCGTTAAGTCTTTCGCACTGTATGCCCGTCATAATTATAGCCGCAAAATTCCGGAGTGTTATTTCCATAGGATCATAAAATCTTGAAACCAGCATAAGGAACAGGAAGAACGTAAGAATAGTTATCTCACCGCCTGCAAAAAGCAGTCCTCCGACAAGTGCGGTAGTACCTATGCCGAGTTTAAGGATCATTGATGCGATATTTACCGTTATTCCAAGTTTTATCTCAACATTGAGTGCCTGCTTTTCAGCATTTTCGATCTCTTTATCAAGACCTTCCATATACTTATCCTGATAATTGTTAACACGGATGTCCTTGACTGATTCCAGACACTCCTGAATGCTTTCTTCCAGTTCAAGCATTGCCTCCGAATTATGTTCGGCGGCTTTTTCTCCATGCCTGATGATAACCATATAGCAAAAAATGACACGGGTACTACCCAAAAGCAGGCAAGCGCCATGCGCCAGTCAAAGAATATGAACATTGTAGCACTTATCACGACTGTTGATATGAGCGAACCTATCATTTCAGGTATCCAGTGGCTTGCGGCAGTTTCTACCTGTGTACAGTCACCCATCATGGTAGTTGTAAGATCTGTAAGATCTTTCTTTCCGAAGAAAGAGTGAGGAAGTTTTCTTATTTTTTCCGCGAGACTTATTCTTCTTACACCGCTTTCGGTATAAGTTGCCAGGAATGATGCGTTATACTGGATATAGTGTGCGACCGCCATAAGTATTATCACAGCCAGGCACATAATGAGATACATCGGCAGCTTGCTTTTTGAAAGAGCGTTATCCATCATATCCTTTATGAGCTTATACAGCACCGCAACAGGAAGCATCAGAACTATATTCGTGAATGCAACGCAGAAACAAGCCTTTATCATATCAGCCGCGCCGCGATCCGAAAGAGCATATTTACGCATTAATTTTTCAATCATCTTCTGATCCTCCATTCTGCCGAACGTGTATAATCATCAAACATTTTTGCGTAGATGCCTTTTTTCTGCATAAGTTCTTCGTGATCTCCGCTTTCTGCAACTACGCCGTCATCAAGCACATATATCCTGTCAGCATTTGTAACTGTACTTAATCTGTGAGCTATCATAATGAGAGTCTTGCCTTTTGAAAGTTCCTCCATCGCCGCCTGTACAAGTGCCTCATTATCAGGATCGGCAAATGCCGTTGCTTCATCAAGAATGAGTATCGGAGCGTTTTTGAGTATCGCCCTTGCGATCGTTATACGCTGTTTTTCACCGCCCGAGAGATATGTTCCCTTTGAACCAATAACTGTATGTATACCGTTTGGGAGCTTGTTTATTATATCCATACACTGTGCGGCCTCAAGAGCCTTCATTACCTCTTTTTCCGAAGCATCGGGACGGGCAAGGCGAACATTTTCAAGTATCGAAGTTTTAAGCAAATTGCTGTTCTGGAACACAAAGGAGATCTTCTTCATCAGTTCCTTCTGAGGAATATCCTTTATATTTACTCCTCCAACGTATATCGCACCCTCTGTAACATCAAAAAATCTTGAGATAAGTGCTGCGGCAGTTGATTTTCCTCCGCCGCTCGGACCAACAAGCGCTATATGTTCGCCCGCTCGTATATCAATCGAAAGTCCTTTAAGTACCATTTCGGAGTTTTCTTTGTATCTGAATTTTACGTTATCAAGAGTTATCGAATCATCTTTCGGAACAGCCTTGTTCTCTGCATCGGGAAGTGGTTCTATCTCAAGGATACCGCTTATTCTTCTAAGTGCATCTATCAGCGTCATTTCCTGCTCGCCTGAATATGCTATTTTTGAGAGGGTCACGGTAAGCAGCGGCGTAACTATGATATAATACGTGAAGTCAAGAATTATATCGTTAGTTATCTCACCTTTTATGAGAACGAATGCAGCCGCTGCGATGAATGCGAATATTGCATTTACAAATGTGAGATAACCCACCATAGACGGACGCATGAGCTTGGTATAGGTCACAGACCAGCTGCTGTAATCATCTATTGATCTCTTGAATCTGTGAAATGAATCCACCGACTGTCCGAATATCTTAACTACTGATATACCTCTGACATATTCCGTAGCTTCACTGCTCATAACGTCAAGGGCATTCTGATATTCAGACATTTTCTGCTGTATCACCTTGCCCTTTGTGCGCATCATGCAGGCAAAAGCCAGTATGACAGGTATAAGACATATAAGTCCCAGTTTCCAGTCAAAGATCACGAAAAGCACCAGCAGTCCCATCGGAGTTGCGGCGGCTGCTGCCTTATCGGGCAGGTTATGTGCGATATAGGTCTCGGCTGCGGAGGCGGCTCCGTTGAATATCCTTCTGAGTTTTCCTGTTCCCGCCTGATCAAAAACTCCCAGCGGCAGCGTCAGTATCCTTCTCATAAGCGAACTTCTCATATTAGCCTGTACACGCATTGCCGCAATATGAGTACACCAGAGCGCACATATATACAGTATCATTGAAACCGCCGTAAAAATGACCGCCTGCCAGCCAAGCGAACTCATCTCGGATCTTTCTCCGCCGTCAAGTGCTGCCTTCAGTATCTTCCAAATATCGTAGAAAGGTATGAGTGCGATAATGGCGCTCAATGCAGCAAGAAACCTTCCGAGGGTCAGAACTCCCTTGCTTTTCCCGATATAGGGATCAATGATCTTCATTACATTGATCTTTTCATTTTTCTCCATTATAAGATCATCTCCTGTTGAATGTTTAATGCAATACCGCACAGTCTGTCACATGAATATAGAAGCGATGTGATAGACGATGCAGGAAAGCAGAAGTGCGCTTCCGATATAGAACAATGCTACTTTTGCAGTCCATTTAAGCGAATGTGATTCACGATATGTAGTTGACAGCGCCATTACACAAGGCACATTAAATGTGCAGGCAAACATAAATGCAAGAGCCTCTGCCTTTGATATGGTCTGCGTTATCACAACTGCAAGAGCGGCATTATCTCCAACACCGAGTTTTGAATTGAATGTGGCATCAACAACGGTGTTCTGTCCCACAAAGACAGAGTTGAGCACGCCGAGAGTTGCTTCCTTAGCAAACGCCGAACTCAGAAATGCCATGAATGTCTGCCAGCCCATGCCGAAGAATTTAGTCACAGGCTCTATCGCAGTACCTACCTTGTAAAGTACACTGTCCTCGATACTGCCTGAAGAACTGTAAAGGAGAAGCCAGAAGATAAGTGATACTAACGCAACAGTACTGATAGCACGTTTGAAAATATCCCATGCTTTAAGAAGCGCCTCCTTAAAGATATGTCCCCAGTGTGCCTTATGATAAGGAGGAAGCTCCATTATCATACCTGTTCTTGATGATTTTGGTGCCAGCTTTGCTCCGAATACCTTTGATACTATAACTATCATAAGCACCATGTATGCAAGTATCCCGAGACATACAAGCATTGTTCCCATCGGCGAGAAGAACATTCCTGAAATCACAGGCACAACGCCCCATATAGCACTGCATGGCACTGCCCATACAACTGCCATTGAGAGCATTCTCTGTCCCCAGTTATCCATTACACGAGTACCGCTTGCACCGCCTATGGTGCAGCCGAATCCCATAAGAAGCGGGCAGACAGCCTTGCCCTGTAAACCGAGCTTTGAAAGCATCCCATCAAACTGATATGCAACTCTGGCAAGAAAGCCTATTTCTTCCAAGAACCCAAAAACTAAGTTTATTCCCAAAACGAATGAAGCCATTGAGATCGCAAATGCTACAACGTTAGGAAGGATAAGACTGAATACCGATGTGAGCCACGAGTTTACATGCCAGCCCTGAAGCAGTTCGGATATTGGCTTACCAAGTGCCGTAGGTATTTTCATCGAAGTTTTTGCAAACGGCAGCCATATCATCATTGCCGCCATGAATGCTGCCAGTATGATAAGTACAGATATGACCTTTCCCCAGAAAGGATGCAGAGCGATCCGATCGAACTTTGAGGTCTTGTATACGTGAGATCCGGTTTTTGTAACACCTTTCAGTATATTTTCGATCCATTTATACTTTGATTTGCTCTTGTCCATCATTCCTGCATCGTCGCTGAATTCAGGTGCAGAGCTTATCATTTTGGGTGAAGTGAGACCATCAGCAAGGAGCTTTTTCAGTTTGTCGTATCCCTTTCCGTCAGCGGCGGTGAATGCAAGTACAGGTATGCCGAGCCTTTTTGAAAGCAGTTGTGCATCTATCTTCTTGTTCTGTGATTCGGCAACGTCCATCATGTTGAGTACAAGAACAGCAGGCTTTTTAAGTGCTGTAAATTCCGATACCATGAACATGCTTCTCTCAAGCTGTGAGGCATCGACCAGAACGCAGACAAGGTCGGCTTTTCCTGAATTTATATAGTCGGCAGTTATGATCTCTTCATCAGAATTGCCTGTAAGTCCATAGCTTCCGGGCAGGTCGATAAGAGAATACTTAACTCCTTCATAGCTGAATGAACCCTCGTTTTTCTCAACCGTTTTTCCGGGCCAGTTCCCGACATGCTGATGTGAGCCTGTCAGCGCGTTATATACAGTAGACTTTCCTGAGTTTGGCTGTCCTAAAAGTGCTATCCTCGTATTCATATCTTTACCTCGATCCTTTCAGCATCATCACGGTTAAGTGCAATGAGTGTTTCTCTGAGATAGATCAGAACAGGCATTTTCTTGTCATTTCTTACCACCCCGAACGAAACATCTTCGGTTATACCGATGGCTGTGACGCGGTTAACAAAGCGGTCATGGGCGATCTCGATCTGCTGTAATCTCTCACACATTGCTGCGTAGACGCTCTCCTCAATATCATCAATTCTGATACTGTACTTTCTTGCAACACACTTGTCGATTGTGAGCCAGCCGCTGTCAGCGAGGTATCTGTGAATATTGGTCGGTGACTTTTTCTGCATATCAATGATAACAGACAATCCACATTCTTTGCATTTCAGCAATCCGACGAGCCAAGAATTGAGCACTTTTCGGTTTGTCTGAAACCGCCTGTTGGTGCTTTTCTTATCCTGAACTCTCAGCCACAGCTCCGAGGAAACAAGTCCCTCATGATAGCCGACCTTGACATATTTTCCACCGTCTGCATTATCGTGCATGAAAACTCCGTGAACGCCGTCATAGGCTTCGACCTCATCTATGATCTCATAGCCACGGCTCTGGAAGAAAGCGTACACATCTTTATCAGCACGGACATACAACGGATTTTTCAGGATAGATGACAATGAACCAGCGTTCAGTTTTCCGCTGTGACTGCCATTCTTACCGCCGTATTCATCGGTGCGGAGATAG
>NZ_CACWPP010000003.1 GCF_902762735.1 uncultured Ruminococcus sp.
TGACCTCGGCGGCATATCCGACAGCGTATCAAAAAGTGCATCGGGAATGGTGCCGCCCTGCTTCGGGATATTGTCGAAATCTCCGGTGAACGGACGGGCATTGCTAAAGCCGCCCCTGTCAGCATAAGCAGGTGTGCCGTATACAGGCTGATAATTATTCTGCTGATAGCTATTGTTCTGCCTGCTGTTCTGAGAATACATCTGCTTGACCTCAGCAACAGCAGCTTCATAGCGAGGAATATCAGCCTTGTTTATGGTGATAGTTGTGGTGTAACCCTTACGCAATCCGCTGAAACGAACGCCGTACTCATTCAGCTTTGCCGCTATATTGTCGGCGTGTCTGTTTTTTAGGTTCGGATAATACTGCAAATCGTTCTTGCTGCCGAGCTGATCATAGGGTGTATTGCCGATAACATTAGGATTGGTCTGCTGCTGATTGCTAAATCCGTTCTGCTGATAGCCGCTCTGCTGTCTGCTGTTCGTAAGAGCGCCGAGCCTTTGCAGAATCGCATTGGCTTCACCCGACACCTGCGCGTCACCAACAGTATTCACGACCTTACTGAAAAAAGTGTTTAAGCTGTCAACATCGCCATTCGAGATATTATTCGCTACACTCTGAACCCCGCGCTCACGGTCGCCTGCAACATTACGGTATCCATTGGTATTGTAGTTGTACATAAACGCTTCAATGTCCCGCGCAAGCTGCTGTGGACTGTCATTATTCGGCTGATAACCGCCCTGTCTGCCGTTGTTGCGCTGATCGTACATCTGCTTGACCTTATCGACCGCCGCTTCATAGCGAGAAATATCCGCCGAATTAATTGTGATCGTAGTTGTGCCGCCCTTTATCACGCCGCTGTATCTGATACCGTCCGCATCGAGTTGGCGGGCGATATTCTGAGCGTGTTTGTTATTCAGCCCCTTGTAATACTGAAGCTGTCCCCTACCTCCTAGCTGATCGTAAGGTGTGTTGCCGATTATATTGTTATTCCTCTGCTGATAGCCGCCCTGCGGATAATTCTGCTGATTATAGCTGTCATAAAACTGCTGATTTCTCACGTTTCCTAAACCTCCCTTGTCGAAATCAAGTTCTGCCGAATACTGAAATTCGCTTAGTGCTATGCTTGCCGTGTCCGGCGCATTACGCACTTCATCTATGCTAGTCGCCTGTTTTCCGTCGATGAAAACATCAAGACCCCTGCCCCACATCTCGATTGCTTCTGTCCTTGAAACAGGATACAGATCGGGATTGTCCTCGGCAGCAACCACTTGCTTCGGCTCCTTTTCTATACCGAATAGACCTGAAAAGTTTTCGATCTCCTCACGGCTTTCAGCCATGCCCTCAGTACCGTCGGGGTACAGAAGATAGACAGCCTCGCCCCGATCATAAGCGGCAAGTGCTTCTTCGGTTGTGTCTATCGGATTCATATACTGAAAATCGTAGCCGTAGCTGTTGCGCTGATTTATGGTGTTGGCGGTATCGTCGATAGCCTTGAAAACAGCCCCAATATCCGTTTCCTTTTCAGCCTGCTCCATGATTTTGGTTATGTCGCTTTCCTCGAAAACAATGCCGTTCTCCTGAACAATATCAAGATACATCTCGGCTTTCTGAATATTTGACAATTCCGTATCGTCCATTATCTCATTAACTGTCAAATCGCGCTTTTTGTATTTCAGCAATTCCGAGTCGATAGCATTGAAAAGTGTCTGTGAAGTCTTTTGTATTTCATCGAGAAACTTGTTCAGCTGATCGAGCTGCTTTCCCTCCGACCATGAAGCGATGTAGGGAAAAGAATAATCGGACGTGTCCACGCCGAGCTTCTCGCAGACGATGAAAGCTATACTCTCCGCCTGCACCTCTTTTTCGTTGCGGGGCGATTTTGTTGTAACGATCTTTTTATCGGGGTCATGCAGCAGACAATGCGCCGATTCGTGTACAACGGTCTTTAGCACCTGCTCGCCGCTCATACCTGTCTTTATTATAATACTTTTTGCCGACGGGCTGTAGTATCCTTTTGCCCCACCGGTTATGGTGCGGTACTCGGGAGCAATACCCGTTGCTTTCTTTATTCCCTTGAAGATAACGTTCAGCTTCTCCTCGTCAATTTCACCGACAAGCTCCTGCACGGGATCGGGTATCGGCTTGCCGTCCGTCTGCGAGAGGTCAAAAACATACTGCTTTTTGAAGCGCATTTCGACTATATTTTTCTCGACGGTTTCCATCTGCTCGGTGCCGTCATCGTTGTAGAGCTTGTTGCCCCACTCGTCCTCCGCCTGACGTTCTATCTCAACATACTGATTTGTCTTGTGAGGTACGGGCGACATTATGACAATGCCGCTCTCCCCCTTATTTACGCTTCTGCCGAGCCTTTTCCAAAGTCCGAAAGAACCCACAAGGGTCGCGTCCGGACGCTGGAGATTTATCAGCATGGTGTTTCGCGCAGAATAATCGGTGAACTTCGATACGAATTTCAGATACTCCTTGTATTTGTCCGAAGAAAAGACTGCCTCCACGCCCTTGTCGATACGCTGAAAAATGTCCTGCATTTCCTGTGCCTGCCTACGCTGATATTCGGCACGTTCTTCGGGGGTAAAACTCTTTTTCCAAGCCATTTACCATGCCCTCCAATCAAAAATCATGAACGAAATTCGCTATGTAACTATCCTTAGTCACTTCTGAATATTCGTCCTCGGACACGTCAGTATCATCGTCAACAGAATAGCTTGTGTGCGGCTGATTGCTTATCGGTTCCAAAGGTTCCACTTTCGGAAGAATTGCAAGCGCCCTCTCCTCCAATTCCTTTTTCTCCTTATGACGGTCACGGCAATCTGCCCTCCTGCGCTGGCGCATTTCCAGTGCTACATCAAAGACCTTATAAACGTATCTGCTTACAAGGTCGGCAACGGTGCATCTGCCGTGGAGATACTGCCATTCAGTCTTGTCGATAATGACCGTTTCCTCATGGTCATTTTTAGACACGACATACTTGACAACGACCCTGCCGCTGATGTAAAATATAAGTACAGCGGAATATCCGTGCAGATATATCGTGACCTCTGTGCTGTGATTCCTTATGCTCACAGTGTACTCATTGAAGCCGCTCATCAGTGCTTCGCTCTCCACGACCTTCATGAGATTCTTCTGAAACTCACGGTATAATTCTAAACTTTTTATATGGATCATCTCCCTCTGTGTTTTGCAGGCTTCGGTATCCCGGGCTTGTCTGCGATGACCTTATCCTCGGAAAGCTCCTGCTTCTGTTTCTGTTCCATCATCTGCTTTACCGCCTGCGCCGTTCTAAGCCTGTACGCTGTGTCCTCGATAGCGATATCTATCTCGGCAACTCCGTGAAGCTGCGTCATCGTGTCCCACTCCTGATAAATTTCATCGAGAACATTATCCGCATCAAGCAATACTTGCAGATCATCGGGACTTAATGAAGTCATATTGGTGTTGCAAAAATCTACAATATAGTCCTTGTTGTATATCTCATACGCTGACTTGATTATCCTGTCGGGGTCGCCCTTTTTCAGTTCAGCGATATATTTTTCATACTCCGCCGAAACCTTATCCGCAAGTTTTGACATATCCCTGTTGACCTGAAAATCGGAATACTTCCGGTCGAGAATATACGGCGTTAATTTGCCTATGTTCTCACCCATATTGCTTTTCAGGTATTCGCTGAACTGTAACCAGTCGGGTTGCTCCATTTTCTTGAATATAGCTGCCGCCAACCTATGATCGTCAAATCTCATACGGTCGCCCTCGGCAAGTGCAGCATCAATATCTTTGAAGGTGGATAAATGCTCACCCGAATATTCAGAGGTCAGCGTCATACCAAGTGCCGCCATTTCTCGGGCAAGTCCGGGGTCAAGAAATAATCCCTTATCGCCAGCGTAATATGCTCCCGATTTTACAAACTCCGAAAGCTCACGGTAGGTCTTTTGAGTATCATTTTCCGCCACAAACAGATTTACCGCAGTCCTGCGCGGCAGCTCTCTGTCTATGGATTCGAGAAAGGCACCGAGGTCACGCTCATTGCGGTTGGAATTGACCGAGCTGTGCGCTATCTGCATCACATCAAAATTATCTATCAGTCTTGTGTCGCAGGCGTGTATCAGCTCATCAACTGTTTTGGGGCTGTACCGTGTGCTCGCAAAAACAACAGCGGTCGGGGCGTAAGAAGAAATAAAATCAAGCGTTCTGTCGGAATAGTTCTTTTCCAGTATCTGAGCGAACATATACGGATCAAGCAGATTGGAAAGCTGTTTCAGGTTGTCATCTCTGCTGTTCATCTTGCTCCCCCTTTCTTTTTCGGCAGCTGCGGCTTATCCGCAAGTATATCTTCGTTTTTGGATTTTGACCTTTTCTGCTGTTCCAGAATACCGTCCGCCGCATACTCCATAGCTTTCGGAATATCATCATAGGTTTTGAGATATTCACGTTTCAGCCAAGCGGAATATATCTCATCAAGAGGGTTCTCGGCTGACATCAGCGCACCATACTGCTCCTCGGTAATATCCGCTGGCTCGGATTCGATATATGATTGAATGTTGGTTTTTACAGTGATCTCGTAACAACGGGAGATAGCTTCATCGACACCCTGCTCACGAATACACTGAATAAAGACTTCAAAGTTCTTATCGACTTTACGGCTGAGTTCTATGTTCAGCTCCTCCACACGGTACTTCTGATAGGCTTCGACAAGTCCGTCAACGGTCAGGTGTTCAATGTCCTCCATATCTTCCGCAATATAGTTGCGGAAGTCCTCCCAATCAGGATTTACGCGCATTTCATTGATTTTTTCAGCAAGAGCCGACCTTGAAAAAGTGATGCTGTCACCGTCCGCAATGGTCTGCTCGATGTCTTTTACAAAATAAAAATCGTTGCTTTTGTCATAAGCGAAAAGTTCTATACCCAGCTTGTCGATTTCACGGGCAACATCGGGATTAAGAGCAACAAAAGTGTTGTCGCCAACCTGATATGCTCCCGATTTCACCATCGAATATATCTCATTATAGCTCCAGTCCTCGAACTTCGCCGCAACCAAAATGCGTGATGCAGTTTGTGTATCAAGCCCTGCGGCAATTGATGAAAAATAGTCGTTAAAATACTTTTCACTGCCGCCCGACACAAGGCTGTAATTCGTGATATGGAGAAGATCGCCCATAGTTATTATATTGCTGTCATAAGCCTTGACAAGACGCTCCACACCCTCATTACTAAGTTTTGTATGTGCCAGCCTGTCGGCAAGCTCGCGGCTGTTGTTCGCCATCACCTCCAGAACATAGTCGGAAAAATGATGACTTACGATCTTTGCGTACTCCGCATTATCGACCATGTTGCACAGCTTCTCCATGCTTTCTGCTCGTGTAATATTGCTCACCTCCTGAATATCTTTCCCGGCTTGAAATGCGGTTTGTCCTGCAAATCCTCGGATACCGCCTTTTCGCCAATTCCGCCGCCAGCTTCTGTTCTCGCTCCCGTGCAGCAATCAGCTTGTCTGCGGTATTCTCGATTATGACCTCAATATCTGTATCGGCAAAATCATCGTCGCTGCGCCACTGTTCATAAATGGCATTCAGAGCGTTATTACTTGACATGAGTGCATCCGTTTTCTGTTCGGGTATCAGCTGCGGAACTTCCGTCATAAACATTTTAATCTGTTCCTTGATGACGATCTCATACGCCGACCCGATTATTTCTTCCGGGGAACGTTTCTTCATATCTTCCATAAAAGCCGTATGCTCCGCCGCTACCTTATTCACCAGCTTGTCAGCATAACGTTCCATAGAAAAATATCGGTACTGCGCTCCGAGTTCATCGCCCGTAAGCTGTGTTCTATCAATGCCCTGATGCAGCTGAAACCACGCTTTGAAGTCGTGCCAATCGGGGTACGCAATCATTTCATTGACAGCGACCGCCAGCTTCGGGAACTTGACCAGTTTTATTCTGTCACCATTTTTGACGGATTCATCAAACTCCGACTTCTGCGTGAGATCATAATATGTGCCGTCCTTTCGCATAGCTGTCAGCGGCACACAGAGGTCACGCAATTCGGCGGCAACACCAGTGTTCAGACCAATACTTGCATACTGAGTCGGATAATATGCGCCGCTTTTCACAAGCGCCATAAGCCCATGATATGTATCTGGCTCATAGGCAGTTGCGGTGAGAATCCGTGCGGCGGTAGTATGGTTTATCTCCTTCGCCCTCAGTGAGCGGATAAAATCATCAATATATTCTTCGCACCCGAAATCATAGCAGGAGTATTCCATAATATGCAGAAGATCTTTCCAGTCGAACAGCTTATCGTCATAAGCAATTATCAGCTTTTCGATGCTCTCAACGTCAAATTTTGATTCTGCAAAACGCTCGACATAACCCCTATCAAATTCAGCCATGACCGCAATTGCCTGGTCGGAATAATCACAAGCGATTATCCTCGCCATCTGTTCCTTTGACAGCACCTCCGCCAGACTTGCAAGGTTGTCATCACGATTTGTTTGTATCATATGTCACCTCTTTTTCGAGCGCACAGGCGCAGCCTTGTATTCGGAATAATATTTCTCCATATCCTCGGCAGAAATATCTTCTGTTTCTCTTGAAAGCAGATACTTGTAAAAGCTGTCCCAATCATCTTTACTCATGTACTCACAGATAGTCTGCACCAGCTTAGTGCTGCCGCCCCGGATACAATCACCGTACTTGATACTGTCCTCGACATTTATTACTCCGCTCGGGATATTCCCCTTGCGACTTGCTCTCAGCGGTACTTTCAGCTTGAAAAGCACTCTTGCGACCTCATAAGACAGCGACAGCGTTCCGTACTTTGTAGGGAAATATGCGCCCGACTTCACCTTGCCTACAAGGGTATCGTAGTCCTCCTGCTCATAGTTATCCGCAACAAAAATATTAGTCGCTGTCTTACAGCTCATGCCGCCGCCTTTTATGCACTCAATATATTTCTTCACATCGACCTCGTTGCCGTTGCGAAAGGTGGAATACCTCAAAATGTGCAGCAGGTCGGCACCGTCAATGATCTTTTCGGAATACGCTTTTGTAAGGATATCCACCGTTTCCGCAGAATACATTGTATCGGTGAACACCTTTGCTTTCTTTTTATCAGCCACCGCTATCACCGAAAGCGTATTATCATCATATCCTTTGGCGATCACAGCGGCGAGAGCCTGACCGCCTTGTGTTTCGGCTATCTGCTCTATCGCTTCATCTCTTGTCATTTTATCATCTCCTACTTGTTTTAGTGGGGGTATTTACATTTGTTGGTGTACTTAAGATAGTGACCTTTGACTTGTAATTCGGCATATCCGCGACTTCCTCGACTACCGACGGGATAGCGTCCTCGCCCTTGCCGCTGCTGAGTGCTTCATTCACTACGTCGAGCCTTGCCAGCTTCTGAGCCAGCTCGTCGGCACGGTCAAAAGGCTTTGTCAAGTTTTCTTTTGCTTCGGCAAGATTAGCCTTAGCCTTTTCAATGTCATTCTTGTACTGCACAATACGCTTGGCAATCTCGTTCGCCGCAAGATTTTCTATACGATGCATATTGCCCTGTTTGTTCTCAAGATTGACATCACAGGTGTATTTAAGTGAGCCGCAAAGTGAGATTACACACGGTGCGCCCTGATCGAAGAAAGTTAGATTTTGCGGGTTCTTTTCAAGCAGAAGATCGAAACCGAAATAGCTTCCTACCCTCATGCTCTCGCCTGTTGTCGAAACCTTGATGATAGCCTTTTCAAGAGCTTCACCTGCTTCCTCACGAACGTGTTCACTTGTCGCTTCGGAATAAACTTTCCCGTCAATTTCTATCTGGAAAGCAGTTCCATCGGGATGATTCACGCTAAACTGTGCTATGTCAGCAGAAGCCTTTTCAAGATAAGTAGAATACTGTTCGATACGCTGCGGCAGCGTCCTTTCAGCCTGCTCCTGATACCGATACAACGATTTCTTGTACTCGGCTTCAAGCATTTTGAGCGTTGCTACATCGTTGTCAAGCTGAATTTTCTCCTTTATCATGGGATTGCCCGAAGCAATAGCCTGCATTTCCGAGTAGGTAAGCACCATCTCGTCAACGTCCTCAGAAACACGAACAGGGTCTTTTGAGGTCATAATCTGAGATATGAATTTTGCTTTGTTTGTGATTATGCCCATCATATACGAATCGAAGGTGTTTTCCGTGAGATAATGATAGATACCGACCTCCTTGAACATATTGCCCTGACGTACTCCTCGACCGTCCTGTTGGGTCAGGTCCGCAGGTTTCCACGGAATATCCAGATGGTGTATAGCGCATATCCTGTCCTGAATATTTGCGCCCGTGCCGAGTTTCGAGGTCGAAGCCAATATGAAACGCTTTTCGCCCTGCCGCAGCTGCTCGAACATATCTGCTCTTGCTTTGTCGGTCTTTGCATCACCAGCAAAACATATCTCATCACGGGGAATGCCGCGTTTTACAAGATCGTCCTTTATCGCTTCATAAATTGAGAAATGCTCTGCATCCTCGTTTATCGCAATATCACAGAATACTATCTGCACACCACGCTCCGCCATTGTCGAGTTATAGTTCTCCACCAGAATATCCAACAGCTTGTTCACCTTGCTGTCAGGTGCGGGAACTGCTTCCGGGTTCATACAGCGGCAATCCAGTCCGAGCAATCTTGCTTCGTGCGTAATGCGGAGCATATTGTCCTCACGG
Source organism: uncultured Ruminococcus sp. (assembly GCF_902762735.1). Taxonomy (GTDB): domain Bacteria; phylum Bacillota; class Clostridia; order Oscillospirales; family Ruminococcaceae; genus Hominimerdicola. Next base: position 8,715 of record NZ_CACWPP010000003.1, read on the forward strand.
GGATCCACGCCGCCGCAGTGTATCATTTCGGCTCGCTGGGCAAGCTGTTCCATATACTCCTTCTGGTATTCATCGGGTTTCGCGGAAATAACGATAGGCTTTCCGGTTTTAAGATCGGGGACGGGCAGCTTTATCATGTCGGGGGTCTGAATGTCTGCAAATTCTTTGTACATCAACATAAGTTCCGGTATATTCACAAATTTGCTGAAACGATTTTTCATCTGGAAACCGTTGCCCGCAGGCTTGATCTCCAACTGCGATACGACCTCACCGAATGTTGATGCCCAGTCATCAAATGTTTCAAGTCCAGCCTTTTCCAAGAGATCGGGACGTAGATACCGCTGCATAACATAGAACTCGACCATACTGTTCGTACAAGGTGTTCCCGTGGCGTATAAGATATTGTTGCAGCCGTACTTGTCATTCAGATACTGCGTTTTCATCAGCATATCCTCCGACTTCTGTGCGGCAGTTGTCTGAACGCCTGCGACATTCGACATTTTTGTAGCGACAAAGCAGTTCTTGTAGTAATGCGCTTCGTCGCAGACAAGATAATCGAAGCCGAGCTTCTCAAAACATAATGAATTGTCCTTTTTGGAACTCATCAGCTTTTCAAGATGCTCCTCCAGCTTCTTTTTCTGACGCTCCAGAGCCTTGACAGAGATCCTGTCCGAACTATCTACTTCTTCAAGTGCAGCCATCAGTTCGTCAAGCTCGCGCTCCATAAACTGCTGCCGGTACTCGGTGGACATAGGTATTCTTTCAAACTGATTGAAAGACATAATGACAGCATCGTAGTCGCCCGTGACACACCTTGCAATAAACCGCTGGCGGTTTTCCTTGGTGAAATCCTCGGGGCGGGCAACAAGCAGTTTTGCGTTTGGGTACAGACGTATCCATTCTGATGCCATCTGTAACGTCAAGTGCTTCGGCACTACCACGCAGGCTTTAGATATAAGCCCCAAGCGGCGTTTCTCCATAGTTATTGCGACCATTTCAAAGCTCTTTCCGGCACCAACACAGTGCGCCAGCAAGGTATTGCCGCCGAGCTTACCACGCATAATAGCGTTGTTTTGATGCGGACGCATCTGTATCGCGGGGTTCTTTCCGGGGTAGGTCTGATGACTTCCATCATATTCTCTGCCCCTTATCGCATTGAAAAGATCATTGTACTTCTTTACATACCTCTCACGCCTTTCCATATTATCCCACAGCCAGGTCCGGAACGCTTCCTTGATGACACGAGCCTTGTCCTTGGCAAGCTGTGTTTCCTTTGCATTGATCTCATACCATACGCGCCCGTCCTCTTCTCGCTTGTCGCGTACTACAATATCACGCTGATTCAAGAGGTTTTCGAGAATATGATAACTGCTCATACGGCTTGTACCGTAAGTCTGCGTTGCCGCTACCGACCTGTCCTGATACCGTCCGTCTATCTTGTACTCGCCCATACGAGTACGGGTTATGGGGTGCGAATAAATGTCACCTTTGAGTACCTCTCGCATAAAACGGTTATAGTCCTCGACATCTACCCAGTTTGCACCGATCCTTACGGATATTTCCGACGCTTCGAGGTCTTTTGGAACAACCGCTTTCAGGGCTTCTACATTACGCTCAAAGCTGCTGTCGATATGCTTTGAATATTCCTCGGCAATCCTCAGCTTTTCACGGACGTTACCCGAAAGATACTCGCTTGCGTCTTCGTATCCCGAAAGAGGATCATTGTCCTTTACCTTCTGAGGATTTCTGTAAATATCCGTTCCCAGCTCCGAAATGATCTCGGCAGGCTCAACGCCTACAAGTTCAGCCATAAATGCAATATCAACCTTGCCCTTACGGTCAATGGATATTTGCAGGGCTTCCTGGGGAGTTTCGCATGATACGATTTCCACCTCCGGCATTATCGTGCGCTTTGAAAATATCTCCGCTTTCTCCACCGTCTTTTTCTCGGTATCTACAATTTCAAGAGCCGCCAAAGTATTGTAATCATCATCATGCTGAAAAACACGCTCGTTTGCTCTGTCGGTGATTGCACCGTATGCCCTCTTGAAACGGTCATAGGTATAGTTAAGTTCCGCTTGAAGCTTTTTCAGTTCCGTATCATCGCAGCCCCTCGCCTGCGCATCAATTACCGCCATAGCCTTTTGACGTATCTGGTGCATACCCATCATACGGTCGAGAGTCTTGCCCGTTTCCTGAACTGCGACCATTATTTCGTTTTCTCTGAAAAACAGCTTGCCGTTTACAACGGTATGAGTGTAGTTTCTCACGGTCGGGTCAGCCGGAATTATCTCAATATCTTGCTTGCCTTCCTCGACGATTTTCACCGTTTCAATCTTACCCCTGATTTTTGATATAGCCGCCTGTAACTGTTCGGATAGGGGCTTGCTATCGTCGGGAATACAAGTAGTGACACGGCTGTCATCGCCGTACTTGCCCTTCATGTGCTCGTCCCACGCCATTGTTCCGAGCACCATGTCGGGGTTATCGACAAAATACTGATTGCAGGGTATGCCGTCCGCAGTTTCTCCGAAGTGTACCCAAGACGGTATCTCAACGGTCAGCGTTTCACGTTTCTGGAAGAACAGAATATCCGTTGTGGTCTCCGTGCCTGCGTTCTTTTTGAAAGCATTGTTCGGCAGTCGCACTGCGCCTAAAAGGTCACAGCGTTCCGCAAGATGACGGCGAGCTTTATCGTTCTGCTTGTCCATAGTGAACTTACTTGTAACAATTGCAACCACGCCGCCGGGCTTCACTTTGTCGATACTCTTTACGGCAAAATAGTCATGTATTTTGAGTCCCAGCTTATCATAAGCCTTATCACTGACACGGTAATCACCGAACGGGACATTGCCGATAACAACGTCAAAACTGTTATTATTGAATCGGGTCTTTTCAAATCCCGTGATCTGTATTCTGTCCTCGGGGTTCAGAAGCTGTGCTATTCGACCCGAAATGCTGTCCAGCTCCACACCGTACAGCTTAGAACTATCTCTTATGTCATCGGGCATTTTAGCAAAGAAATTGCCGACACCCATTGACGGTTCAAGGATATTGCCACCCTCAAAACCGAGCTGTCGTAAAGCCTGAAATACGCCGTCCGTAACTTCCGGGGGCGTGTAAAAGCTCGTAAGCGTTGACTCCCTCGCCGCCTTGTATTCATCCTCCGAAAGCAGAGACCGCAGCTCCTGCTGTTCCTCCTCCCAGCCCGTCGGTGCGGCATCGCCCAGGTTGCCGCCGATACTGTCGGCAGCAAGATCGGTCGTAAACGCCTGCGGGATACCGCCCCAGCCGACGTATCCCGCAAGTATGGACTGTTCCTCGGGCGTTGCATAGCGGTTCTCGGCTTCTATCCTTTGAAGCGTTTTTATAGCTTCGATATTTGCCTTGAACTTGCTCTTTGCTCCGCCCTGAACTATATCACCTTCATTGAAATGGTAAGTGATCGGTGTGCCGCTTTTCGGAATTATGGGTGTAACAGTGACTCTTTCCGGGGCATTTACCGCAACCCTCTTAGGCTCCATTTCTTTTGGTGTATCCTCTGTCTTTTTCTTTGCACTTACAGATACAGTAGGCTCGTCCTCGGTTCCAGTAATATCTGTGAAATTCACATCTATCACTTCGGCTGCTTCATTCGGAAGATTGGCAAGAATATCTGCTTTCAGCTGTGCCAGTTCCCGAGGAATATCTAGGCTCGCGTCCATATCGACCAGCGCCATGAAGTGGTTATAGTCCTCGACCTCGGCAAGAGCGTTGCTTGTTGTAGCCAGTATCTCCGCCGCAGCGGTCAGCAGGCTCATGCTTTCTTCCATTTCCCATACTCCGCCATCTGTCAGAGTGAGGTCGGGGGCGTAAACAGAATACGAAATACCCTCATCGGTCTGATGAAGCTCGATAAAACTCTCATCACGAATATCCATGAATACAGCCTGCTCCTGCTCAATCTTCTCGGCAGGCTCTCCGTTCCTGATCTCGACAGGGATATCCATATCCTGCGCCCGCTGTATGAGCTTTTCTACGGGCTTCTGCTCAACTGTTGCTATGCCTTCAACTACAATACCCTGTTCACCAAGAAATTGAAGTGCTTCATGATACCGTCTTCGCTCGTACTCCTTTTCAAAGCTATCGTAGCTTTCAGGGTCATAGTCCTGAACGATACGCTTGCAGTCATGAATTTTACTGTCAATATCCTTTTGAGTAATATATTTACCCTCGGATACAAGCCGTGAAATGCGCTCTACAACCTCATTCCACTTCATGAGAACCTTACAATCGGGCTTTCCGATTGTTTCGCCACGCACATAAGCGATACCTTTAGAATCGTGCCACTCATCACCTCCGCGCCTCGAACCGCCGCCCGTTCCGTATTCCGCTTTAAGGAACTTAATCTGCTCGGGCAGGGTGTGATTATCCTTGAAGAATTTTTCTATTCTGAACTTACCGTCCGAAAATCCGCTGCCATATCCCAGCAGTGCGTCTTTCTCTCTTTCGGAAATGAAATAGTGACCCTTGAAAGCAAAATCGGGTTTTGTGACAAACTGCCTGCGCTCTATTTGTAAGTCTTTCAGACGATACAGCAGTTCCTTCGGTCTGTGAAAATGGAAACGCAGAATATCCCTGTTTTGCTCATAATCGTTCACAAGCTGTGTAAGCCCGTCTATGTACGATTGCAGGGTGTCTTTGTCGAGCAATGCTAATTTTATGCGCTCGGTGGAATCGGGGAAACCGCCCTTAAACATATCTTTCGGTATAAAATATTCATATATATCGTAATTGACATCCTGATGAAGATACCAAAGTCTGTCAGCAATATCCTTTATCTCCTTTTCGGCGGCTCCGTCAATTATATCCTGTGAGCAGAAGTCACCGTTTTCAAGCATTTCTTCTATTCTTTCAACTGCATATTCCCAAGGTATCTTTGCCGATGAATATGGATTTACAACATTTTCTCCTGCGCTGATGATTATTCCCATATCGTCAAACCATGAGCAGATTTTTTTAGTCTCCGAAAAATCCGGCGTGTTATATATGTAACCTCGACCGTCAGAGCCAAATTCTTTACGGAGAAACTCTGCATTTTCGGCAGCAGACTTGTCCTTCTGGAACTGCGCCACTATCCTTGACAGCGTACCCCTCTCCGGGCTTCCGCAGCGCAGGACAAAGTTTTTCATATCATCGGTGATAAGGAAATTAGGCATTGGAGTTTTTGCAGGGACACTCTCCTTACGAGTTTTCTTTGACTTTTTCTCTGTCTGCTCCACAGGTACAGGTTCACCGAAGAACGAAAGCTGCTCCGCACCTTCGTTATCATCTCTGTCAAAATCATTGACGGGCGCAGGAGTATCTATATCTTCATCGGATATTTCTTCCTCTGTTTCGTCCTCAGCTTCAAATTCCTCTGTCAGTTCCTCGAAATCGTCAATATCTTCCTCGGGCTCGGGATATTTCTTTTCTTCGGTCGGCTCTGCAAAAATCGGCTCATCTATCTCCGATACAGCGGTATTAATCAGCAGCCCGCGCTCAACCATATCAGCATAAAAGCTCTGTACCAGATCCCAGCTAAAGCCTGACTCCATAGTGCGGGTGAGAAAACTGCCTTTCCAGATGTGGATACCCTCGTCATACGTCTTGTAGCCATAGCGAGTATCTTCGTTATCGCCCAGTAACAGTTCCGAGTAGTCGGAATTGAATATCTGCTTAACAAAAGCCACACGCTCATCATGGTCGGTGTTGTTCTCGAAAAATGCCGCTATCTGATCTCTTTTTATAGCAAAGAACTGGTCATGCCGCAGTATCCCGAAGATTATATTTTCATCGGTAATGGGCGGCAATTCAGTTGTAATAACAGCTTCGTTCTTGACGATAACTGTATCGTCCTGCGGTTGATTATCGACTATGCTTTCGACTTCTTCCTCAGTCGGTTCGGATAAATCTACTTCGGGAACTTCCTCCGGAGGGGTTATATCCTCGACCATCTCCGTCGGGAAAACAGGCTCCATATTGGTAGGTATATCTATGCCGGGATACGGATTTTCTGTTGGTTTTTCGGGCTCTTTTTCAACCTTTTCAACAGAGTTTTCAATATCCTGCTGACGCAAACGGAGCGCATTTTCTATGAGCAAAATTATCTCTGCCTGCTGACGTTCGGAATACTTGTATGCCTCGTGCTTCATGAAAAACTCTACAATATTTACATCGGTATCAAGGAAATCCGCAAGAAAACGTCCCGCAATTTCATAGCTGTCGGGGCGGCGGTTGAAGTCGCTCTGAAGATAATGCTGGATAAGGGCATCAGCGGTCAGCTTCTCGGCTGATACACTATCTCCTCCATTATCCTGTGCTCTATTGTCAGCAGACGGTTCTTTTCCCACGCCTGCATTTCGCTGAACGTCACGGGGCGAGGGTTCTCTTTTCGGTAGAGTGCGTCCAGTTCTTTGAAGCGGCTCTCTGCCAGTCTGTCGATCTCCCTCGGGATCATGTTCCAGCGTCCCGTTACGATCAGCACCGTCACCTCTGTCAGATACTCCGTGCGCATCCACTGCTGCCACATTCTGCCCCACCTGCCTATCGGGGTTTTCAGCATTTCGAGTTCCTGCGGGTCGTCCGTGTATGCTACCTCTGCCAACATCTGTCCGGTCGGGCTTTGTCTGTAATTCATGCTCTTTCTCTCTCCTTTTTCTAAGTATCTGTATGACCTCGCGCTCTATTTCAAGCAGACTGTCCTTTGCGCTTCGCTGAACCAAGTCACAAAAACGAATGACATCTCTTGTATCCTTAAAATAGTCAGCGGCATTGAGATTGATGTTCCCACTCAGTGGCATACCGCCGTTCTGCTCGCAGCGATTTGCAATTACGAAGCGAACTGCCGACACGACAGAACGCTGATAATCTGCAACAGCTTCCTGCGGCATATCTATCTGCGAAATAGTGTACTGCATTTCCGAGTTATGAGCCTTGATGTTATCCACGGCAACAGCGGCAAGAGCTTCATGAATATCTCTGCACTCCCTGCCGTATTTTTCTGAGATAACATCAACAAGCTCTCCTGCTACATCTTCTGTCAACCGCCAGCCGTTCGGAACAGGCTTGCCGTTAGTCTGTGAGATGTCAAACAGGTGTCTGCACCTATCACCCTCGCCGAATACTGCAATACTGTGTGCGCCCCTGTTTACAAATCTGCCGAGCCTGTTCCATGTTTCAAGCTCCGCGACTTTTGTGGCGTTAGGGTCATGGTAGAACACAAGTGCCGCGTCGGGAAATCCCATCTTATAGAGAGAAGCCGAAAAACGCAGGAAACGAGCTAAAGTCTGCTTGTCCCGTCTTAGCCTTTCGGTCACTTCCGACCAGTTGTAGCATACGCTTTGATACCGATTATTCAATATTAGTTGTCTCCTTTCTCGCTCCTGCGCTTATATTTCAGTTAATCAGGAATATATCCTGTCAAAATCGGGAATGTCGGCGCAAGTATCGCTGTCCTCATCGTACATGACACAGCGCTTGCAGCCGCCCGCCATCTCCCCGTCATTCCAGCCGTCATCGTAGCCACTGTTCTTGCCAAGCTTATAGGCTATAGTGAGCGCAGCCGTGTTTACTGCTATACAAATAAGTGTTTTTATGACATTCTTTCTCATAATATCGTCCTCCTCGAATTTTTGGTTCCCTGTATGATTTTATTATTTTCGCTGTATGATTTCCGAATACCTATTGACTTAAAAAGCCTGATGAGGTAAAATAGATATGTGGGATAACGTACCCGAAGGTACATCATCATCACTCCTCCTTTGGCTTGCGTCTGCGCGTCTTTGCGTACTCCACAAACTTGAGGTTGACATACTCACCGCTGTCATCAAGCTCAAACACAGCAGCATACTTGTTGCCCTTGCTTGAAGTACAATTACGGAGCGTCACCTTGCCGTTAGCAAGCAGCTCGCTTATCTCGGCAGCCTTGTAATTTCTGCCGATACGCTTGTCATGCTTGTAAATGAAGAAATCGCAGTCCTCACCATTGGAGCAGAAAAACGCCTTCTTACCCTCACGGATAGGGCTGCCGCACCACGGACACTTGCCGATCTCGACAGGCTGTTCTGCCGCAGTATCTGCATCCTCCATATCTTCGGCAGCGGTATCCACCGTCACCTCTTCGCTTTCGATCACATCATTCACATTCTTGATTATTTCACCCATAAAGTCCTCCTCTCCGCACTTGCCCGATTCTATGTCAGAGAGCATCTGTTCCCAGTGTGCAGTAAGCTCCGGTGACTTGATATTTTCGGGAAGCGCATTCACATAATTTTTACCGAAATCGGTAATGTATAACTGCTTTTTCTTGCGGTAAATGTACTTTGCAGAAATAAGACCTTCGATAATAGAAGCTCTTGTCGCAGGCGTCCCAAGACCGCGCTCTTTAACAAAAGGCTTTAAATCCTTATCGTCGATGCGGCGGTCAATGTTCTCCATAACAGCAAGCAAACTTGCTTCGGTGAAGTGTGCAGGCGGCTTTGTCGAGCATTCGCGCACCTCAGCACTGTTTACAAGAACAGCCTGCCCCTTGTCATAAGAGATCATCGCCCCGGTGTCCCTGCAATTGTTGTATGCTCTCCACCCAAGCTCGATAGGCAGCTTGGTCGTGAGCTTAAATATCTCACCCTCGACCTCGAACTCATAACGCTTTTCAAGATAGGTGTAGGGCATATCAAGCGCCGACAAAAAACGGTTAATGACAAGAAGAACTACCTTCTTTTCCTCCTCGTTAAGGTCAGATGAATCCAGCCGACCTATAAGGTTTGTAGGGATAATAGCATGGTGGTCGGTTATCTTCTCATTGTTCACGACCCGCTTATCAAGGTTAAGCCCCTGAGAAAGCAGTTTGTCCGTCCTCTCCTTATCGTAGCTTGCAAGGCATTTCACAACGCTTTCGGCATAAGGCTTCATATCCTCGGAAATGCAGCAGCTATCCGTTCTGGGATAGGTCAGCAATTTCTTTTCATAAAGCGACTGTGCCGCACGAAGTGTTGCCGCCGCTGTCATGCCGTAAATGTCATTGGCTTCTCTCTGTAACGATGTCAGGCTGTGCAGCTGCGGACGGTTTTCTTTCTTTTCCTCTCCGACCGCAAAGCATACGACAGTCTCCTTGCCGCTGCACTTATCAGCAACAGCTTCGGCTTCCTCTTTTGTGTCAAAGGTACGGGAACACTCCGCACCATTATCAAGCACCACCTTGAAATACGGCCTTTTCTCAAACGCCGATATCTGCGCTTCACGCTCGGCAATGATGCCAAGAACAGTGTTCTTGACCCTGCCGGACTTGTGGTGCTGATCTGTTTTAAGACTGTAATATCGGGACAGGTTCATGCCGAATATCCAGTCGGACTTGGCTCTGGCATATCCCGCCCGATACATATTATCGAAAACAGATGAATCCATAAGATTATTCATACCGTCTTTTATCGCTTCATCTGTAAGTGAGCTTATCCACAGCCGCTTTACAGGCTTTTTACAGCCGATATATTCATAGATATATCTGAAAATACACTCGCCCTCACGCCCTGCGTCACAGGCATTTATGATCTCGGTCACATCGTTACGGAGAAACAGATTTTTAAGAAAAGCTATCTGCGAACCGTAACCATTTATAGGAAACAGTTTGAAATCGGGTATCATGGGCAGGTCTTTCAGCGACCACTTTTTGTAGCCGTAGTCCTCCGGATAACCGATACTTACCAAATGACCTATTGCATTGGTGACGATATATCCGTTGCCCTGCCAATAGAAACGCTTACCCTCGGACACTTTTTCGGTCGCTCCCACGCAGTAGGCGGTCGTCAACGCGACGGAGGGCTTCTCACAAAGTATCAGGCGCAAGGGAAATCACACACCTTTCCGAGAAACTCCCTTGCGTTCCTGAGCCTGTCCGCAAGCTGAACGCCGAGAGCGATCATAAAGTCTATCGTGCAAAAGTCCTCTATGTAGTCACACTCTACACGATAAACGGAAGTCATATCACGGTCGGAAACAGTAACAGAATACACGGGGATCACCATGTCGGCATTGACGTCATAGATAATATCATAACCGCGCTCGATGAGCTTTTCACCATCATCGGTTGCAGAAATATCTGTCTGAATGGTCGCAAGGTGTACTGCCTCACAGCTGAGTACGCTGTTGTCGGCAGCGTCGGGCGGAAGTATGTCCTTTGAGCCGTTTTCTTTTATCGTCAGATCGTATCTGTTTATCACTGTCACGGGCAGAACACCGTTTCTGATACCACGAAGCTGGGAGAAAACCGTGTCAAGCATATTTCTCACCTCATCGTCCATATACTCATACTGGCACTCGTCCTGCTCCATGCAGAAATTGAATACCGCGTCCATCAGCTTGTTGGTCATAGTAATAAATTTCATCATAAATATTTTCCTTTCAAAATATGGGATAGCTCCCTGCGGCAATCACCGCAGGGGTATCCGTTGTTGAAACCGTCTCGGTAAAAAATCAGTCCTCGTTCTCGTCGTCCTTGTCCCTGCGAACCAGCATACTAACCAAAAGCAGCGCTCCCGCACAAGCAAGAATAACAGCCGCCTTGTTGGAAACTTCGAGCGAGCCGGTGTGAGGGTTAATTGTAGTTGTGCCACCGCTCGGAGTGTCGGAATGAGGTGTGTCGCTGTGGGGAGTGTCCTCGTGAGGGGTATCTCCGTGAGAACTGTCATCGCCGTGCGAGTCGTCGTGAGGAGTATCATCATGGGGAGTATCCTCGGTGGGAGTATACTCATCATACATAATGACCTCGGTAACGCTGCCGTCCTCGTTGACCTTGAAAGTGATGTCCTGAGCGATCTCATAGCCCTCGGGAGCGATTGTCTCGTGCAGTGTGTATTCCCTGCCGACGATCAGCTTACCCTCGATGATATGTTCCTCGTCGGTAGATACCCATTCCTCAATGATCTCATCGCCGTCAAGTATCTGTAAAGTAGCACCGGGCAGCTCCTCGCCGGTGGTTATATCACGCTTGGAAATATGAACCTTTGTGGTATCGTCATACATAACGACCTCGGTAACAGTGCCGTCCTCGTTTACGGTAAACTCAACGTCATTGGCGATAACATAGCCGTCAGCAGGAACAGTCTCATGCAGAGTGTAGGTCTCGCCTGAAATCAGGACAGCCTCGATATAGTGAGCTTCATTTGTGGAAATCCATTCCTCAATAACATTGCCGTCCTTGATTATCTGTAATGTAGCACCCGCAAGCTCTTCATCATTGGTAATGTCGCGCTTGGAAATGCGTACCTTTGTGGTATCGTCGTACATAGTCACCTTGTCGATCTCGCCGTTGTCGGAAACCGTAAAGGTAACATCACTCGCAACTACATATCCATCGGGAGAAACTTCTTCATGCAGCGTGTAAGTGCCGCCCGAAATAAGCTGTCCCTCGATGATGTGCGCTTCATTGGAGCTTGTCCACTTGTCTATGACATTACCCTCGCTGTCGATAAGCTGAAGCTCCGCGCCCGCTATCTCTTTTTCTCCGGTAATATCGACCTTTGTGATATGCACCTTTGTGGTATCGTCGTACATTACGACCTTATCAATGGTGCCGTTGTCGGAAACAGTAAAGGTCACATCGTTTGCTACCACATATCCATCGGGAGCATATTCCTCATGCAGAGTATAAGTGCCGCCTACGGTTAGAACGCCCTCGATGATGTGTGCTTCGTTGGTGCTTGTCCACTCGTCAACGGTATTGCCCTCGCTGTCAACTATTCTGAGCTTTGCGCCCACGATCTCCTTAGTTCCGGTAATATCGAGCTTGGTTATATACACCTTTGTTGTGTCGTCCACCATAGTAATGGTAGAATTGCCGTTCTCGTCGGTGGAAAGTGCGTCAACATTTTCCACAGTCACAACATTATTTTCGTCAATGCTGAAATTGATTGTTGTTGCGATAACAAATCCGGCAGGGCTGGCTGTTTCTTTCAGAACATAGCTGCCGGCAGGAATATTTGTCACGGTATGGATAGTTCCGTCAGACACCCACTCGGTAAAGATATTGCCCTCGCTGTCGAGTATCTGCATTGAAGCACCTTTCAGCTCGTTGCCGTAAATATCCTTCTTGGATACGTTCAGATGTGTAGCCGAATTTATTGCGGTTATCTCAACGACCTGCTCATTTTCGGAAATAACAACATCGTATTTCTTATCGCTGAAAACATATCCGGCAGGCGCGGCTATCTCGGTAACGATATATTTTCCGTAGGGAATTTCATCAAAACCGAAATTGCCGTTTTCATCGGAAATCGCAGTAACTATTGCACTTGCCGAATCAAAGGTTTCCGCATCAGCCTTGAACAGACCAAATACAGCGTTTGCAAGCGGCTCGTCATGCTCATTGACCTTAACGCCCTTGACCGACCCTCGCTTTATCTCGTTTACGAAAGTGCCACCATCAATATCGACTACCTCGATATCCTGTCCGGCGTACTCGAATGTTACGATATGCTTTTCTCCCGAAATGACATACTTGTCATCGGTGCTGATCTCCTGAATGTAGTATCTGCCAAAGGGCAGCTTCTGACCGAATCTTACGGTCATATCCTCGCCCACGCTTGCGTAATCCACAAGACCGTCCTTCGGGATTGAAGAACCGTTTTCAGCAACAAGCGCTTCGTCGGCATACAGACCGAATACAACATTCTTCGCGTCCTCGCTGCTGCCTACGCCGTATGTTTCGTCATGCTCCATAAACTTTGTGAGATGAATAGAAACACCCTGATAATCATTGCTGAAATCAGTATTTACTGTATCTCTGATTGCAACTTCCTGACCCGCATAGGTCAGCTCAACGATCTGCGGCTCATGATTGTTCACATAGCCGAAAGCAGCCTTTGTCTCGGTCACAGTGTACTTGCCAAGATACAGCAGCGGAGTTTCCGCATAGCCCTTATTATCGGTGGTGATAGTTGCCACAACATCGCCCTTGTTCGCTCTTACAGTTCCGTCAGCGGTGATAATATCCTCTGCCGCAGTCACTTCAAACTCCGCACCCGAAAGGAATCCGCTTGCAAAGTGAGGAGTATAGATATTGTAACCTGCTTCATGTACAGTGCCGTCCTCATCTATGGATATAGCAGAACCCAGCGCAGTAACAGCGCTGAAAATTTCACCCGTCTTGTGAACGGAAATTTTGCCCTGCTGTGAAGTATTGTCAAAGTCGATTCCGAGCTTTGTATATTCAAACTCGTTACCTGCGAAATTGAACGTAAATGTCTTGCTGTCGGAATTGAGTGTGTAGCCCTCCGGAGCGTTTATCTCGGTCAGAGTGTACTCCGCACCGATATACATTTCTGCATCACCCGAATCAGCATGACCGTCAGCACCCGTAGTCATGGTGCATATAAGGTCGCCAGCCTTGTGAAGCTGCTTGCTGCCGATGGAAAAGTCCTTTGCGGCTCTAACCTCGAAAACAGCGTTTGCAAGGGGCTGCTTTGTTCCGTTGTCGGTCTTGTAAACATCAAGCACACCTGTCTGAACATCATCACTGATCGTCACCTCATGAGGGATAGTCAGCGTGTCAGCCTTTTCCGATCCTGCTGTGAACGTAGTTACATTCTCTTTCGGAACAATGTACGGTTCGGGCGCAGATGTTTCCGTTATAGCATACTCAAAGTTCGGATAAATAGGCAGCACCTTTTCATAGCCCTGAGTGCCGTCACTTGCGTATTCGATATACTCGGACGAAGCCACACCGTTAGTGTCGGTAGTAAGAGTTCCGATGACCTCACCTGCCTTCTGAACGGTCTTGCCGTTGAAAACAACGTCCTGTGTGGGCGCAATATCAAAGCTCACACCCTTTACAGCATTGTCAAAGCAGTCCTTCTTGTGGACTTTCAGATCAACAAGCTGTAAAGTATTCGGAATATCGGCAGTGTAGGTGATAACAGGGTTCGTCTTGCTCTCAATATCGTCAAGAGTTGTGACTATCTTTATCTCTCTGGAAGCGTTGCCGTTCTCATCAAGCATGATATACTTGTCGTTCTCACGTTCGGTAACAGTATAAACATTGGAGAAGGTATCGCCGTTCAGCTTGCCCAGCGGCAGCTCGGAGGCGCTTGCATAACCGTTCTTGTCGGTTGTGATAGAAGTGATTGGCTTGCCGTCAAGGGTAATATCAAAGGTGATGCCTTCGATTGAAATATCGTTTATGATGTCATATTTATTCAGCTCGATTTTCAGCTCATATGGCTTGTCCTTGACCTCATAGCCGAAATCGCTGAGCTTGGAGTTCTGGAAAGTATCAAGATCATTTCCGACCGCATTTTCACGGTTGATCTTGTAATACTCGGTGTCCTGAACATAGCCCGCAGGTGCAGTAATTTCATGCACATAATAGTCGGTGTTCGGAATAAGGTTGTAGCTGAATTTCGCCTTGCCGTCTGTGCCGGTAGTAGCAGTTTTCAGCAGCTTCTTATTGCTGTTGTACAGACCATAGGTAGCACCTGCAAGCAGGGTATCGCTATCGTCTTTCTTGGTGAGAACAAGCTCGTAGTTCACAAGCTCGTTTACGATCTCAGCGTCCGAGTGCAGCTTGTTGCTCTCCAGCTTATTGCCCGAAATGGGGTAATACTTGCCTTCGGAGATAACGTACTTGCTGCCGCTTGCGTCGGTAACGGTATAGCTGCTCGAAGTATCGTTTTTCATCACGCCGTTTATATTTCTCTTATCGGAAACAGAACCGAGAGTGCTAAGGTTTACAGCCTTTGATACATCAATATCGTCATCATAGCCATAACCCTTAGCGCCGTTTACCTCGATAAATACTATCTCCTGCGATACGCCCGAAGCGTTCAGCGGCAGCAGATTCAGATACACCTGACCGAAATAGTCGCAGGTGTCCGAGCCGCTGTAATTGCTTCCGGCATCGAACACATAAGCCTTAGAAATATCGGTAGATGTTCTTGAACTGTCAAAAACGACCTTATGCTCGCTGTCGAGCTTTGTGGGAGCGTAATACATTCCGTCCCCGGTCTTGTAGGCGGTATCATTGAAATTATTCAGATCATCAAGGTTTCCGCTGAAAGCGTCCTTAGCGGACAGATAACCGTTTGTAAGATAACGCATGGTAGTGCCGTCCCAATAACCGACGATAAATTTGGTGGTCTTGTAAATGCCCGCGAGGGTAGCTATATCGCTTTCATTATCAGAGGACAATGCCTTGCCGTCACCGTTATGGACTACCTTATCAAGAGTAGCTGTGCCGACCTTTGCGTCATAGCCTTCCTCATTGTTATTGAGCTTGACCGTTCCCGTGCCTGCATTGGTGGTAAAATCCGATGTAGGCGAGGGCAGCGAAACAGACTTTGTGAGCTTTTCATAGCGGTCATTATCGGGGACGCTGTACTCGGTAACGGTGTATGTTCTGCCGCTTGACATTGAAGTAGGCAGGTCACACACTGTAAAAGTACCCTTGTTGCTGGTCTTGTTCAGCGTCTTGAACTTTGTGGCGTTCACTATGCTGTTGGTGTAATGGGAGAAATAATATCCTGTACCCGCGCTGTTCAGATCGGCAACAACATAATACTTCGTGCCGTCTATCGTAGTCGATACCACGAACGTTGTCTTGTCGAGCAGATCACTCAGTGCGGTAGCCGTTATAGCGTTATTGCCGCTGTCGGTGTAGGTCTTTTCCACGGTAAGATTAGGCTCGTTGTAACAGCCGATAGCGGTATATCCCTTTACGCTGTCGAGCTTGGTGGACAGCAGGCAGGTCTGGTAATTGCTGCTTGCAAACAAAGATTCACTCTCCGCAAGACCACTCATTATCTGCATTTCGATAGCAGAGGTAGAATACACGCCGCCGCTTGAAGTGCTTGTGAAAGGGCGCTCATTCGACCACACCACGAACACAGAATATTCGCCGTCTGTTGAGGTATCTATACCGTAGTCGGTGCCGTAAGTGCCGCTGAAACGCTCCTTTACCATTTCTGTCAGTTTCGACTTAAAGGTGCTGTAGTTATGCTCCAGCGCGTCCTTCTTGATGAAAGCCGTCTTGATCTTAAAGGTAGCCTCATAACGCATTTTATCGGTCTTGAACTTCATAATGCGAGGGTCTTCCTTAGCGAGAGCCGCGCTCTTTTCCATAATACCGGGAAGCGTGTAATGGGATTTTACATCTGCAACGATGGAATTGTACGCCGTTTCAACTCCCGACTTTGAGCACCAGCCGCCCGAAGGATAAGTAAAGTCGTTCCACAGAATATCGCTGCACGTTCCGAACGTTTCGGGAGTATGCCCACGATAGCCGAGAATTATTTCCCATATAAGAAGCTGTGTTGCCGCATAGTAGTTGCCGTTCTTATGGCTCGAATAACCGTAATACTGCACCAGCCCCATGTACTTGGCAATATCGCCGTCCGTACCGCCGAGGGAATTCCAGTAGGCAGTCGAATCAGCCTTGAACTTGTCCGAGAGATCGAAAGTATCATACTCGGTAAAGCCATACTGCGTGTACCATGTGCCGGAGGGCGTACCCTGCATACTCTTTGCAGGCTCGATACAAAACGCCCAATCGTTACCCGATGAGGGGACAAAGCGGCACAACTGCTCGCCGTACTTCACAAACTGCCCCGATACGCCGTTTGAATTGGCGTACTTGCTTGTGTAAATAGTCGGATTCACGCTGCTGTCCCATGTGTACCCGATACTGATACCGGAGCTTGCAGCCGACACAGATGTTGCAAGGGTCGATAATCCCATAGCCGCAGCCAGCGCACCGGACACGCCCCTTTTAAAGAGTTTGTTGATCTTAATATTCAATGCTTATCCTCCTGTGATTTATTATCATGGACAGCGGCAGCCGCAGGAACATCTTCCGGCTTTTCCGTTTCGGTGTCCATTTCTTTAGGTGTAGTTTCAGCCGAAAAATCTCCCTTTTCTATCGCAGCATTTAGAGCCGATATATCGCAGCCCTTGTCACGGACTGCCTTGTACAGATCGGCAAACTGCTCTCGCTCCAGCTTTTCTTCAAGCTCCGCTTCTTTTTTGCGGTAGATCTTCAGCATTTTCTTGTGGTACGCTATCAGCCTTACGGTGTTTTCCGTATTCTTTTTTGCACTTGCGAGTTTAGCTGATAGCTTCTCCACCCTCGCCGCTTTATCTGTCATTTCTTACCTCTTTTCGTAATATAGTAGTAACCGCCCGCAGAGCCTGCAAGCATGATTCCGTCAAGGACGCTGAATTTCAGCGTATGCAGCTGTGAAGCTATCTCCGGGTCGAACAGTCCTCTGATGACCGTTAAAAGAATAGTTGCCGCGAACACGATAATTACAACGATAAAGCGCTTGTCCTTCTTAGGTTCACTTTCCCTTTCGGAGCCATCCGTGACCGGAAAGAAATTATTTCTCTTAAAAAATCCGAACATCAGATACCCCCTTGTTCAAGCGCGTAATAGTAAGTCCAAAATAGATTTGTTTCATCTTCCGTAAATCCGAACTTGCCGAGCGCCGTTTCAACATCGTAATTCGTGACCTCGCCCTTGTATATCGTGTGGTCGGGGTTGTCACAGTAAACGGTAGTTGCCTTTATGGTAATATCGTTCCAGTCGATCTTATTAAAGCCGTCGCTGTCGATATTATATGTGACTTCCCAATCGAAGCCGCTCACGCCCGCGTCACAGGAGCCGGTTATCGTTCCTCCGTCAGTAGTGGCGATAACCAGGTCTGTCCACACGCTTGAAGTATACTCATAGCAAGTGCCGCGAAAGGAAACAGCATACTCATTTGAACTTGCGATATATGCCGTATTCGATACATAAAAATCACCGTTTGCAGCCGTAAGCTCGGTATCCTCGTCCTTCATGCAGTCGCAGCCGGGACAATACCCCGTTTCTGTGTCCTGCCAGTATTCATAGAAATTCTCGATAACATCGGCAATAGTTTCATCGGAGATCTTATCGTTTCCGTTTTTGTACTCGATAAGAGCCGCCGCAGCTATAACGCCGTTTTCATCGACCGAGATCGAAGTGTTTCCATATTGATTCAGAGAAGTTATCTCGCTGCCGTCACTGCGGTATTCGGGAGTATAAGTAAACACGCCGTCAAGCTCGGTCTGCTTTGCAGCTTCTATCGCCTGCACCTGCTCATGATAGCCTTGCAGAAAGATAGTCTTGTCTACGTTCGGGTCTTTCGGATCCATCCATGAAAACATTGAACTGATCGCTGTAATAATCATCGAAAGAAATCCCGACAATAGATTTACGCAAAGCAGTATCAGCAAAGCACCAAGCGCTACGACTATAAATCCCTTTGACGTTATAAGTTTGCCAATAACGCTCGCGGATTTTTTAACAACCTCACCTGCTGCCTTGCCGCCTGCTTTTGCACCGCTTTTTGCAGCCCTCTTTGCATGATTTTTACGGATAATGTTCTCCCGTATCTTACGGATCTTCTGCACGTCCTGCTTGACAGCCTTCGGCGTTTCCTTTATATTTCGTGCAGTCTTTATACCTCCCTGAGCGGCATTGTAAATACCTCGTCCGGCATTCTCGATATATCTGACATCGGTCAGCCCCTGCTTTACAGCTTCCAATCCGGTATCGGTCGTTGTGGACTTGTCGATCTTGGTTTGCAGGAGTGACTTGCCGCCCTCCCTGACAGCGTTAGATACAGCACCTTTGGCTGCCGTTCCGATACTGCTAAAAGTCTTGCCCACATCTTTGACCGAACCGACCTTGACCCCGTTCTTCACAGCGGTCTGTATCCTGCCGACAGTATTTCGAGTGCCGCCAACAGCGGTACGAATAGCTCCGCCGCTTTGTATGACACCGCCTGCCGCTTCAAGAGTGCTCTGAACGGTCGTAATATTATTAGGACTTTCTTCCTCGTCCTTTGCAGTAATATACTTCTTGCGGGACAGTTCATTTTTCTTGAAATAGTCCTTACGCCGTCTTATATACCGAAGCTGTCTTACACGCTCCTCGCGGTTGACATTTGGCAGCTTCAGCACCAGATCGCGCCCGGCTGACTTGGTGTTCACCGCAGTCTTTTTTACCGATTTTATACGGTAGGTGTTTCTCACGCCGAGCGCATTTTTCTGCGTTTCGATACCGTCATGCTTTACGCTCATTTGGGGAGTATCCCTCGCCCGCCTTGTCTGTATCTCCACTCAGATCACCTCTTTACGACAACTCTTCTAAGCGAGTTGTCATTAAATCATAGAGCTTATTCTTCGGGAACTTATCCCTGAACGGAATAATAGAACCGCCGCAGCAGATAAGACCCTGACCCGAATCGCTATTTGTAACGTAAGACAGCAGGTTGTCCGAGATATTCAGTATCTTCGCCAGCTGTACCCTATCGCTTGTCGCCTGATTGAGCATCATAACAAAATCGGTATTGGAAAGCATTGAACGAGCCGTTTCCGATTTCAGCAAGTCCTCAACATTCTGCGTGATTCCCGTCGGAACGCCGCCCCATTTACGCGCTCTTTTGTAAAGCTCGTAAAGGAAATTTGCGGAATATTCGTTAGCAAAAAGCAAATATATTTCGTCCATATAGATCCATGTACGCTTACCCTGCGCACGGTTGAGCGTTATCCTGTTCCAGATATAGTCCAGAACAATGAGCATTCCCAGCGTTTTGAGCTGCTTGCCCAAGTCCTTTATATCGTAAGACACCACCCTGTTTTGTACATTGACATTTGTCTTGTGAGCAAACACATTCAAGTTTCCCTTGATGTAAAGCTCAAACGACAGCGCCAGTCCCTTTGCTTCCTTTTCCGGCTGCGCTTTGAGGTTCTCATAGAACTCCATGAGAGTCGGTATCTTGTCGGGGTCGAACTTGATGAGATACTCGCCGTAGGTCATAGTCAGGCAGCGGTCAATTATTGCCTTTTCCTTTGCCGTAAGCCCCTGCTTTCCGACCAAACACTCACAGAATGAAAGAATAAAATCCGACTTCATAACAAGCGGCGATTCATCATCGGAATAATCCTTTGACATATCCAGCGGATTGATGTAGTTGTTGCTCGCAGGTGATACGAATATCGTTTCACCGTTTAATGCGGCAACAAGGTTTGTGTACTCACGCTCCGGGTCGATGATAATAATGTCATCGTCTGTTGCAAGAAATACGTTGAGCATTTCACGCTTTGCAGAGAATGATTTACCGGAGCCGGGGCTTCCTAAGATAAAGCCATTAGGATTTTTAAGCTGTAAGCGGTCGAAAAGTATCATATTATTCGACAGCGCATTTAAGCCGTAATATTTTCCGTTCTTATGGTTTATCTCCTTGCCGCTGAACGGCATCAGCACCGCCGTGCTTTCGGTAGTCAGCGTCCTACGGATTTTTAGCGTACAGTTACCAAGAGGAAGAACGCTCTGCAAGCCCTTCTCCTGCTGGAATTTCAGCGTGGACAGCGAGCAGATATGCTTTCTGACAACAGCTTCTATTGCTTCGGTGTTGCTTTCAAGCTCCTCCATGTCCTTTGCTGTCACCATTATGATGATATTGTCAAGGAACATTTTCTGATTCTTTGAACGGAGATCGTCCAGCAGTTCCTCGGCTTCTATCAGCGAGTGCTTCAAGTCCTCATTGATAACATCAGAAGTGTACCCCGACTGAATAGCCTTTTTCTCCGCTTGCAGCTTGTTTGCCCTCATGGAAGTCAGCTGATGATTTACGATTTTCAGCGCCTTGTAAGGGTCAACTGGCGTTATGTTTACGCTCACCATAACATCAAGGTTCGTATTCGCAATATCCGTCAGCATACAGTCTTTCAGGCTTGCGGGCATATCCTTGATAAACATTGTCCTTGCGTACTTGTCGCCCCACATGAAATAGTCCTTTTTGAACTCCATATAATCGGGGCAGCAGTAGGCACGTTCCGCCTGCCGCTTGAAATGCTTCTTTGTAAGCTCCGGTATCTCCTCGTCAACATTTCTGAAAATATCCTTTAGAAGATTTACACGCTCATTAGATGTCAGCGGCTTTATATTGGAGCCGATCTTCTTGAAAGCGTTCAGCAGTTCAAGATCAATGGTGTTGAACTTGGTCTGCGCATTTTCAAGGTCGGCAGCCTGCAAGGTGACGGTAATATACTTGTTTCTGATGATACCGTTCTGCCCCTGCTCCATTTTCTCAATGAGCATATCGTTATACTCATCGCGGTAGTTATCGTAACCGTCGCCCTTGTGCTTGATCAGCACCATGCGCTCGAAGTCGGCACGATTCACACGGTTATTATGAACCGTTATCTGAATATCGGCGTTAGTATCGAAGCTGTTCAGCACCGAGCAATAGCCTAAGAAAATGCTCTCCTGCTCGTCCTGCTTGGCAATCTGATAATTTATATCCTCAAACTTATATGTTTTGGAATATCGGTTATCGTCCACCTTGAAGATATAGTCGTCGCACACCCTCTGGTATGGCAAAGTTTTCTGCACCGTTTTGGGTACGACACGCTTTTTCTTTATCTTTTTTTCCTTCGGCTTTTTGCGGCTTTCCTCACGCAGGCGTATCTCGTCGCGCTCCTTCGCCGTGAGTGCGGATAAATCGGACTCTTCCTTCTTTTTCTTACCGCGCATCTTTACCATGATTACCGCCGCAGCGATCACCACGCCAAAAGCCCCGGCATGCAGAGTAAATGCCTGCGCCTGCTTTGCGTTAAGAGTTATGACCGGCTGCTCCGTGACGGAAGAAATCTCCGTCACGCTCTCGCTTTCGGTATCCGATGAAAGAACCGTTTCCGCACTCACTTCTCCTTCCGATGAAACTGTCTCGGATATATCTTCTTCCGACGTGTATCCGCTCTCATAAGGTGAAGCTTCGGAATGACCGGAATACGTTGTCTGCGGATAATAGGTCGTGGTCTGCTGTACTCCGGTCTGTGCATAGCTGTCAACTCCCTCATATACGTTATCGGCTGAACTCTGCGGAGAGGTATATGTAACCGGCGCAGCAGTTGTGACCGTTGTGGTTGTAGTAATAGTTTCGGGCGCAGACGCTTCTGACATTGAAGCAGTGGTTACAGTAGTTGTCGCCGTCTTTCGCGTCGTTTCCGCCCTCGAACTGTCATTGTTAGTAGGAATCTCTATCGCCCCCTATTAGTATTCGACAGGCTCACCATAATTGATCTTCTTGATACTCTGTATGTTGCTGCTAAGGTCAAGACCGTACCAATTATAGTAGCCCCATGAACCGCTGTAAGCCACACACCCCGGCAGGCTCGCGTCATCGTAGATAAACTCTATGATACACTTTCCGTTGCCCTCGCCGCCGAACCAGTGCCACTTGCCTTCGCCGTCATCTGCCCAGCCCTTGCTGTCGCACTGTTTGACGGTGAACTGTGTCCCGTCCTCCATACAAACGAGATAACGATCCCCGTCAAGCCCGAAGTGCAGACCCATAGCAACACAGTAATCTCCGTATTCATCACGGCGGATACCTGTATGCGTTACGGGGTCGGGGACAGAGCCGTATATAGCTCCCGATGCAGGCTGCGCCGCCAAGCCGCTTGCTCTCTCGCCAGCCATTGCCGAAGTCCAGCCGTCGATATGCTCAAATTCCCATATAACCTCAACGGTTTCAGTTTCAGCCTTCACGGTCTGACCTTTCAGCCTGGTTGACTTGTCCTCGTTTTCTTTAAGCTCCGGTGTCACGGTGATCTCATACTCCGTGCCTTCCCGAAGCCCATTTATGTAGCACATATCGTTGCCCCGGAACTCGAAGTACATATTATCGGCGTACTCGCCGGCGGTCTCGGTACTGCACTCAACATAATAGTCACGGTCTTTCTCGGCTTTCCATGTCACCTTGATAGTGGACACGGAAATGGTACTTGCTTTCAGATCGGTGACAGCAACTATTGGTGCCGCTTTCGGCACACTCGCCGCCTGAGAGGACACCGCCATCGTTCCTGCCATTATCATTCGTAAAATGTGATTTACAAGCGGTTCAATACTTAACATTTTGCCTCCTTACTTTTTCCTGAAAAGCCGCTTCTTCCGGGACTTCTTTTCCTCTGTTTCAGTGGTAAGCTCCTCGGTCATGTATCCGTTTCTCAGCTCCATAAAGGGCGGTTCATACGAATATATCCTTTGCTGCGGAGAGGTATAGAATCTTATGATCTCCAGTGCGAACTGCTCAAACGCCATATCGTTATACCGGAAAAATCCCGTGAACATCAGCGGAACAGCGATAAGGATAACCACCCAAGAAACAGCCTCCTGCGGCAGAAATCTGTTGCCGAAAATGTATATCGGCACACAGATCAGCAGCGCTATCGCCGTACAGATACATTGCCGCAGAGTAAGTCCGAAAAACAGCTTTTCTCTATAGTTTTTTATCTCTTTAGGAATACGGATCTCTATCATAGCCGTACACCTCGCTGAAATATTCCGTCAATCTGCCAAGCACGTAAGCGGTGTAGAGAATCCCCGCAGCGCCCACGAACGCGGCAGCCCAGAACAAGAACTGCATCACTTATCTCCTCCTTACCCTGCGCACGATAAATGCGCATACTGTTCCGGCAGCGATGACCGCTGCGGAAACAATTATCTTCTTGACCATTCACATCACCTACCCTCTGTACTAACCACATCCGATAGCTTGACGCGCCCATTGCCCCGATTTCGCAACACCCATAGCCAATGACAGCGCCACTATTGTTATTCCTACCTTGTCCGAGCCTCCCATCAGGTCAATGACCTGCGAGAAGGAATAGAACATCAGCACCACTACTAACCCTTGCAGGCAGACAGCGGCATAGGACTTCAGAAAAGCCTTTGCGCTGTCGTGCCAGCCCTCTGCCGCGAATGTAGCAAGCGGTATAGGGGAAACGGCGGTGTAGACAACTATCTCGAAAATACGCCCGATAAGTATAAGGTTTATCACCCAGCAGGCACCCATGAGAATGAGAAAGGTAGGCATGACCTCTAAGTATTTTACAAGGTAGTTCAGATTCATGAAACCCTCCTCGGCAGGCTCGCTGAGGATAGCATCCGTTTCAAAGCTTGATAAGAAACCATAGCTTTCTTCAACGAGCCCTGCCGCAAGTCCATTGAAACTGTTGTAGATTATCCCCATCAAAGCGCTCGCATTCTGTACGATGACCTTAGCGAGAATAAATCTGAAAAATACCTTGAAGACCTGTTCGTATGATTGTAACTTCAAAAGCATAGCCTCGTTGCAAAGCTGCATTGCGAAAAACAGCGATACAAGCACAAGAGCCACGCCCTCAACAGCCGACATCGCCGTGCTTACGGCGGTTATCGAGCTGTTAAAAGGAGATATCGTGAGGGTCTCCATTGCGGTGTCGAAGGCGTTGTTTATCATGCAAAGCCAGTCGTACACCCAATCCTCGACGGTTTCCCATTCAATAAAACTCATGTGTCACCACCCCATTTCGACAAGAGAAAGGGAGCTTACATGGTGAACATATCGTAAGCCTTAGCGACCGCGAACACGATGAAGCCCGATGCCAGACACATAAGACCTCTTGTCTTGCCGTCTGCCGAATCGTCCTTGAAGCCGAGTGCAAACTGGATAGCTCCGATAAAACCGATAACAAGACCTATTCTCGCTACCCAATCGACGATGAACTGAACAACGGTATTGAACGTTTCAACGCCGTCACCGCCGCCGTCTGTTGTCGCTGCCTCGGCAAAAGCAGTAATGCCGAACATGGACGAGAGCATCATCACCGCCATCATTCCGGCGGTTATCCTGCTCACCGCGCGGCTGCGCTTTCTGTCACGCTGCTCTGCGGTCAGCTCACTGTTTTTTGTAAAATCCTCTTTGAAGGCAGCTTTAATGTCAGCCGCCTTGTTACGAATCCACTTCGTAAGCATCATCTCCTTAAAATTCATCATAATTGTCAAGGTAATCATATGCGTTTACGCAAATGTAGTCCTTATCATCTTCTATTTCCGGCTCTGTTGTCACAACAGTATCCTCGTCATCAAGGCTTGCCGGCTCTGGTTTTCCGTTCTTCGGCTTTTTCGGGATATTTGCAAGCCTTTTGGCTGCTTCCATTTCGGCTATTCTGCTGTGCGGCTGCTCCGAATCTACCGATATATCCTCGACATGACAATCAAGCTCTTTTTCTTCATTATTATTTTCGGGGGCTGATTCATGTTCGGTATTATCATCGGTTTCATTATCTTCCGTAGACTCACTGTGCAAATCCTCATCATCGGTTTCTGCCGCCAGACCGAATTTCACGGTCTTGACATCCTTTACAAGATAAGCGTTATCGCCGTTGAAATCCTCCAGCAGCTTGTAATTCGGGTGCTTTTCGATCTTGAACTTATTGCAGAAAAACGGGAAAATACCTCTGACGAACAGGATACATTCGTTATCCTTCATCGTTTTCAGCTCATCAACTGTCATAAGCTCGCGTCCGAGAATACCGTCATT
Organism: uncultured Ruminococcus sp.; assembly: GCF_902762735.1. Lineage (GTDB taxonomy): Bacteria > Bacillota > Clostridia > Oscillospirales > Ruminococcaceae > Hominimerdicola. Next base: position 34,115 of record NZ_CACWPP010000003.1, read on the forward strand.
TTCCGATGTCGAACCCTGCCGTCCGCGTGTGCGGTTATGCGACCTTGTATCTATTGTTTCTTTTCCGAGTGTCTTTGAAATATGCTCTAATGTAGTCGGCTCCTGACCGCCCAAAAACAGCAGGCTGTCGCAGTTACCAAGTACATTCTCCCAGCTGTCCTTGTACATCTTTTTGAGCTGAGAAAGGTTCTGGATTATGACGTTAGCGGATATTTCCATAGAACGCATAGTTGCCAAAAGCTCCTCAAAACGCGGAATTTGACCAAGATTTGCGAACTCATCGAGCAGACAGCGCACATGAACGGGCAGCCGCCCGCCGTACTTGAAATTCGCTCTGTCGTACAGCACATCAAAAAGCTGAGTGTACATCATAGCCGCCAGAAAATTGAACGTATCGTCCGATGACGGGATTATGATATACATAGCTGTAGGTCTGTCACCTATCGTTTCAAGGTGGATATTATCGCAGCAGGTGAGGTCCATTACTTCGGGGATATTGAACGCCTGCAAACGCACTGCCGTCGAGATCAGTATCGACTTTGCCGTATCTCCGGCTGCTTTTTTGAAATCCTTGTAGTATTTGATACACATATACTCATGTGGCTGCTTGTCCTTTTTTGCAAGATCAATAAGGTTTAAATCCTTGACCCTCTTATCTAAATTTGCAGCCTCTTTTGTATATTTATCCGGATTTTCAAGCGCGTCGAAAATAAGGTCGAGATCGGACATATATGCGTCGTCACCCTCTTTGACTTCAGCTTTTTTCAGCAGCTTCATGACCTCAGAAAAGTTTTGGCGGCTTTTGTCCTCGCACTCCACCAAATAGAAGCAAAGTGCCGCGAGCAGAGCTTTTGTGCTGTCATCCCAGAATTGGTCTCCACCGCTGTTTTCCTTTGATGTGTTCTTCATTAGGACGTTCACCATTTTGATAACAGCGGTCGCACTATATTTTCCGTCCACATCGTAGATGTATTGGAAAGGGTTATAGTTGTTGCTGTGCGCCATATCTATCAGATTAAAAACTCTGATGTCATATCCGTAATGCTCCAACATCTTTCCGGTTGACCGCAGCAGCTCACCCTTCGGGTCGGTACAGACATAAGAGGTATTTGCCTGCATGAGATTTGGCTTAACGTAGAATCGGGATTTGCCCGAACCGGAACCGCCTATGACCATAACATTCAGGTTTTTCCTCGTCTGCCTTGTGTTCAGCGACATTTTTACTTCGTTTGTCAGAACCACGTTATTATCAATGGTGTAGGTCTTATCTTTCTTTTTCCAGAATTTCAAACGCTCGAAGAAATTATGCACCTTGACCTTGAACGGCAGCTTTTGTTTCTTGGGCTTGTCCAGCAGGCTCTTGACCTCTTTCGAGTTTGCCCACCTTGCCGAGCCGTGTTCCTCACCTTTACGGTGGAATTTCTTTTTACTGGTGTACTTATTCAGCGCATAGAGTGCGATGCCGAAAGCCGCAAACATAGGTAGCCTTGAAGCATAACCGCCAGCCTTCACAAGCTCGAAAACAAGGTGAGTATCCTTCAATGTACTATCCAAAGATTTGGACAGCATATCTAAATCTACCTTTCCCCTATCATCAGCAGCTATATCCATACAGGCACCAAGCGCAGCCGACATAAACACCGTAAATCCCGCAAGAGCCGAATAGATACTGACCGTCATAAAATCAAGTTTCTTAGGCTCGCGGCTTATTTTCTCGACCCCCTGTTCCTTGTTTTGTTTGTCAGCGGATTGGTCGGCTTGGCAATCTTCGCCTTAGCTCTCTGCAAGGTGTTCATTGAAACACTCTGCTTCTGCGCCTTGCCGAATATCTTTTCAGCCTTTTTCCTGCTCATGCCGAATGTGTCGGTCATCTGCTTTATTGCCGATTCCTTATCGGTCAGATCAAGCCGCAGCACCGTGTTGCCGCCCGTGACCGTAAAGCTGTTCTGCGATTCTCGCTCTATCGTGTACTCCTTGAAGTTGATGGCTATTGCCTTTTCCGCAAAGCCCAACTTTTCAGCCTTAGCCAAAATAGCGGCAATGGTCTCGTTATCATTGACCTTCAAGTAATCGCGGATATTCCGTTCCACGTCCTCGCGCCTGATATTCGCCCCGGACAGTACGACAAAATTGCCCTCGCTGTCTGTTATGGTAAGGTGCGGCGCTTTTTCGTTCTTGAACTTCATTCTCGCAAAGGAAAACTTCTCGGTGAGGATATTATCATCATCGAATTTAATATCCTTTTCAAAGTAGTCCATCTGCTCGACCGTCCGGGAGCCGCTGTAATAGAACTTCTTCTGCTCATCTGTCAGACGCCCTGCAAGGACATTTGCGACCTCCGCTGCCTTGAACGGCTTGAAGCTCATGCGCTCACCCAGCATACGCTCCAGACGCGCTTTAGTACAGAAATTCATGGTCAGTTTTTTGCCGTCGTTCATATCGGTTATAACGATCTTAGGCTTGCCCTTTTCCTTTACGACCTCCACCGATATTTTAGACAGTTCCGCCTGCATTTTTCTGTAATTCACAAGCGCCCGGTCTATCTGCTTTTCGTAAGCCGCATTGAAGATACACTTAACGCCGTCCTGCGATTCCATGAAATTCACGGGAATATCGTGGTCGGCGCAGTACATCTGAAAGCCCTCGACATTAGCCTTATCAAAGGTTATCATCTTTTCGGCTTGCTCCGGCGGACCCTGCGCTTTCATCGCATGAATATCTTTTACGATATTATCAAGCGTTGGCTTGTCCTTTAGGTTGAAGAACACGGATAAGGTGTTTTCCTTGCCCCTTTCCTGAATACCCGCCACAGGTATGCCGAGCTTCTTGGCTCTCTTTGCAAGCTCCTTGAAGTCCTCTTTGCTGTAAGACGGCAGCATACCTATCTCGCCGCCGGATTTCAGCTTCTTCAAACTGACATCGCCGCGATACTCCTTGGGTTTCTTGACCTTCGGACCCTTCTGACGTTCTTTGTCGAAATGTATCTTGATTATTTCCAGAATTATCTCGTTAGCCTTCGAGACAATATCTGTTGTAACAGTAACACCGGCACTTGCAACGTCGTCTCCGTGCATATTTTCACCACTCCTTTCATGATAGGATATTCGCTGTTAAGAGAGACTTGCCTTTCTTGCCCTCTCATAAGTTAGGGGTCGGGAAGCCGTTTTTTTGAGGTCAGACGAGACAAGTTCTCCGTTCTGCACAAACAGATTATATTCCAAAGTATTCTCTACCAGCATTTTTAACAATGCTTTTGATTTTTTCAACCGATTCCCATGCGGAGTGAACGCTTATACCCTCATGCCTTGCGATCATGGTCGGGGTCTGTGCATGGCAGAGATACATCACGGCTCTGTTGGTCAGTATCTCGCCGTAGGGCTTGAAAAGTTCTCTGACAGTTATCAGCAGGTCGATCTTTTTGGTATTATCCTCCTGATACATACCGTTCATCTCACCCCTCGCCGCTTCATCAAAGCCCTTTCCGTCGCGCTTTCTTCTCAGCTTTTCTTTCTCATATATATCCTCGTTTCTGTATTTTGCAAGCTGCATACAGATCTTGTTATCGACCTCCATGAAATCGGGGCAATCTCTGTAATCCTCCATAAGATCACAGATCTTTACGAGCACCGTCCTGCGGCAATTGATGTGGTCGAGCTGGCTTTCATACATTTCGGGAGTAACATACACCCATGTTTCTTTTTTGCAAAGGTGCGGATAGAATCTCCTGACATCCATCTTTACCGCACCCTCGTCAAACTCGCCCACAAGCGAAGCCATAAGCTGCTTATACTGGCAGAGGTCGTTATATGCCTCCAGACCAACGTCGAAATACTCCACGCCCGAATTGTCCTCGGAGAAGTATTCCTTAACGGCGATCCTTATGGTAACGCTGCTCTTGCTGCCGTTTTCCTTTGTACCGATTACCTTAACATTCTTATTCATGATAAATTCCTCCGTTTTGAAAATTGTTTTTGATTGATTTTTGTTAAGCCCAAATTCAAAACGGAATATCAAGGATAACGAGCTGTCAAGCACAGCCATTTTGCATATATAAACATAAAAAGCCCTTTCCCGAGCAACTCGGAAAAGGGCTTTCCAATGCAGTACGAAACAAGCAAGCGAGCTTTTTTAGGCAACAAAAAAAGCGCCGTACAAAACGAATGGTACAGCGATAAAACGTATCGGCGCAGTTATCCTATCATGTGATAGGGTACACCTATACTATTATCCTGTTATCCATTCGGTTTCGCACGGCGCTTGGCAGCCTGACACATTATGTGCCTTCTCCGCTTGCTCGATTAGAAATCGTATGAATTATTCTATTGTGAATACAGCCTCAGCAGCTGTATCGTTTTTGCGTTCTGAAATACTGCAAGTTGAATATGAGATCACGCTTGCATTTGTGGCATTTCGCCATTATATGTCCCTGCCTGCAATCGTTATACACCGTCTGCACCTTGAAATTGCAATGCGGACAGCGTATCACTCTGTATTGCAGGCTTTCTGCGTCTACCTCCATCTCGGAAACGCCAAGCAAGTGCTTGTAAATATCCTCGCTGGTCATTCAGCCGCACCTCCAAAAATGTTGGCAAAGCCCTCAAATTCATCGATACTGTGCTTTTCAAGCAGTCGAAGTGTTTTTAATCGTATTGTCAGAGCCATAACAGACACCTGCATAAAATCTGCTATTTCTTCCAGCTTGCTCTTGGTATCATCATCAAAATTATCCTCGCCGTAAACCTTAATGGGCTTGTCGTCCATAACGCTTCTGACAGTATTTACAACCAGCTTACGGGGCATAAGGAGTGAAGCCGCAGCTTTGTTTGCCAGCTTTTCTTCATTTGACAGTATCCTCTTCATCTGCTCGTAGGAACACTCATTGTCGCAGTCAAGCTCCGTCAGATATGCTTCTTCGGCAGCTTTACCTGTCATAAGCGTCCTTATATGGTGTCCTGTCTCATGACCTACGGTAAATCTCAATTTGTTTATGAGTTTTGCAGCTCTCAATTCATCCGAGATAAGTATCGTATTCTTAGGGAACACCTTACTTACCGGACCGTTCTTCGACATTACCGTGACCGCTGTCTTTCCGTCGGAATAGAAGCCCAAACGGGTCAGATCGTCACAGAATGTAACAAACAGGAGCTTAAGTCCCAAAAACTTTGCAAACCCTATTATGTCAACAGGTTTATACGGATAATATATGCCTGCAAATTTCCTGATAAGTGCCTCGCATACCTCGTCCTGCGCTTTTTCTTCGAGATATATGTTCATAGCGTTCCTCCCTTTTAGTGTCTGTATTTATCCTTCAATTTTACTTTCTTTTCCACATCAGCTCCCGTGACCGGGGCTTGCACGTTTGCTGCGATATGAATTATATCACCCGAAAAATGAAATGTCAATAGGTGATTTGTAAGTTTGTTCGATATTACAAAAAGCGGAAGTTTGTTTTTATAAACGTGCTATATTTTCTACAATCCTCCACTAAACCTCTTGACAATCGTTGATTTGTATGTTATATTCATTATACCGACAAGGAAACCACACCGGAGGTAATAGTTATGACATTTGCAGAAAAGATCAAGCATCTCAGAAAAGCACGTCATCTCTCACAGAGCGAGCTTGGAGAAATGATCGGCATCACAGGCAAAAGCATTCGTGAATATGAATCGGGAAACAGCTTACCAAAAAGCGATAAGCGGTATGAAAAGATTGCAGAGATCTTTGACGTTCCCGTTGACTTTTTGAAAAACGATACAGAGGACGATTTTGTACTTGCTTCACGCTTTGCTCATGGAGAAAGCGGTGTTGTTGAAGCAGAGAAGCTCGTCAATCAGATCGCAGGGTTGTATGCGGGCGGAAGATTATCCGATGGAGATGCCGCCAATCTTATATTAGCACTTCAAAAGGCTTATTGGGAGATAAAAGAAGAAAAAGACAAGGCTGCTTCCAAAAAGGATTACGAAGATTAAATAATCATTTTTTGTTTATGTGTAAAAATTATTCGCTGTACATCGGTTACATTTATTCGGAGGAAATAACCAATTGAGCAGAAATTATATATATAATACCGTCATGGAACTTATTGACAAGAATGGGACGAGGCAGCCTTATGAGCTTGCCGACGCTCTTGGAATAAAGATAATTGAGACATCTATTCGTCCCCTGCAAGGTGCTTTTTACATAATATTCAACCAGCCGACTATCTTCATAGAGGAATCATTGAGAGAAGATCAAAAGCTGATAGTTTGCGGTCACGAGGACGGTCACGCAGTTCTTCACCCCGAACTTGTAAGAACCGGAAACCTTGCCGAGTTTGAGGTCTTTGATATGCGTGAACCTGTCGAATACGAAGCCAATATCTTTGCGGCTCATCTTCTGATAGACGAGGACGAGTTGCTTAACTATCTCAGAATGGGATATTCGGTATTTCAGACAGCTATGTTGATGAAAGTCAACCCCAATCTTGTAAACATCAAACTCTCGGAAATGAACTGCTGGGGGTACAATTTTGATACATCATGGGGCAGCCACGAGCTTTTCAGATAACTGATTTATAGAGTTATGAAGGGAGGGAGTGCAATGGCAGAACAATGCTATATGTGCGTGGATCTCAAGCGCTATTTTGCGAGTGCGGAATGTGCCGCAAGAGGTCTTGATCCGTTTAAAACAAATCTCGTTGTTGCGGACGAATCACGCGGCAAGGGAGCATTGTGTCTTGCTGTTACTCCCGCATTGAGCAAATTGGGAGTGAAGAACCGCTGCCGCCTATATGAAATACCCGATAACATTGACTTTATTATCGCCAAGCCCCGAATGAGAATGTACATGAACATTTCGGCGCACATATACGGCATTTACAAGAAATTCGTGGCTGCCGAGGACGTTTATCCCTATTCCATCGACGAGGTTTTCCTGAACGCCGGACCGTACCTCTCGTTATACAAGATGACCCCGAAGGAGTTCGCCAATGCGATAATGGACAAGATAATGGAAGAAACGGGCATCACCGCGACCGCAGGAATCGGTACTAATATGTTTCTTGCAAAAGTCGCACTTGACATAACGGCGAAGCACGTTCCAGACCACATCGGGTTGCTTGACGAGCAGACTTTCAGAGAAACGCTTTGGAAACATCAACCCATAACTGATATATGGGGCATCGGCAGCGGTACGGCGAAGCGTTTGGCGCGTTTCGGCGTTTATGACCTTGAAGGGATCACACATATCCCCGAACAGAGCCTTTACCGCACCTTCGGCAAGAACGCCGAAATACTGATAGACCACGCATACGGCAGAGAGCCTTGTACGCTTGCAGACGTTCAGAATTATCAGACCAAGACCCGTTCTTTGTCAAACAGTCAGGTGCTTTTCAAAGATTATTCACATTCAGGCACTCGGCTTATCCTTAAAGAGATGGTTGACAGCCTGACGAACGAGCTTGTGGGGCAGGCGATGTACACCGACCACGTTTCATTATATATACGGTACAGTAACGACGTTATCGCTCCAACGGGCGGCTCTAAGAAGCTGGAGCAGCATACCAATTCTTACAAGGACATCTCCGAGATTATGCTGAAAATATACGACAGCACTACCAACAAGGGATACAGTATCCGTCAAATCGGGATAAGCTACGGCAATCTTGTTTACGAGCATTGTGAGCAGCTATCATTTTTCAAGGACGATGTTAAGGTGCAAAAGGAGCAGCAGCTTCTTCATGCAGTCTCGGTCTTAAAGGACAGGTTCGGCAAAAACTCCGTCCTTCGAGGAATGAGCTTGCAGGAGGACGCAACGGCAATGATAAGAAACACACTTGTGGGAGGTCACAGCGGTGGATAGAGCAGAACGGGCAAAGATTTTTATGCCTTTTGCCAGCCTGAAAGGTTACTATGACCTTATCCTCGCACAAGAGGACGGGCAGGAGGTCAAACGGCAGGTGGATGATGAAACAGCGGCAAAGATCTCTGATAAGTTGAACCGTATCAACAAGGGCAGCAGTATCAAAGTCGAGTATTTTGAGTGCGGCAACTATATCACCGAAAAAGGCAAGGTCAGCCGCATTGATTACTCCTACAAGTTCCTTGTGGTGAATGAGCAGAAAATATGGTTTGATGATATTATGGACATTGATGACTATGTTCCCTACGGTCGGGAAACGTGGCTGTAAAGCCTGCTTCAAATTACACTTGCAGTATGAGATAAACTGTGCTATAATCTTAATAATGATTGTTATGTTTGGAAATATAATTCAAGGAGAATACACCAATGGACGACAGCAATAATATTGGAATCAGAATAGTAACGCTTTTTGACATAATTGTGGCAATAGTGGTCGGGATCAAGTTCGTACCTTCCAATGTTCATCTTATTCTGCGAATACTCATTATTATCGGCATATTCTTTGCGGCTTTCTTTATAATGAACATAAGGAAATTCGGCATCGGCTTGATAGCCATAATCGCACTAAGCATATTATTCACATGGGTCGCAAACGGTATCATTATTGCACCTAAAGTGGAAGATACTGTATGGAAATGGGTATTAAGAGCGTGCGCTTTTCTGATATGCTTTCTCGGACACATCAAACTTACAGTTTGGGACGAGGAAATCAAGGACAAGTTTTTTGCTTAAAAGATCTATCCCGACATCTGTGGAGATGTTGGGATAGGTTTCTTAATATAAAACGATGCTATGAGAATTTTCTTGCATAAACAAGTTCATCTTTTTTACCGAGGTGGCATATGCTTGGTTTACGATGAGCAGAGAGGTTGAGGTTAAGAATATTCAGATGGTTGCAACTGTTCCTGAAGACATTCAGATTTCGCTTGGTGCATTAACCGGTGGAGAATTAAACCTTAATACTGGTTATCTTGCTGAAACTAGTAAAACAGCATCTGCACTTGCGACTGTTGCTGCTCCTGCTAAAGATACAGACTGGTCTAACATGGTGGATATGGGTAAGTACTATGAATTCGGAAGACTTATACCAGCTTCTTCTGTGGATGGTGTTGACGTATTCTTCACGCCTGATGCAAATGGCGTAGGTAAGACGGTTAAGACAGATGCTACCTTCATTCAGGCGAATGGTGGAACGGATTCAGCAGATATTTCTTACCAGGCAACAGCACACACATTTACAGCTGCTGAAGCAAACGGTGCGACTACTCCGTGGGGTGTTACTGGAAAACTATATACTCCAAATACTGGTTGGAACACTACTAACGATGATGGTTACTACATAGATATTCCTATATGGTTTAGAACATCTAGTAAATCTCAGGTTGATCTTCAGGTTCAGGGTTATGTTCTTCCTGGCGATACGGATGCAAGTAAGCCTACTGCTGCTTCATCAGTAACTGGTTATGAAGATACCCTCTGTAAGGCTGTTCGAGTTGCAATATTGGATTCTACTGCTGCCAACAGTGTATCGAAGATTATTCCTTTGACTGATACAAATTTCGGTACTGGTACAGCAATTACAGGAAACTATTACAACAGAGCCGGTCAGGTTGGTGCAGTTGCTGGTGACGATGGATCATATTCTGCCCCTGATATAGGAGTATTAGCTACAGATACAATCGCTGTAACAGCTGCAACTTCTTCTCAAAATGGATATGGAACTCCTATAAAGTATGTTATTAGAGTATGGCTTGAAGGTGAGGATCAGGATTGCTGGAACGCTACAGCAGGTCAGGATTGGAAGATTGCTCTGAAATTCACTAATCCTGCTGGTGATCCGATTCCTACTAGTCCGTAATTCTATTCAAAAACAACTACACAACTTAACTAATTATATCCCCCTCATTTCGGTGAGGGGGATAATTATATACCTCAAAAACCCCCACCGGACTATTGTCAGTGGGGGTTTTAGGTGTTTAGTTAGTCTGTGTTAGTTCAAACACTTATCACGGAGAAGGAGGAGTTGTGCTTGCAGTTCCGCTAATATCCTTGCCATCAGAAGTTGTGCCATTCAGGAACTTCAGGTTGATTGACCAATTCTGACCAGCGGTATCATTCCAGCAGTCGGGATCTTCGCCTTCGAGCCATACGCGGATAACAGCCTGAACTGCATCACCATAACCAGTACCAGAAGCAGCAGCAAGCGTAACAACTGCAGCAGAACCATCATACTCAGTAGCAGAACCATAAATCGCCTCATCAAATCTGTAACCACTAAGAGTGCCATTAGCCTTAACAGCTACATTATTTGTCTTTGCTCCGCCATACCAATCGTTCACAGAAGAACCGGTAAATGGAGTAGTAGAGATATTTCCATATGCAGTTGTAGTCATTCCAGTCCAACCATCATGTACTGGTAAAAGGTTAGATGCGGTCACACTTCCACCAGTTCCTACCTGAGAATCAGGGCTAAGAACTGCTACACGAACCGCACGATACAAAGCCTCACCAGCATCGTTCTGCCTGATAGAATCATCATTAGGAATAACATATGCTTCAACCTTTAATGTAGCTCCTGCTGTACTTGAAGTTCTGAACCATACAGGAATATCCACATAATAGCCATCATCCTTAGTATCATTCCAGCTTACAGACTGAGCATAGGCACCACCACTCGCACTCCAACCATCACTTTCGGTTGTATTAGCGTGCAGTGTTGTCTTAAATGTTTTAGTGGTATCGGCACCAGTTCCAGATTGGGTTGCTCCGGCATCATTTACTGCCGTACCATTTGCCTTAATGTAGGAAGCATTTGCCTTAACAGATTTACCAACACCATCAGCATCAGGTGTAAAATAAATATTTGCACCCGTTGTCGAAGATGCAGGAATCAACTTACCAAGCTGATAATAAGCAGAAATATCAGCTGTATTCGACCAGTCCCAATCATTTACAGGAGCATGTACCTTACCATCGCTTGCACCAGCATTCGCAGTAGTTTCCATAAGGACTCCAGAACTCGATGCAAGTGACTTTCCAGATGCTGCCGTTGCTGCCGTACCAGGAGCTGTACCAATCTGCCCAAGAGAAATCTGGACGTTTTCAGGCGTGGTCGCTGTCATCTGAATATTCTGCACTTCAACCTCTCTGCTCATCGTGAACCAAGCATATTCCACCTAGGAAAATAAGATGACCTCAAAGATGTCAAAATATTAAACCTTAACAGTCACTTTTTCTCCCCCGCAAAACTTCACAACGACCCGATCAACTCTCTTGACAGTAATCTCCTCCACAAGCTGCCTGACAAGATCGTTATCGAACTCACCAAGTGCCTCGATACCATGAGTAAGCTCCCTTGCGGCTTTGATGCGGTACATATCATGCCGTCCCGAATCACGCTTGCGGTTCAGTTCATCAAGCTCGGCTTTCAGCTCCTGTTCCTCTGTATGCAGGAGCTTTAAATTGTTTCCGAGAATATTGGCAGGAATAGCAGAAATATCAGCAAGCAGGCTGTTTCGTTCACTCTCAATATCTTCAAGTCTCGTACTGATAGCAGAGATACGGCGTTCAAGGTCGGCATTCTCGTTTTCGAGGGAATTTGCAGAAATCGAGGACTGTCTGTCAAAACCGCTGCTGTCAAGTATCTGCGCATTTATCGCTCTCACTATCGCGCTGTGCAGGGCTTCTTCATGCAGGCTGGGCGAATCGCACCTAGCCTTACCGCCGTCAAGAGTGCTCTTGCAACGCCACACGGCACGCTTGTTGCTGCCGCTTTTCCACAGCACACGCTTGTAATTGCAGCCGCAGTTGCCACAAACAAGTAGCTCACTCAGGGCATACTCGGTGCGGTATCTTCCCCCGCGAGCGTTGCCCTTAGTCATAGCACTTCGGCGGGAAAGCTCTAACTGCACCTTGTCCCAAGTCTCACGGTCGATGATCGGGGCGTGACAGTTCTGCACCAGATATTTCGGCTTCTGACCGTTGTTCTTAGCACTTTGATGTGTCAGGCAGTCCACAGTGTAATACTTCTGCAAAATGGCATCGCCCACATACTTCTCGTTTTTGAGGATAGCGTTCACATGGTCGCGGTTCCAGACGGTGCTTCCGTTCCTGCGGGCTGCACCCTTTTCGGTCAGACGCTCGGCAATCTTACGCATACTCATTCCGCCCGCAAAAAGGGTGAATATCTCCCTAACGATTGCGGCTTCGTCCTCAATTATCTGTGGGACGCCATCCACAAGCCGATAGCCCAGCGTGTACCTCATCTGATAGCGGACATTGCCCTCCTTGAAAGACTTCTCAATGCCCCAAGTTATATTACGGCTGATACTCTCGCTCTCCGCCTGCGCGAAGCTGGCATACAACGTTATAGCAAACTCCGAACTGACCGAAAGCGTGTTGATGTTCTCCTTTTCAAACTGCACCGCCACATTCAGTCTTTTCAGCTCGCGGACATAATCAAGGCAATCGACGGTATTTCTCGCAAAACGGCTTATCGACTTACAAAGAATAAGATCAATTTTACCCTTGCGGCACAGCTCGATCATGCGGTTGAACTGTGTACGGTTCTCGGTCTGCGTACCGCTGATGCCCTCGTCCGCAAAAATGCCTATCATTTGCCAGTCGGGACGGCTGCCGATGTAGTCGGTGTAGTACGCAATCTGCACCCCGAAGCTGTTAAGCTGCTCCGTTTCATCGGTGGACACCCTCGCGTAAGCCGCCACTCTCATTTTTTTGCCCGTGTACACGTTGTTCGCCTGCTCCTTCGCGGGGATAAGCGTCACGTTCGCCGCCGTCTTTATATCACTCATGATGTTTGCTCCTTTCACTTTTGACCGTCTTTCCGTTGATGAACTTCACGCGCACTCTATCGGGCGTGACATAGATATGCTTGACTGTTCTCGTGAGAAACTCCGGCAACTCCACACAATTCCTGATAGCGTCCTCTATCTGCGCCGTCTGCTCGGTTTTCACGTTGTACTCTATACAGAGGATTTTTTCCTCCGCAAGATTAACCGCAGCTTTTGTAAGTATTTCTGCGTTTTCACCCGAAGCTATAAGATTTTCAAGACCGTCCTGCATTATGAGAACTCTTTCCGTCGGACGATACTCTGTAACTCGGCAATTCAGCCTTATCAAACGCGGATCATTGCATACCCTTGTAAATACAGCATTAGTGAAACTTATCATATCTTCATCGGTATGCTTTGCCCTCCAATACGAACAGTGGCGGTTTGAGCATTTCCAGAGATATACGCCCTCAATCTTGCGCCTTGAAAGCCGACCGCCGCAGCCACCACACAATGCAAGTGAGCGAATCGCAGTTATCGGCTCATGTGCAGAAATACTTCGTTTTTCATGATGTGGTATATTCATAGGGATATGTATTCCGCCAATAAGCTCAAAATCGACAGTATCGTGAGCAAATCGGATTGCTTTAAGAATATCAGTACCTCCATCATTCTTGACAGCAGAAACCGTCTTATAAAGCGTTCTTAGATCGTTTATCAAAAGCGCATTATGTTCCGCACGTTTCCAACGCTTTTCGGTCAGCGCGGCATACTCGGCATTGAGTTCGGTCTCGGAGGCTATGACCTCCCCATAAGAAATAAGACCCTCCGCGCACATTTTGCGAAGGGTCATTTTCTGTTGCATTATTTCTTCAAGGCGACCGCTTTCTGCATTTTCGGAGACCTTTTCAACGATCCTTTCAAGCTGCCCGATAAGCGGCAGAAGAACATCATCGGCATGGTTGGTGAGCTTTGTCCATATCACTCGCCACAAACCGGAAAGCGTTTCGTTATGCAGAATATCGTTCGTGCAGGGTTTCACAAGGTCAAATCGCCCTGTGCATTGCCAGTAAGGACGAGCCGCACCAATTAGGTAGTAAGACCGCCCACAAACAGCACAGATGACCTTTAGACGAAACGGGCTATTATTTGTCCTAGTCGCAGAACAGGCATTTTTCAACCGCAAAGTCTGCGCCGATTCAAAGGTGTCTCGGTCGATTATCGGCTCATGGCTGCTGCTGACATAGAAGCTGTCAGCCTGTCCCGTGTTTGGACGGCTAGTCCCCATGAACACGGAAACGGTTTTCTGCCAGCGAATATCACCGAGATACATCTCCTGTGCGAGCATTTTGTAGATTGTGACATTGTTCCACGCGGCAGATTCGGGCGCGGCAAGACCCTCGGAATTAAAAAGGGCGGCGATACGCCTTGCACCCATTCCGCCGAGATACAGCGAAAAAATGCGCCGGACGACCGCCGCCTGTTCATCGTTTATTACGAGCCTGCCGTTCACCTTGTCATAGCCGTAAGGCACACGGGCAACGCCGAGCGTCCCTGCCGCCATTTTGCGGTGCAGGCTCCAGCGAATATTTCTCGAAATGGACTGCGATTCCTCCTGAGCAAGACCGCCCATAATTGCTATCATCATTTCGTCGGCAGACCGCGCCGTGTCGATGTTTTCTTTCTCGAAGAACACCGTCACGCCCATTTCCCGAAGCTCACGCAGAATCGCAAGGCAGTCACGGGTGTTCCTCGCAAAGCGGCTTATCGACTTGGTGAGTATGCGGTCGATGCGCCCACGCCTGCAATCGTCGAGCATACGCATGAACTCGGGGCGTTCGGCAGTTGTGCCGCTTATCCCCACGTCCGCGTAGATGTCCACAAGCTCCTCATTGGGCGAACCGTTCAGCAGGTTAGTGAACCAAACTCGCTGCGCCGCGTAAGAGTGCAGCTGCTCCGCGCTACTCGTCGATACGCGGCAATAGGCTCCGCAGCGCAGCTTTTTCCCCCGCAAAACTAAAGGTATTGGCTGTATAGTTGTTATTTCAGCCATGCTATCAACTCCTTTCAAGGAAATTATAACACGGCTTTGTGACATGGTTATTATGAGAATATTCTTATAGTTTGCAGTTCATCTTTTTCTCCGAGGTCGAATATGCTTGGTTTACGATGAGCAGAGAGGTTGAAGTACAGAATATTCAGATGGTAGCAACTACTCCTGAAGATATTCAGATTTCGCTCGGCAAGATATATTCAAACAACACTAAAACAACTGCATCTGCTAGTGAGGAATATACTCTTGGAGATGGTACGGGTTGGCTGAAACTTGATGGTACAATGGCTGAAGCACCGAGAGGTGTTACAGTCAGTGGAACAACATATACAGCAGATGCTCATGATGAACTTGACTGGTCTAATATTGCTGACATTTCAGCATATTATGAATTTGGTAAACTGATTCCTGCTTCTTCCCACAATGGTGTAAACGTATTCTTTACTCCCGATGCAGCAGGTTCCGGTCGTACTTTGAATGCTCAGGCAAAGTTCTATCAGGCAGTTGCAGGCTTAACCCCGAATCTGTGGAAGAGCGCAGCAAACACCTTTGCAAGCGATGGAACAGGTGCGAGTGCTCAGGCAACTGCGCATATCTATGGTGACGACAAGACTAATGCTACCACGCATACATGGGGTGTGTATGACGAAGACGATAATGCAGATGGTTACAAGAAGTCAACTGAGTGGAATGTAACCAATGATGACGGCTACTACATTGATATTCCTGTATGGTTGAGAACATCAAGCACGGAGACCACAAAGCTGTATGTCACCGGCTATGTTACAAGTCAGGGAACATCGAATGCAGATGAGGATACCGATGACTTGTATAAGGCTGTTCGTGTTGCTATCCTGACAGATGCTGGTGCAGTTGATCAGGGTTGCTTGGCTTTGAATGATGGCTTAGATAAGTATATTGATCCTGTGACTGGGCAGGCAACACACGCTAACAAGTTCCCGACCACAGCGGGTGGTGTTGGTATCCTTGATTCCTTGAACTATAACAACAGACATGATGATGTAACAACTGGAATTTTCGGCGTAAGCGACACGACTAATGCTGCTAACGGCAACTTTACCGATGTAGGACACACAGCTCTTGTAGTGAACGATGGTGGCACTGGCAAAGAGGTTGCAACTCTTGCTGTTGGCAACGGTGCAGAATACGGTCCGGCAACAAAGCTCATCATTCGTGTATGGCTTGAAGGCGAAGATGAAAACTGTTGGAATGAAAACGCAGGTCAGAACTGGAATATTGCTCTGAAATTCTCTAAGACTCCGTTGGCTGCTGGTTCCTAATATCCATACTGAACTACTTACCACACAGCTAATCCTATCCCCCTCATTTCGGTGAGGGGGATATTTATATACTGAAAAAGAACCCCGTCAAACAAAATGTCTGACGGGGTGTGTTTATCTAGTTAAATGAATGCAATTTCACATCATAAACCTTACTGATTAGCAGCTGTTGGAGCCGCCATTGTGCCGATCTTTGTGAATGTTAAATCGATAGTAAAGGATTGAGCAGCATTTGAATCCCAACAATTTATATCTTCACCTTCGAGCCATACACGGATAGTCTTCTGTACAGCAGTGCTATAATTGTTAGTGCCAGTAGGAGCTGCAAGGGCTACAACTGCATCACCAGAAACAGTACCTTCATCCTCCGAAGTCTGTGTCAAGAATGAAACAGTTCCATAAATGCTGTCAGCATTTGTTATTGCGACTGCTGCAGTAGTACCAGTTGCATAATGTCCATTAAGAGTTCCCGCAGCCTTTACCGCCTGCGGAGATGTAATAGCTGTATCATCACTTGTTTCATCAGCAGTATACCTATTGTAATATGCACCCTGTAGAGCCGTAGCGTTTGCATACACGGTAGAATCTGCGATAACTTTGTCTGCTGTAGAGGTATTAGCAGTACCATTGGCATCAAGGATAGCAACACGGGCTGCCTTGTACAAATCACCTGTGCCAGTTGCACCAGAGCCATCATTTCTGCCAGCGGTAATTTTTACTTTTACGCCGAGAGTCGATGCTGTCTTTGAACTGGACCTAAACCATACAGGAATATCAATGTAGTAACCCTTAGTATGTGTTTCCGCATAATTTGCCGCATGAGTAGCACTTGTGATTTTGTTATAGCTTGTCATAATTTCAGAACCACTTGCATCTGCCTGTGCAAAAACACCATCTACATCGACAGACTTACCAGCCTGAGTAGCATCACTTGTGTACCAAATATCTGTACCATTTACAGATGAAGCAGGAAGCAAATATCCAAAATCATAATAATCACACACTGCAACAGAATGTGTCCAATCTGGATCATCGCCTGTATTATTGGCTGGTGCGTCTACCAATGTCGCATTACCTGTTCCATCAGCAAGCACTGTGGACGAGAGCATACCTTTTCCCAGAGACACTTCATAACCTTCCGGTACAGAAGCTGTCATCTTAATACCAGTCACTTCAACCTCTCTGCTCATTGTGAACCAAGCATACGTACTTGTCGAGAGCATGGCAGCCGAGATCATGAGCGAGCCGGCAGCCGGTATGAGCTTCTTTCTTGCGGAGCTCTTTTTATTTGTATTAGTTTTAGCTTTCATAATCATTTTCCTTTCTTATAAAGATTTTAGCTTTAGGTATGCTAATCACCTATCTAAATCTTAAAGTTGTAATCGTGTGAAAAACAAGTGAAACCCGTCAACTATTTGGTATCAACGAGTTACGTACTTGTCGAGAGCATGGCAGCCGAAATAAGTAACGAACCGGCGGCGGGTATGAGCTTCTTCTTAGCGGAACTCTTTTTGTTAGTGTTTATATTAGCTTTCATAATCATTTTCCTTTCTTATAAGAATTTTAGCTTGCGGTAAGCTAATCACCTATCATAACTCTACGTTAAAAATCGAATGAGAAAAGAGCTTAATCCGTCAACTATTTGGTATCAACGAGTTAAGTAGAGGTAGCCAACATTGTAGCAGAGATCGCGAGCATACCGGCTGCGGGTACTAACTTCTTCATGGGATTACCCTTTTTCTTTGTATTAGCTTTCATATTCATGTTCCTTTCATAATGGATTTCGGCTCTCGCAGCCGATCATTCAAATTTTCCACGAATGTTACCACTTTGGAGTGGTTTTCTTTAACTCGACATAATTATACAGTATTTTGTTTTCAGTGTCAAGAGTTTAGGATTTTATTCATATTTTTAACAAGCAAAATCAGTTAATTGCACAAACAAGGTAGACAATGTTGTGCAGTATTACCAGTTAATTATATAATAATCAGGCTTATTAGCTAAAAGTTATTTGTTTCAACATAAAAATCAGCATACAAACAATATATGTTGAGCAGGATAAAAATGTTAAATACAATATTTGGGAGTCAAGGTATTTTTACATTTTTCCATTTTTTAAATCAATATTCTATTTTGTGACAATGAAATGCCTAAATGCTGAACATTCTGGCAACAATAGCAAAATTTAGATAAATATTTAAAAAATAGCCAATTTAGATTGACATTATTAAAAGAATGTTGTATAATATAATAGAGTAAAAATATGTGAAGAGGTGAAAAGCCTTGAAATTAAATGAAAAAAGCACAGTCGGCGGCATGCGGGCAGTCGAACTATTTTACAGACCGATAAGAAATATCTCCGCAGGCAATACGTCCTTCTACCAGTCACAGACAAGGCTGAACACCCCCGGACTGGGCACACTGATGCCTGAAAATTTCAGAGATGTCAGCGAGATAACTCAGCAGTGCATCAACTTGTTTGAGCTGGAGATCATACAGGCTTTGGAAGCGATCAAGACCTTTAATGAGCGTGAATTGCTGTTCAACTGGGTATCCGTATACATGCCCGCCAAGTATCTGCGTGATATTGGCGCTGAAAACAAGCTGATGGATATTACCGAAAAGATGGGTGTCAAGACCTCGCAAGTCTGCTTTACACTATCCGAAAAGCTCTTTGAAGAGAGCGAACCTGAAGTCGCAGATAATATAAAGAAGCTGAGAAACAGAGGCTTTCATTTTATGCTGACCGATTTTGGAAGTATAAGTTCGCCTATAATGAAGCTGTCGGAATATGAGGTCGATCATGTGATGTTCTCGCCTGAGATAACCCAGTATCTCGGAAAAGACGAACGTTCGGACAGCGCGGTGAAGTCGCTTATCGACTTTGTATCAGGATTAGGCGCTGAGCCAATTGCTGACGGCATTTCCAATGTGCATCAAGCTGAATCACTTTACGAGTTTGAGTGTGATTATTGCGCAGGTTCTCTTGCAGGCAGCTACTCTGCTGAAAGGTTCATCAGGAGGCCAAGTAAGGAAGATTAGCGACAAGGTGATTTGCTTTACAGCATTTTTGATCGACCGTGCTGATATAAAAATATGAAAGGGAGATATAGATTTGGCAGAAACTAGAGTTATAGATGTTCTGGAGCTGAGACGTACTGCTAAAGAAACTAAAAGGCATGTCGTTGTAATGCGTGTCCTCGGGCTTTTGGTGATATTATTGGTGGCAGTCATCGCAATTGCATATGCGATCTCATACTTTTATGACAAGTATGGCAGCTTTACAGTTAAGATCAATAAATATGACATGATGAGACAAGGTCTTACATTGTCGGAAGTGCCCGAGTATGACAGAACAGTTTCAGTTCTGAATGCAAATATCGTTTATGATATGACTAACATCAGCGGTGAGGACCTTCCTGAAAACATCGACATGATAAACGGAAGCCACAACGGTGAAAGTTATATCGCATATACATTCTATCTTATCAATGCAGGCGATGACACGATAAGCTATGAGGGCGAAATGTCGCTGGAAAATGTTACTAATAACGTTGATGAAGCCGTGCGCATCGCTGTATATAAAAATGGTGAAAAAACTGTTTACGGCAAAACAAAGTCAAACGGTAAAGGCAAAGAGAGTGACTGTGACAGCGAGTTTACCTCTTCAACGATCGTAATGACAACTGACCACAAAGGTTTCAAACCGCAGGCTAAGGACAAATACACAGTTGTTGTCTGGCTTGAGGGCAACGACCCCGACTGTACCGATGCGCTTATCGGCGGGACTTTGAAGCTGGGCATGGATTTTAAAATAGTTGAAACAACTTAAAGTTAGGAGTTATATGTATGAAAACGGTATTGAAAGTAGTAGCAAATGTGTTGGTGTGGATCATTCTGATACTGGCACTGCTGGTGACGATAATGGTTTTTTCTTCGGGAAGGAACAACGGTGTTGCAAACCTTTTGGGTTACATACCGATGACCGTAGAATCCGACTCGATGAAGCCCACATTCAAGAAAGATGACCTGATAATGTGCAGGGAGATAGATGATGTATTTTCACTCCAAAAGGGCGATGTCATCACATTCTGGACGATAATCGACGGTAAGAAAGTCAAAAACACCCACCGTATCGTGGAAATTACCGAGCTTGATGGTTCGAGAAGTTTCGTCACACGCGGTGATAACAACCAGCTGGACGATACTGTACCTGTTCTTCCGAGCGACATTATCGGTAAGTGGACAGAGTTCAAGATCAGCGGTTTCGGCAAGGTGATGAGCTTCCTCAGGACAAAGACAGGCTTCTTTGTATGCATAGTCATACCGATGGCGGTATTCTTCCTGGTCGAGCTGTACAAGTTCATCGTTACGCTGATAGAGCTGAAAAAGCCTGCACTCAGCGAAGAAGATGAGGAAGAGATCAAAAAACGTGCTATTGAAGAGTATCTTGCTCAGCAGAAGAAAGAGCAGGGTGAAAGCGACTCTGAAACACACAATGTATCTGAAAACGAAACGTAATGTGTCACATCCGTTTTACGGTTTGGCATCATAATAAAACAGGAGAATGCTATGAACGGATTTCTCAAATGGTTTTTTGTGTTTATCTCAGAGATGCTAAAAGGGTTTGCGACCATTTTCAGCGGTCTGTGGAACGGGATAAAACAGATATTCAACATAAAAAATTATATAGACATTTTCAAGACTTATTCCACTGATTTCGGCGCTGTCGGCTGGATAATGTCGATACTCGCGATAATACTGGTCGTTGCGGTATATGTGCTGCTGGGCTTTATGATAGTACTGGCTGCACGCAAGTACATTCGGTTCAGACACTCTATCGTCAGCAACGAAGATCTGCTCGAAGAGATAGCCGATCTCCAGAGACAAGTGCTGAAAATGACCAAAGAAAAAGACGAGATCATGGCTATGAAAGTCTCACAGATGGGCATACCTACCAGCGGCGTTCTGTCACTGGCAGGCGCGGACGGCACAGGTGCTGTAACTACTGCCGCTGACGGTCAAAGCGGTGCGCCTGTTGTTGAGGGCGAGATAGCTGAGGACGGCGTTATCCAGACCGCTGACAGAAGATTTTCGCGCCTTATGGAAGTGGACAATTTCTACAAGACTTATACGCCGCCCGAGTATGACACAGGCATAACGCTTGCAGGGCTGTGCGACACTTACAGAAATTTTGCCTGTTCGAGAATGCACCTGTTTTATGAGCCTAAGACCATCAGGCTGTTCATCGCAGGCATGGCTTCAACAAAGCTCATTATCCTTCAGGGCATCTCGGGTACAGGTAAAACTTCACTTCCCTACTCTTTCGGTAAGTTTTTGCAGCATGACACGACGATCGCTTCAGTACAGCCTTCGTGGCGTGACAGGACCGAGCTTTTCGGCTACTTCAACGAATTTACCAAGAATTTTAACGAGACCGAAGTTCTCAAGAGAATTTATTCATCAAGCTACAACAACGATATAAACCTGATACTGCTCGATGAGATGAACATCGCACGTGTAGAGTATTATTTCGCAGAAATGCTTTCCATACTCGAAATGCCGAATGCTGACGAGTGGGAGCTTGACCTTGTGCCCAATGTGTGGAGCACCGACCCCATAAACCTCGACAGAGGCAAGCTGCGCATCCCGCAGAACGTATGGTACATCGGTACGGCGAACAACGATGACTCCACATACGCTATCTCTGATAAGGTATATGACCGTGCCCAGCCCATCAATCTCGATGCTAAGGGTATCGCTTTCGATGCGCCCGATACAGGTCCTGTCAATCTGGGATTTGACCATCTGGATATGCTTTTCAAGGAAGCGTTCGACAAGTACCCTATCTCGCAGGAAAGCCTGAAAAAGATACAGCAGCTTGATCTCTGGGTGATTGAAAAACTGCGTGTGGCTTTCGGTAACCGTATCCTTAAACAGATGGGACTGTTTGTACCCGTTTACGTTGCCTGCGGAGGCGATGAGCTGGAAGGTATCGACTACGTTCTGGCTACCAAGATATTCAGAAAGTTTGAATCACTGAACCTTGCGATGCTGAGAGATGAGCTGAGAGAGCTTGTGGTCTACATGAATAAATCCTTTGGCAAGAACAAGATGAAGGAATCCATCGAATATCTCGAAAGACTGCAAAAGCTGTTCTGATCTTTATTGCAGTCAATAATCTTCCAATTTTGATGTGTATTGCTGATGATACAAGATGGCTGTTCTTTCGTATTGTTTCCCCACCTTCGGCGGGGGAACAATACACAACCAAATTGGGATCCAATAATAAAAAAGGCAGGTGAGGCGATTGGATAGCTTGTATGGTAAGTGGTATGAGGATTTTAAGCAGTCAACTGAGCTTTTCGATGATGACGAGCTGTTCAGTTCGCTGGATCAGCTGCTGCATTCAAGCAAAAACACATTCGCGATGAACCGCAAGCTAATGGCTAAGGCGATAGACGTAAGCTGGGTCGAAGCCATTGAGAATGGTCTGGTACATCTGGATAACGTGCTGAGAAATCCCAGACGTACCATTGAGGACGTGGAAGAGATAGTGCCGATCGCTCTTTCAAGGAAGATCACCGTCGAATCGGTAAAACATCTGGCACAGCACACAGATCTCATACAAAGTTTTGATGCAAAGACCAAGAAAATAACCCCGTCAAAAGTACTCAATGTTCATAAGGAAGAGAGCTTTATGACATACGAGAACAAGTTTGTAAACACACTTGTTGACAGGCTTTACATATTCATTTCAACGAGATATGAAAAGCTGGCGCAGGTGGCGCGTGATGAAGAAGTTTTCACGCTGGGATACGATACTTCAATAGATGACGGTGCAGGCGGCAAGATGAAGATCGAGGTCAAGCTGGAAACGACTTCCAGTCTTGACAGCTATAATCAAAGCGGGTATACTGTCTGGCAGAGAGTTGAGAAGCTGAAAAAAGCAATTGAGGGCTATAAAGGTTCGGAACTTTGTCAGGCGCTGGGCAACACTTATGTCAGACCGCCCATAATGCGTACAAACGCGATAATGAAAAACGTTGACCTCAAAGCATGTCTTATGCTGTGGCAGTATATCGAAAGCTATGAAAAAGTCGGCTATGAGATCAATGTAAAGGACACTGCTGTAAAGCCCGAAGATAAGTATATCGAGGATTTTTACAAGCTGGTCATTTTAAATCTGCTGCTTTTCAGAAATTACACTGAGGACGATGAAAAAGCAAAAAAACTCGTCGAGGTCAGCAGACCAAGAGGCAGGAGCATCACGCCGAAGGTGGTCAAAAGGTTCAACGGTGAACTTTCGGGCGACTATGGCGTTATCGCAGAAGGCGTTGCAGGTTATGTTGCAAGCGAAGCAGATTACAAGATCAAGAAAAATCTCCCTGATGACATCAGAAAAGTCTTTGACGAGGTAAACATCGTCATTGACGTTGAGCGCGAATTTATCAAACAGCAGGAAGCTGAAAGACAGAAGGCTGAGCTGCAGCGGCTCGAAGAAGAAAAACGTCAGGAAGAGCAGCGCCGTATCGAAGAAGAAAAGCGAAAAGAGCTGGAAAAGATACGTCTGCGAAAGGAAGAAGAAGAGCGGCGGCTCAAAGAAATGCTCGAACAGAAGCGAAGAGAGCAGGAGGAAGCCGAGAAACAGCGTGAACGCGAAGAAGCTGAACGTCAGGCGAGACTGGAAGATATGCGGCGGCGTGAAGAGGAAGAACGACTTCGCCGCGAGGAAGAAGAGCGTATCGCCGCCGAGCGCGAGCGCATAAGTCAGAACAAGAGCAACGTCCGAAATGAACTGGGCGAGGCTGAGGGTCTTGATAAGGAAGAGCTGAACAACGAGCCGACGGAAGAAGAGCTTGAAAAACAAGCCTATGATGAAGTTACCGATGAAGAGGTAAAAAAAGTCAGAGAAGCTATGGAAGAGCAGGCTGAGGAGTCCGAAAAAGAACAGGAATTTGAAGATCCGAGGGCTGTGGCGGCAAGGCTCAAACTGGAACAGCAGCGCAAAGAAAAAGAACGGCGTGAAGCTGAGCGGGCGCAAAGGCTCAAAGCGGAGCGCGAATATTTCGAGAACAAGCCGTTCTGGACGATATACAAAGAGTATTCACGCAACCCGATATATGCTGTCCCGCGCCTGATACGGTATCTGCTGGCAGTGATATTCGGTATCATACCAAAAGATACAGACGATCCCGATCTCAAGCGCATGCTTGCCGAGCGCGAAGAGAAAAAGCGCAAAAAGGCGGAAGAACTGGAAAAGCGCAACGCTATGGAGGTCTACTACAAAAAGTATGCACAGACCTACAAGTACCGCTTGATGCGAAGCATAGACAACTACAAGTTCAAAAAGCGCAAGAAGGCACAGATGAAGGGCAAGCCAAAACCTGTATTCGTGCCGCCTAACAGAACTCCCGAAGAACAGCTTGCCATAGACAATGAGATGAAGCGCCTGTATAAGCAGTATCATGTCAGCGTTGCTGTAAAGATAGGCAGATGGTTCGAGGAACAGCAGAGAATGTATGACCTCAATCACAGAAACAAGCGTGCGGAAGAAGAGAAAAAGCTCATCGCAAAGATCGAGAACAGAGCGCTTGATGAACCTGTAAACAGCTCCAAAAAAGAAGTCAAAACCAATAAGATCGCAAATATCATAACTACGGTGATACTTCTGGCAGCTATTGCATTCACGGTATATGTGATGATCTGTACAGCCGGGAACAAGGTAGTTGACATTTTCGGGAAGAGCATACTAAGAGTTGTTACAGGCAGTATGGAGTCCTCTATACATGTCGGTGATTACATCATAGTTGAAAAGACCGATCCCGATGAACTTGCTGTGGGAGATGTTATCTCGTTCTACTCAGAACAGTCCGATATTTACGGCATGCTGGTGACACACCGTATCGCTGAGATAACCAATGACCACACATTCATCACAAGGGGCGATGCTAATCCTGTCAACGACAGCGTGGAAGTCAGACCCGAGAAGATCGTGGGCAAATACACAGGCAAAGCAAGGTTCTTCATCTGGGTGAACTCATTTGCAGACCCACGTAAGATATTGCTGATATGTGTGATAATACCGATCGGTATAGTCAGCATATTTGAACTGAGAACGCTGGCAAAACTCAGCATCGAAGTAAGCCGTAAAAAGCACGATTCCGCCGAAGAACGCAGACAGCAGATCATACGTGAGGCTATCGAAAAAGAAAAACAGAGACTGGCAGAAGAAGGTTATCAGCCTGATGCAGAAGAGGAGGTGACAGCGGTTGAACCAAGAGAAGATAATGAAACGTAGAATGATAACTGCGTTTGTTCTTTTTGGGATAACGCTGGCAGCACTTCTGGTATTTATAGGACTGTACATTGATGAAACGCACAGAGTACAGGAGACCTACCGAAAGCAGTTTCAGACAGAGATAAGCCACGCCAGCAGGGAGATCGAGCTTTATATAGCACATCAGGGCGATACAGAGGAAAGGTACAAGCGTATAACGAGCTTTGTTACCTGCGCAAACTCATTTCTGTTTATGATGGATGAGACCTCAGATAAGCAGATAGTTCTTAACGAAGTCACAACCTGTCTTATAAAGTATCCCGAGCAGATGCCCGAAAAGATGGAAGACCTTAAAAAGGCTTTTGATGACATTTATGCAAATCTTGACAAGGGATATGATGAAGCTAAAGAGGTCGTCAACTCGGTTGACAAGATGGGACGATAACAGAAATATAGTAAGGAGTGAGAGACATGAATGAAAAAAGAAAACTCAAACGCGAGATAAAAATATGCAGACAGACTATCGAGGAGATCGAGCGCAAGCGTTCAAGATCACAGTCAGCGCTGGTACAGGCTGTGCTTTTGCAGGAAGAACCTGACGAGAACGATGTTGAGTGGTTCAACAAATATACAGGTGAGATAACCGCCTGCCGCAACCACATGATAGAACTCCAGAAGAAACTCAATTCGCTTTGAGGACTTCCCTTTTACTAAATGCAAAAAGCCGCAGACTTGAGTTCTGCGGCTTTCTTTATAGCTCATTTATCAGTTTTACAGTCGAACTGCGCGGCTTGCCATCATAAAATTTTTCCAGCACCAGCTCAAAACATTTTTTATCCGGGCAGATATTGCCAAACAGCGTCATACATGCATGCAGCTTTTTTACATCTATATCAGAAGCCATCAATTCTGAGATGGGTTTGTCATGGGCGAGCAAAGCATCTGTTATAGTGACCAGCCGTTCAAGCAGAATACTATCTGCGGCATATGCTTTGGCATCGTCAACGATTTCAAAGGCAAAGTATCTGCTGTAAAAGTCTGCCATTAGTTCTTCTTCTTTCAATATCGGAAAAACATACCATATCCAGCAGCTGCGCTTTCTGCCCATACGTATCTCATCGAGTGCTGCGCTGTAACTGTTGACATTATCATTCTGAGCATTTATATATATATCGTTATCCATTATCTGCACCACCTTTCATTTCCCGGGAAACGCTGAGAGTCAGACCTTGATACTAAAAAAGAGCAGGCGGATATTCCATCTGGAAAACCTGTCTGCTCTGTCTTATAACCTGCTGTAAAGGTACTGCAAATAGTAGTCAGAATAGATCTTCTATATTTTCACAGTTATCCCTCTGCGGCTGAATATCATCTCTGCTCACATATCAGCTTGATAGCCGTTCTTTCCTCGCCGTCGATCTCGACGTTTGCAAATGCAGGAATGCAGATCATATCAATACCGACAGGAGCCAGATAACCTCTGGCAATAGCGATCGCCTTTATCGCCTGATTTGCAGCACCTGCGCCGACAGCCTGAACTTCAACAGCGCCCTTATCTCTTATAACGCCCGAGATAGCGCCTGCAACCGAATTAGGTACAGATCGTGATGAAACCTTCAGAACCTCCACCATCTAACCCTCCTTATACTCAAAATAACGCTCCGTGCTTTTATCACTTTACAGTAATATTATACTACATTTTGAAAGAATTTGCAATAGTTATTTGCGCATTTTCCTTATTTTGTTTATTTGCGACTAATTAATCTGGAAATATTTGTCGATTTTCCCGATTTTTCATCAAACGCTACCACTACGCCATTTAAAAAAGAAGGATTTTTGCTTTCCTCAAATTTTACAGGCATGTGATATTTGAATTTATTTATAATAAGTTCACTGTCAACGCCAAGCACCGAGAGTTCAGGACCTGTCATGCCTGCATCGGTTATATAGGCAGTGTGACCGCCGAGAATGCACTCATCCGCCGTCTGGACATGAGTATGTGTACCCAGCACAGCAGTCACGCGCTTTTGAAGATAAAAGCCCATCGCCTTTTTTTCACTGGTCGCCTCAGCATGAAAATCAACGATTATATTCGGCGTATCAATATCTTTAAGCAGTTCATCCATCTTAATGAACGGATTGTCGAGACTTTCAAGGAACATCGTACCCATCAGGTTGACGACAGCTATCCTTACAGGGCAAAGATCAATATAAGTGACTCCCCTGCCGGGCACGCCTTCGGGGTAATTGGCGGGTCTGATAAGAAACTCACTGCTGTCATACAGGTCAGCAGTTTCCTTTCTTCTGAAACAATGATTGCCCGTAGTGACCACATCTACCCCCATACGCATCAGTCTGTCAAAAGACTCGGGAGTTATGCCGTTGCCCTGGGCAGAATTTTCGCCGTTAACAACAGTCACATCTATATTATACTCTCTTTTGATGTCATATAAGCAGCTTTCAAGATAATCGCAGCCTGAGCGTCCAACAACGTCACCGATAAACAACAGGTTCATATCAATACCTCTTCTATTTTTTCAGATAAATGTATTATACTACAAATCAACGAAAAAAGCAATAGAAAGCAGCAAAATTGCACGGAAATCAATTTTCAAAAACGACCCGTAAAATCATCTGCGGCTCCATAAGACATTCAAACATGATATTCGAGAGAGCGGCTTTGGAATTGTTTCTTGTTTTAAAGCTCTTAATGAAATTGATCGCTGCTTTTCTGAACATATTCAGGCATTGCTGAACGTCCTTGCTCTCGACTCTGCACCAGTCCTCTTCAAAATGCACGTCAAGCAGCCAGTGCATCGACTCCACCGACCACTCCATTCTCGCATGATGAAGAAGCTGTTCTGCCGTTAATTCCCGACTCGACAGATAATAGTGCCATTCGCTTGAAGTACCTTTTTTCGTAGTAAATTCAGAGTGTATCGCTCCTATACACATCAAATTTGCCCACTCTTTTTTCTGATCCAGCCAACCAATATCTGTTGTTACAAACGCTGTCCGTGTTTCGATCCTGCCATGATTTTTCTCTGTTTTTGAAGCCGTCTGCATTGTGCTTTGCAAGGCTTTATCCTGCACATAATCCTCAATATCTTTTTTTAGGTTTGGGTGATTGTCCTTCACACAAAGCAGATAATCCGCCTTCTGTTTTACGATAATTTCAGCGGTTTCTTTCTGACAGTTCAGAGCATCGGCAACAACGATATTCTCCTTGATTTTCAACTCCTTCAGAAGCTCCTGCACCGCAGGTATCTCATTGCTTTTATCGTCTGTACTGCGCTGTGCAAGAGTCAATCCAAGCTCACATACCTGTGCGCTGATTATGTGCAAAGGGCTTTCGATTTTGTCCATTTTGAGTGTTGAGCAAACAGTTTTTCCGTCAAGAGAAATTGTCATATCCCTCGATTTTTCGGGCATAAATGAATAGACCCAATCCGCAAAACAGCGGTTGAGCGATTCAGGCTTGACGTATTTAAGCAGGCTCAATATCCAGTAATAGCAGGGGACATGACCGATTCCGAATTTCTCCTTCAAAAACTCGCTTACTCTGTCATTTGTCGCCCACTGGTGTATCTGATGAACGTTCCTAAGACCGCAGATACTTCCAAGAATCGCTATTGTGATAACATCGGGTACACTGCAAAAATAGCCGTCGTATTCCTCATAAAGCTCTACATCTTCAAAATACTCGGTTATTCCATTATCCATGCTTATATTATAGCACCCAGCTGCTGCTATGTCCAGCATTTTGTACACTTTGTAATATTTTTGTGACTTTTATCGCTTCTTATTTTGAAAATTGATTTCCGTGGCAAAATTGGCTATAACTTCATAACACAAATCAAAATGCCGACACCCATAGACGGGCATCGGCAAAATGATCATTCTTCTTCCTTATCATCAAAAAGGAAAGGCATGTCAAGTTTAACTTCCTGCTTGGTCTCTTCATACTCAGATGCAGGCATCTCGCCTTTCATCAGACGCTCGAAGTTAGAACCGTCGATCTTTTCGTGCTTCATCAGATATTTAGCGATCATATGAAGCTGATCCATATGATCTTTAAGAATAGTTTCCGCTTCCTCAAAAGCATTCTCCACGATAGTTCTGATCTCGTTGTCGATCTCAGCTGCAACGTTGTCGGAATAGCTTGGTGTATTGGTGTAATCTCTGCCGAGGAAAACTTCATGCTCGCCCTGTCCGTAAACAACAGGACCGAGATTATCGCTGAAACCGTATCTTGTGACCATATTTCTGGCAGTAGCGGTTGCCCTTTCAAGGTCATTGGACGCACCTGTGGAAATATCGTCAAGTATCAGCTTTTCAGCCACACGGCCGCCCAGCAGAACAACGATATTATTATACATCTCATTCTTGCTGACGAAAGCCTTATCCTTTTCGGGAAGGCTCATTGTAAAGCCGCCAGCCTGACCTCTCGGTATGATAGTGACCTGATGCACCTTATCCTGCTTCTGTGCATAATAAGTGCAGATAGCGTGACCGCCCTCGTGGTAAGCAGTGAGCTTCCTTTCCTGTTCGGAAACCACCTTTGATTTCTTTTCAGGACCTGCAACGACCTTGATGGAAGCCTCTTCCAGATCTTCTCTTGTGATAGCCTTCTTATTCTTGCGGGCTGCCAGCAGCGAACCCTCATTAACAAGGTTCTCAAGATCGGCACCTGTGAAGCCAACAGTAGACTTAGCTATTGTAGACAGGTCAACATCGGGCGCGAGGGGCTTATTCTTTGTATGAACTTTGAGTATCTCTTCTCTGCCCTTAACATCGGGGTAGCTGACAAGTATCTGCCTGTCAAATCTGCCCGGTCTTAAAAGTGCGGGGTCAAGAATATCACGTCTGTTTGTGGCAGCCATTACTATGACCGACTCATTATCCTCAAAACCGTCCATCTCGACCAGCAGCTGGTTCAGCGTCTGCTCACGTTCATCGTGACCGCCGCCGAGACCTGCACCTCTCTGTCTGCCGACAGCATCTATCTCATCTATAAAGATTATCGAAGGAGCGCTTTTCTTGGCCTGCTCAAACAGATCTCTTACACGGGAAGCGCCGACACCGACGAACATCTCAACAAAGTCAGAACCCGAAATAGAGAAAAAAGGCACATTAGCCTCACCCGCAACAGCCCTTGCCAGCAGAGTTTTACCTGTACCGGGAGGTCCGAGCAGCAGCACACCTTTTGGTATCCTTGCGCCGATCTCAGTATATTTTCTGCCGTCTTTAAGGAAATCAACGATCTCTTTAAGTTCTTCCTTTTCCTCATCAGCACCCGCAACGTCCGCAAAAGTAGCTTTCTTACTGCTTGGCGCGAGCCTTGCATTTGTCTTGCCGAAGCCTGTCATCTTTCCGCCGCCCGCACTCTTCATCATAAAAACGAAGAAGAATATCATAACGCCAAGCATCAGGAAAGTAGGTATCAGATTCAGCCAGAAGCTGTTATCCGAAATTGGTATGAGGTCATACTTCAGAGGATCTTTAGGATTGGCTGCATCATACTTTTTGCGGTAATTTACAGCCTCCTCACCTCCCAGCACCTCATTAACGAAAAGCGAAACATTGGGTACCTTGTAGATCTTCTCTTCGTCAGGCGCGTCCTTCAGCTTATATTTGAGTTCTCCCGAGCCAAGATCAAGCTGGAACTCAGAAACCTCCAGTGCATCAAAATGCCCCATGACTTCGGAATACTTTACTTCGTCAGACTTACTGCTCATACTCATAAGCATATAAACGAGACCTGTAATGATACAGATCGAGACCACGAAATAGATCAGCAGGGATCTTCCACCGTTCTTCAATAGATCACATCCTTTTATTCTGATTTAGCGGCAATCCGCTTACCTATACCAAATTAGTATAGACCTTCTGTGTGAAAACAGTGTGAAAATATGGTAGTAAACAATGGATATTCTCAACTATCTTCAAACACAAGCACATGTCTTGTGTTACTGTCTATTTTGACCCTATCAGCTGCACCGCTGCCCTCAGCCAGCACAACACCGTCATCATCAGCCAGGATAACAGCGCTGTCCCGCTTATGCGCAGGAAAATTCTGTTTCATCAGCACCCTGACATCAGAATTGAAATCACGCCCGACAAGTCTTAGCTTATCACCTGCACGGCGCTTTCTTAACACAATAACACCTTTTATTTTATCATAATCTAAGCAAGAATTTGCAAACTTTTTATTAACATTTTCAAATTTTCCATCAATTTCTATAATTTTAAAGCAGACCCGTCTGTTCTGCCAATCAATTACAGTATCGGGGACTATCCCGATCTCATCAGCCGATTGATCGGGCATATCTTTTTCACTGTAAATATACAGGACATCAGACTTAGTGTAAGCAAAGCTGTTCGCCTTGACACTTGCTTTGCCGCCCTCAATAATAAGCTGTTCAATTAACTCGATTTTATCCTGACTTATCTCTATCTCATTTTTTGCCAAAATGCGCATTATGACCCTGCGGCGAATAGGATAATCAAGTTTTCTGACAGCTGTTCGCGAAAAGCCATCGCCGATGATACAATCTTCAAATGCTTTATCGGCAAGTTTTTCCATATACGCACTGTCCTGACGGATATACCCGAGGGTCTTGGCGAAAGTTTCCATCAGTACAGGATTGATCTCCTTCAAAACAGGCACAACTTTGTGGCGAAGCTTGTTTCGCGAATACTCGTCAAGCAGATTGGTAGAATCTGTGACGAAGTTCTGTCCGCGTTCTGCCAGATATGCTTCTATCTCCTCTCTGCTGCATTCTATCAGCGGTCGGATGATATTCCCTCTTACAGGCGGGATAGATGCTATGCCTTTCAGCCCCGATCCTCTTGCGAGGTTGAACAGCGTTGTTTCAAGGCAGTCGTCAAGGTTATGAGCTGTACATATCTTATCGGCAGATATTTCCTGTAAAGCATTATACCTCAACAGCCTTGCGCCCTCTTCTTCCGACACGGGATTAGCACGACAATAGGCGGGTACATCGACGCGCCTGACTGTTATCCCGATACCAAGCCCTTCACACAGCCTTTCGCAGAAATGCTGATCCCTGTCAGCTTCTTCGCCGCGAATACAGTGATTGACATGGCACGCCGAAACATCGTATCCCAGTTCATTAAGACACAAAAGGAGCGCAGCGCTGTCTGCTCCGCCCGAAAGCCCGACCAGCAAGCGCTCGCCCTTTACAGCCATATGAAATTTTCGGATAGTTCTCTCAACCTTTGCGGCTAACTCACTTTTCATCTTTTCTGAATTCCAATCCTCTGAACAATGTGTACTCGCCTATCCAGCTGAGTTTGACTGTTGCCGTCTGACCATGACGGTTTTTCGCCACGATACATTCTGCCACAGTCTGGTCTTCCTTCGAGTCTGCATAATAAGCATCTCTGTAAAGGAACATGATTATATCTGCGTCCTGCTCGATAGAACCTGATTCTCTCAGGTCGGAGAGCATGGGGCGCTTATCCTCACGCTTTTCCGAACTACGCGACAGCTGTGACAGTGCGATTATCGGCACACTCAGCTCTTTAGCCATCAGCTTTATCTGTCTGGTGATCTCGGAAACTTCGGTAACACGGTTGCTGTGCTTGTTCGGCGACTCCATCAGCTGTATGTAGTCGATGACTACAAGACCCAGATTTTTCATTCTTCTGAGTTTCGCTTTCATCTTCGGCACAGTTACGCCGCCCGCGCCGTCATCAAGGTAGATCGGCAGCTGAGACAGCACATCTGCCGCTTCTGCCAGCTTTGTCCAGTCATCGTCCTTCATCTCGCCGTTTCTCAGCAGAGTATTGTTGACCTTGCCTTCTGAAGCCAGCATTCTCGATACCAGCTGTTCTTTGCCCATTTCGAGTGAGAATATGACAACATCGCGCTTAGTCGCCTTACAGCAGTTTACTGCCATATTCAGCGCAAAAGCCGATTTACCCATCGCAGGTCTTGCCGCAAGCACTATCAGGTCAGTCTTTTGCAGACCTGTCGTTATGCTGTCAAGCTGTGAAAAGCCCGATCTTGCGCCCTGAAATTCAGCCGCGTCGGGACCTGATATTTCTGTGAGGTGATGGAAAGTCTCGACAATGACATCGCTTATCCTTGTCAGACCCTCAACATCTTTGCCCTGACGGATATTGAAAATTTTCTGTTCGGCGCTGTCAAGCAGTGCGCCGGGATCATTTCCGCCTTTATTAACGCCCTCGATTATTTCATTTGCAACATTTACCAAAGCACGCATCTGCGCCTTTTGCAGAATGATATTGCAGTAGCTTTCGATATTTTTTGTCGATGGCACGTTCTCCATCAGACCATACAGATAGTTCATAGCCATGCTGCTTGTCTCGAAAACGCCTGTATTTACGCATTCATCGACAACAGTGATAATATCCTCCTGTTTACCCGTCGTAAACATTCTCATCAGTATGGAAAAGATCTTCTGATGCTGAGGCATATAGAAATTCTCAGGCTTGAGCATTTCCATAGCTTTTTCGCGCGTTCCTATCGGGTCAAGCAGTATACAGCCGATAACGGCTTCCTCCGCTTCGGGACTGTATGGTATCGCCCGCTGAATGTTTTCAGCAGGCGCAGAACCATCATATTCAATAATATCTGTGCGATCGGGCATATTATTCCTCCACGACTTTAACTTTTATGCCGCAGGATACGCCGTGTGTCATCTTGACATTTGCAGTGAAATCACCAAATGCCTTTATATCGGCATTCAGGCTGATTTTCTTCTTGTCAACGTCAACGCCGAACTGTTCTTTCAGCGCCTCTGCAACGACACCCGCAGTGACAGCGCCAAACAGCTTGCCGCCCTGACCTGCCTTCGCCTTGATAACAACTTCCTTATCCTTTATCTTCTCGGCGATAGCCTTGTTGTCAGCAGTTTCAACATCTATCTTGTGCTGCTCGGAAGCCTTCTTGCCTGCGAGGTCATTGAGGTTCTTAGCGTTTGCTTCAACAGCCAGACCCCTTGCTATCAGGAAATTTCTTGCGTAGCCGTCAGCCACGTTCAGGGTATCTCCCAC
Organism: uncultured Ruminococcus sp.; assembly: GCF_902762735.1. Taxonomy (GTDB): domain Bacteria; phylum Bacillota; class Clostridia; order Oscillospirales; family Ruminococcaceae; genus Hominimerdicola. Next base: position 68,486 of record NZ_CACWPP010000003.1, read on the forward strand.
CTTGCCCGAACCTTTAACATCTTTAAGTAAAATAACTTTCATTTTCAACACGCCTTTCTTTATTTTGTATTGTTTCTTATATAATCGTCTATTGCTTCACGAAGCTGTTTTTCAGCTTCATCAAGTTCAACAGGCATCTGCGCCGCCGCCATCGTCAGATGACCGCCGCCGCCCAGTGCCTCCATTATGACCTGAACGTTGTATCTGCCCATGCTTCTTGCAGATATATTCACTATATTGCCCTGCTTATACATAACAAAAGATGCGAAAACGCCCGTTATGCCCAGCATCTCATCAGCCGCCTGTGAAGCCGCCACGCGCACATTCCCGAAACTTCCGTCAGCCCGTGCGATGGCACATTTGCGGTATATCTCGGCAGAATTGATGACCTTTGACTTTTCGTGATATGTTTCTATGGAATTTGCGAACATCGACTTTACCGTGATGGTATCAGCGCCCATCTTTTTGAGGTAAGCTGCCGTTTCAAAGGTCGTAACGCCTGTTTTCATCACGAAATACTTTGTATCAAGCATTATGCCCGAAAGCAGAGCCTCAGCCGCATGTGCGTCAATGCTCGTCCTGTCGCCCCAAAGCTCTATTATCTCGGTGACAAGTTCTGCCGCCGACGAAGCACCAGGTTCAAGGCACTGTGCTATAAGCGGCTCTATTCCCTTGACCATACGCCTGTGATGGTCGATAACGACTATGTTCTTAGCCCGCTCTATCATTTCCTTAGACTCGACAAGTTCGGGATTATGAGTATCCACAACTATGACCAGCGTATCGGAATCCAGCCTGTCAAGTCCCTGCTCGGGAGTTATATAGTAATTTGAGATCTCATTCTCTTCGATGTAATTTATCAGCGATAAAGCGAGGTTCTTCTCTTTATCCACCACCACATAGCATTCGGAAACCATCTTCCTCAGCGCACAGCACAGACCTGTTGCCGAGCCGATGCTGTCAAGATCACCGAACCTGTGACCCATTATCAGCACCCTGCGGAAGCCCTGTGCATCTTCGGCTTCTGTCCTGTAATTGCCCATGCTTTCTATACTGCCGGGCTTGATTATCTCCAGCAGAGTTTCGGCAAATATGCGTATCTTTACACGGTTGTTGTTATCAGCACCCGCAGACACGCCTCCGAAGAACCTGAATTCGCCGTTCTCGCGGTAAGCTGCCTGGTCGCCGCCGCGTCCCTGACAGAGTTCCAGCGCCTGTTTAGCCAGCTTTTCGCACTCTTCAAGACCCTTGCCTTCCCTGCCGACACCTATCGAAAGCGTGACATTTGTTTTGCCGCCTATGCGTATCTGCCTTGCTTCCTCAAGTATCCTGAACCTGTTCTCTATCTTGCGTGAAAGGTATCTCTCCTCCATGAAAACATAGAACTTATCATCTGAAACTTTCTTTGCGATGGCGGTCGTGCCTTCGAGAAAGCGTTCCATCAGCTTTTCTATCTCAACAGCGACATGCGCCTTTTCACTCTCGCGAATGTCCGACATCATAGCATCGTAATTATCAATAACTATGATTATAACACCGTTGTGCGACTGATAGGCTTCATACCTGAGTTCCGTATAATCTGTAACGTCCTTGAAATAGACCATCGACAGCCCGTTGCGCAGGTCGGACTGCACCGCATGTGCCACGTAGTAGCGCTTGTTCAGACATATCTGACAGCCCTCCTCGCCGTAGGCGCGGTCAAGGTCGATATTCATTATCTCGGTGAGCTGTTCACCGTAAGGGTCAATATCATACATGTTCTCCTCAAAGAGCTTATTGAACCATACCACGCTGTTCTCGTTATCGAGTATGACGCACGGTGCGGGGAAATACAGCAGTGAGTCTCTCTGTGTCCTTACAAGCTGAGTGGCTGTCTTTGTAAGATATTTATGCGTCTGATTTCTGAAAACGAATGCTTCCAGCAGCAGAAGAAGAATGCTCACAACAGAGACAAGTATCAGCACACTGCCCGAACCTTGCTTCTCAACGGTTGAATGCAGCATAAATGCCCCTATAAGCGCCACAACAGCGATAACGCCCATTGTAGCCCCCAGCAGCACCAGAAAGTTTCTGTTCTTTTTCACTGCCTGTCAACTCCTTTGCAAATATCCTTTATATGTTCATACAGCGTTTTACTATATCTCCATTATTATCGGCAATATCATGGGGCTTCTCTTTGTCCTTCTGAATATGAAATCCGAGAGATTGTCTTTCATCTTGCCCTTTATCGCGTTCCATTCGTGCATATTATTATCAAGGCAGGTCTGGAGAGTTTCTGTCAGCAGTTCTTTTGCCTCGTTCATAAGCTCTTCGCTTTCACGGACGTATACAAAGCCCCTCGACACAAGGTCGGGTCCCGAAAGTATCTCGCCCACAGAGCGGTCTATGGTCGCAACAGCGATTATCAGTCCGTCCTCAGCCAGATGTTTTCTGTCCCTGAGGACTATCGCGCCCACATCGCCGACACCAAGACCGTCCACCAGCACCTTGCCCGCAGGCACTTCACCTGTGATGCGCATGTCAACGCCGTCAGTTTCTATGACATCGCCTATACCCGCGATTATGATATTCTCTTCGGGTATGCCTACTGCCATGGCAGTCTGCTTATGCTTCATAAGGTGCTTGAACTCGCCGTGTACGGGTATGAAGAACTTCGGCTTTGTGATGGCGAGCATCAGCTTCTGCTCTTCCTGACAAGCGTGACCCGAAACGTGTACTTCATACATCTTCTCGTAGACCACCTCAGCGCCCAGCTTCATCAGGTCATTTACTACTCTTGTGACCAGCTTCTCGTTGCCGGGTATGGGGTTGGCGGAGATGATGATGAAATCCTGCGGAGTTATGCTTACCTTGCGATGCTCGTTCATCGACATTCTCGAAAGTGCAGACATCGGCTCGCCCTGACTGCCTGTTGTGACAAGCACTATCTGTTCGGGCAGGTATCTGCCTATCATGTCAATATCTATCAGCACACCGTCGGGCACTTTAAGATAGCCCAGTTCGATGCCGACGCTTATGACATTCACCATACTGCGCCCCGAAACAGCCACCTTTCTGCCTGTGTTGACAGCGTTGTTGATTATCTGCTGGACGCGGTGTATGTTAGATGCGAAAGTTGCGATGATTATGCGCTTGCCCTCAGCCTTTGTGAAAAGCATTTCGAGGTTGTCGCCCACCTTGCGCTCACTGGCGGTATAGCCGGGACGCTCGGAGTTGGTGGAATCTGACATCAGCGCCAGAACGCCCTTGTTGCCCAGTTCGGCAAAGCGCGGCAAGTCGATTATGCCGCCCTCGATGGGAGTGTAATCCACCTTAAAGTCACCTGTATGGATAAGCACGCCTGCGGGTGTATGGATAGCCATGCCCACCGAATCGGGGATAGAATGGTTGACCCTTATGAACTCGACCGCCATACAGCCCATTCTGATAGTCTGACGTGGTGTCACGGTATTCAGCTTTACACTGCCCAGAAGTTCATGTTCGCGCAGTTTGCCCTCGATAAGTCCGATGGTCAGCCTTGTGCCGTAAACAGGCACACTTGGGAACTTTTTTAGAAAATACGGCAGACCGCCGATATGATCCTCATGCCCGTGAGTTATGACAACGCCGCGCAGCTTTTCAAGGTTCTTCTCCACATATGTGAAATCGGGTATGACTATATCGACACCCAGCATCTCACTGTCAGGGAAAGCAAGTCCGCAGTCGATGATGAACATGTCGTTTGAGCATTCGATTACCGTGAAGTTCTTGCCTATCTCATTAAGACCGCCCAGCGGGATTATCTTGACAGGTGTACGCCTCTGCGCGTCCTTAGAAGTACGCTGTGAAGCCGCCCTTCCGTTCGGACGCAGCTTGTTCTGCGCCGATGCTCCGTCATTCTTGCGTTTCAGCGGAACACCTCTCAGCTTACCCTGTTTAGGTGTGTATCGTTTTGATGCCTTTCTCTTTTCGGAATTAGAATTATTATTAGCCATGATGTGATAAATGCGCACGATCGCACTGCAAACAAGCCTTGGCGCAGCGGTGCGCAAAAAGCTCCTTTCTTTCGGGCAGACGAAGCCCGATGATTATTTGATTTTTCCGTTAGATAGGTGTATAAAGCGGCAGCCTTGGGCTGAATGGATAGCCCTTATATTAATAAAAGCTGTAACGAGGCAGCCGATATGATCCGCGTGTCAATGCGGAATATTATCCGAACAAAAATATCTTATTATATTGTACTCTATTTTTGTCCGAATGTCAAGGGCATATTCACCAAAGAATATTTCTGTACGAATTTTGGTACTGCAAAGCGATTTATGAAAAAATTCATTATTATCCCTTTTCAAACTGAAAAATATATGATATAATATATGTCTTAGATAACGGAGGTATACTGATGGACAATATCAATACATTGAAAAAGAAAGCTCTTGAACGCTTTTTCAGCAGAATGAACCCCATGCAGCAAAAAGCTGTCTTCCACATCAACGGTCCGCTGCTGATACTTGCGGGCGCGGGCAGCGGAAAAACAACTGTTCTTATAAACCGCATCGCAAACATGATACATTTCGGAGATGCCTATGAGACCACATATCAGCAGGAGTTCACGCCTGAGGAGGCGCAGTTCATAGCTGATTATGCTGAGGGCAGGACTGATGACGGCGCTCGGCTGGCACAGGTGATAGGTTTCAGACCTGTCAGACCGTGGAACATACTGGCGATAACTTTTACAAACAAAGCAGCTGGCGAACTGAAAGACCGTATCGCAAATATACTCGGTGAAGAGGGCAAGGGCATCACTGCGGCGACATTCCACTCGGCATGCGTGAGGATACTCAGGCGGGAATGCACACATATCGGTTTTACACAGAGTTTTGCCATATACGACACCGATGATTCAAAGCGCGTGATAAAATCGGTGATGCGCACGATGGATCTCGACGAGAAGATGTTCCCCATAAGGTCGATAATGACAGAGATCTCGAATGCAAAGGATTCGATGACAGGTCCCGATGAATTTGCCCGTGAAGCTGCGGGCGACTACCGCAAGGATACCATCGCAAGGATATACAAGCGCTATCAGGCTGAACTTCGCGCCAGCAACGCTATGGATTTCGATGACATAATCTGCCACACGGTAGATCTTTTCGAGAAACAGCCCGATGTGCTGGATCACTATCAAAATCTTTACAAATACATAATGGTGGACGAGTATCAGGACACCAACAAAGTACAGTTTCGGCTGGTATCACTGCTTTCGCAGAAGTACGGCAATATCTGTGTTGTGGGTGATGATGACCAGAGTATCTACCGTTTTCGCGGTGCTACCATCGAAAATATCCTTAACTTTGAGGAAGAGTTCGGCTGCCGCCCCGAAGATGTCATAAAGCTGGAGCAGAACTACCGCTCGACCCAGAACATACTCACCTGTGCCAACAAGCTGATAAGTCACAATGTTGGCAGAAAGGGCAAGAACCTCTGGACTGACAGCGGTGACGGCGAGAAAGTCATAGTTCACAAGTCGATGACCGAGCGCGAAGAAGCATCCTACATAGCGAAGGTCATCACCGAAAACACCGAAAAAGGCAGGCGCTACGGCGACCACGCCATACTCTACCGCATGAATGCCCAGTCAAACGCGCTTGAACAGGCGATGATAAAAGCGAGTATCCCCTATAAGATATTCGGCGGACTGAAATTCTATGACCGCAAGGAAGTCAAGGATATACTGGCTTATCTGGAGGTAATAAACAATCACTCGGATATGTTCAGACTAAGGCGGATAATCAACGAGCCGAAGCGCGGTATCGGAGATGCAACTGTGAGGGTCATCGAACAGATAGTTTCCGACTTGGGGGAAGATGCCATATATATTATGGAGCATTCGCCCGAATATGTGCCGCTGGCAAAAAAGTCAAAAGCGCTTACGGAATTCGCATTTATGATAGACGACCTCACCGACCTTGCAGACATATCTTCCCTGCCCGACCTGCTCGATGCAGTGGTTGACAAGACAGGCTACGGCAGTTATCTTTTGCAGCAAGGGCTTGAGGGCGAAGCAAGGCTCGAAAACATCGAAGAACTGAAATCCACTATGGCAAAATACGAAGAAGAGGCAGAAGAGCCGTCACTGGAAGGTTTTCTCGAAGAGGTGGCGCTGTACACCGACATCGACACACTCGATGAGAATGGCGACTATGTGGCACTGATGACCATGCACGCGGCAAAGGGTCTGGAATTCCCTGTGGTGTTCGTGGCAGGTCTTGAGGACAATGTTTTCCCGTCCGGCAGGAGCATGGAGAGCGATATAGAGATAGAGGAAGAACGCCGTCTTGCATACGTTGCCATGACAAGGGCGAAGGAAGAGCTTCATCTTGTATATGCGGGTGAGCGAATGCTATTCGGTAACGTTCAGCACAACCGCGAGTCGATGTTCGTGCGTGAACTGCCGAAAGAGAATATCGAAGAACAGATACCAAAACTCAGCGAGGGCGCTGCTCCCACTGCAAATCCGAACCTTTCTCTCGGCAAGCAGATAGCCATGTACAATGCGGCGAAAAAGTCCGAAGCATCGGCATCATCCGAAAGCTACAATGTGGGTGACAGAGTGATGCACAAAAAATTCGGCGAGGGCACTGTGGTCGGCGTTACACCGATGGCAGGCGACACGATGCTGGAGATAGCCTTCGACAAAGTTGGCACAAAGAAAATTTTCGCTAATTTCGCAAAGCCTAAAAAGATATAACAAAACGGGAACGAGTGATGATGTTCGCTCGTTCCCGTATTTTTATTTTTCGGTGTACCACTTTTTAAGCGTCTGCTCGGCGAGTTTGCCGTATATGGTGAAATCACGGTTCTCCTTCGCCTTTTCGATGGGCGGCAGAGTTGCTTTCCAGTCCCACCAGAAATATCCGCAGAACCAGGGTATATCCCATGTTGCCGCCATAGCGCTCTCGTAGAAATCAGCCTGTTCCTGCTCATCGGTCTTTTTTTCGGGGCGGTAGTGGAAATCCCAAGGATAGGCGGTACAGCCCTCTTCGCTGCGCACACCGATCTCAGCGAACATTATGGGTTTGCCGAAATGTTCATGGCATGTTTCAAGGCGTTTTACGACTTCTGCCCAGCGCTGTTTCATGGTGTCGATGCCTGTATGTTCGGCATCGGTGACGGGGTAATATGCGCTTATTCCTATAACATCGACTGCATCGAGCCATTTGAAGCGCATTTCATCTCCATGATTTATGTTGTGCATTATTATGCCGCTGTATACCTTGCGCACCCTTGCCACCATATCGCGGCAGAGGTCAGCCTGCTTGTCCATGCCTGCCATCTCACAGCCTGTGCAGAGCATCTCACAGCCCAGTTTTTCAGCCAGTTTTGCATAGTGCTGCATGAAATTATTATAAGACCTGAACCACTTCTCCCAGTAGCCGCAGCCCTCTTCTGTGGGGAAATCTATACGCGCGCGCCACGACCTGTCAAGGCAGTTGACCATCGGTTTCAGGCAGACTTTCAGCCCCAGCGACTTTGCCATCTTTACTGCGTGTATTATCTCTTCATCGGTCTGTGTCATGCCGTACATCGAAAAGATAACTGTACTGTAAAAAGTTTCCTGCCAGCCGTTGACTGTTATGCATATCCAGTCCAGCCCGTTAGATGCAAGGCGCTTCATCGACTCTTCAGCCTTATCGGTCAGCATTTCGCCTTCACGGCTGAAAAATCCCCATGTGTAGCCTTTACAGAAAATATCCCTATCCATATTTACCCTCTCTTTTCCGTACAAAAAAGCGTACTACTTTTTATAATAGGTCTGTATCATAAACCCGCAGGTGACTTCAATATCATCAAGCGCTCTCAGCCGCGCCATTCCCTCTTCCGATGTCTTGTAGAAATATGGTATCATCATAAAAAGGCTGTATATATCCGCCTGCGAAGCGATCTCTGCGCTGTATTCAAAGCATACCTCACTGCCAAGCGTGAACTTGTTAAGCCCGTAGACATTCGGCTTGTTCTCGTAAGGCTCGTCATAGACTGCGGCTTTAAGTTCAAACAGATGACGAGGTGACGGCGACACGACTATCAGCGCACCGCCCTTTTTCAGCACGCGGGCGTACTCGTCGTTGCTGACGGGAGCGAACACACTTACGACCATATCTGCACTTTTGTCGGCAAAAGGCAGTTCAAAGGAAGATGCCGCCGCAAACTGACAGTTCGTTATGCCCGCCAGATGCACCCTTGTCATGCAGTGCGCCACCGCATGTTTTGAGATGTCGATACCGAAGATATGCGCTTTGCCGAGTTTTGCCAATTCAGCCGTGTAGAAGCCCTCACCGCACCCGCTGTCGATGATAACAGGGCTGTCATTATCTTTCAGGACTTCGCCCGCGACCTCTCTCAGCTTTTCGGCTAAAGGTCTGTAATAGCCCTTATCGAGGAACTCTGTACGCGCCTTGACCATCTCAGCATTATCGCCCGCTGTCTTAGGGTTATGCTTTGCGGTGGTCAGCAGATTGACATACCCTTTGCGTGCAATATCAAAACAGTGCCCGTTACGGCATCGCCATGAGTTTTCTGTTCGTTTCAGTTTATCTTTACATACGGGACAAATATACATCTTATCACCTATCTTTTATCACCCTGATACTCTGCCCCATTGAGACACGGGCAGTAATATATCAAGCGTGTATTCTGATCATCTTCACCTGCACTTTTGTTTATGCTTGTGTCATTATAGCATAAGTAAACCTTATTTGCAAGACCATTTGTGAGAATTTACAATTTGTTTTATGACTATCCCTTTAGCACACCAACTAAAAATGCGGTAAACAAAAGGATAATTGAGCGTTGTATATTTTTCCCCCGCCTGCGGCGGGGGAAAAATATACGCCAAGAACC